>NZ_JBNDIT010000002.1:0-358900 GCF_050434545.1 Comamonas sp. 4034 | reverse complement strand
TGTTAATTTTTAAAGACCCATCCAACCCAGCCAGCGACCATCTCTCGATCTCACCAGCCCTCTTGGACCAACTCGCTGCAATCAGCGAAGCCTTGCATTGTAGCACAGGTTTTGACAACCAGAAGAAGTTGCGAAAGAAATCATCCGCCACCCAACTTGTCGCCACCACCAAAAAACAAACCTCGCGAACCGCGCTCTTTCGAGTCTGGCAGCTTCGCAAGGCGTTGTGCTGTCGATGAAGCGTATTGTATAGGGTTTCCACCATGCGTTGGTGAGGTTGGAGGAAATTTTTTATTGGATCCGTTGAACATGACGCGGTCATGACAGCATTGCCGCACGTGGCATGGCGGCGTCTCTCGATCTCCCTCATTCCAAGCCAGCGCCCCGCGCACCAGATAATAGAGTCAACATGGCATTGATTACCTTATTAGATGCGCAGCTGGCCTTTGGCCATGTTGCTTTGCTGGACCACGCAGATTTTTCGCTGGAATCGCAGGAACGCGTTGGATTGATTGGCCGCAATGGCGCGGGCAAGTCTTCATTGCTGAAGATTCTTGCCGGCATGGAGAAGGCCGATGATGGCACTCTGCAGGTGCAGAACGGCGTACGGGTCGCCTATGTGGCGCAGGAGCCCGATCTGAATCTCGCGCACACGATCTTCCAGGCCGCTTCCGACGGTCTGGCTGCGATCACAGCCATTCGCGATCGCTACTTCGCCGCCGCTGAAGGCGAAGACCTGGATGCGCTGCAGTCGCAAATTGAAGCGTATGACGCCTGGAACTGGGAGCAGCGGGTAGAGGAGACCCTGCAGCGCCTGCACCTGGATGGTCAAGCGGTCGTAGGCACGCTGTCTGGCGGGGTCAAGAAGCGTGTGGCCCTCGCCCAGGCTCTAGTGGCCCGGCCCGATGTGCTGTTTTTGGATGAACCCACCAACCACCTGGATCTGGATTCGATCGCCTGGCTGGAAGATCTGCTCAAGGAGTTCAAGGGCAGCGTTGTCACCATTACCCACGACCGCGCCTTTCTGGACGCAATCGCCACACGCATTGTGGAACTGGACCGCGGTGAGTTGCGCAGCTATCCAGGCAATTTTGCGCAGTACTTGCTTCAAAAAGAAGAGCAGTTGGCGCAGGAGGCCGTCATCAACGCCAAGGCCGACAAACTGCTGGCCCAGGAAGAGGTCTGGATCCGCAAAGGTGTGGAGGCTCGCCGCACACGCAGCCAGAGCCGTATCGAGCGCCTGAAGGCCCTGCGCGCCAACCGCGAATCGCGCAGGGAAGCCCTGGGCAGTGTGAAGATGGATATTGCTTCAGGGATGAGCAATGGCTACCAGGGCAAGATCGTTGCAGAGTTGACGAATGTGAGCAAAGCCTTTGGCGACAGGCAGATTGTGCGCAATTTCAGCACCACGGTGCTGCGCGGCGACAAGGTCGGCCTGATCGGCCCCAATGGCGCGGGCAAAACCACCTTGTTGAAGATGATTTTGGGCGAGCTGGCTCCCGATAGCGGCAGCATCCGCCAAGGCGCCAATCTGCAGGTGGCGTATTTTGACCAGATGCGCGATGCCATCAATCTGGATGCAACGCTGGAAGACTTCATCAGCCCCGGCAGCGAATGGATCGAGATCGGCAACCAGCGCAAGCATGTGAAGAGCTATCTGGGCGATTTTCTTTTCTCGCCAGCCAGAGCCAATTCGCCGGTGCGCTCACTCTCGGGCGGCGAGCGCAACCGCCTGCTGCTGGCCCGGCTGTTTGCACGCCCGGCCAATGTGCTGGTGCTGGACGAGCCAACCAACGACCTCGATATCGACACGCTTGATCTGCTGGAAGAGCTGCTGCAGCAGTATGACGGTACGGTGTTTCTCGTCAGCCACGATCGCACCTTTCTCGACAATGTGGTCACCAGCATCATCGCCGCAGAGGGTGACGGCCATTGGCGCGAATATGAAGGCTCGGTACAGGACTGGCTGATCCAGTCTCGCCGCTCACGCGAGATTGCAGAGCAGCAAGCCAATGCCCAGGCCAGCAAAGCCGCCAAAGAAGCAAAAGAGGCCAAGACCGCAGCACCTGCACCGACCACGACTTCCGCCGCCGCGCCAGTTGCCCAGCCCAAGCGCAAGCTCAGCTACAAGGACCAGCGCGAACTCGATCAGTTGCCTGCCCGCATCGCGGCACTGGAAACCGAGCAGAAAGCGATTCAGGCGGAGCTGGCCGACGGCTCACTCTACAACAGCGACTATGAGCGCGCCGTTAGCCTGCAGCAGCGCGATGCGGTGATTGAAGAGGAGTTGCTGGAAGCGCTGATGCGCTGGGAAGAGTTGGCAGGCTAAAACTCCACGGCCACAACAACAAAAGGCACACCAACGGAGCGCTGGTGTGCCTTTTGCTTTCTTTCTATAGTCACCGCAGGGGCGCCATGCGACTACCGGCGGCCAGCCTCACTCCCACGCGCCCAGCCCCGTCAGATTGCCGTGCTGATCCCGGATGCGCATGGCAGATGTGGTGCGGTTGTTGGGTTGCAGTACAAAATGTGCGCTACCCAATACGGCCCCCTTGCCTGCATCGGCATGCCAGTCACAAATGACTTCGGCAGAGGCCGCAATGTTTTGCACCGGTCGGCACTGCACAGCTCCGTCGGTGCTTGCCACCACATCGCCCTGGTCTTGATTAAAGGTGACCACCTGCGCCATTGGCATACCCGCTTGCCCGCCAGGTGGTTGAAAGTTCATCAGCCATTGGCCACTGAGCCTGAGTGCGAGCGTGGACTGGTCTTCCAGCACCACGCGAATGGTGCTTTTCTGATTTTCCTCCGGAAACCGAACCACGCCCTCTGTGCGCAGACCGCGTTTGGTGCGGTCGTCCAGACGGTAGAACCCCAGCGTCATATCACCCGGGCTGTTGGCCAGAACAGCGGACTGCATGACCCCACCAATGGCACGCCCACCTTCGTAACGCTGCAGGGCCAACCGGGTTTCCTGCTCCGAGTACGCACCGCTTCCCATATGGAAGGTTGCGCCACCATTGCCCAGATAATTGAACACCTGCGCAATCGCCAGTCCATTCTGAATATCGACGGCGATTCCTCGCCCGGGCTTTCCATTGATTTCATCCGTCACCATCCACGTGCCATTGGAAGGAATCTGAACGTCGCCTGAGTAGCACGATATATCTTGCATATAGGTGTAGGCGCCTTCCGAGCAATCGCCCCATGCACTGATCGTGCCACCCACCATCATCTCGCCTTGCACCCCAAAGCGCCCACCCACGGCGCCAGTTGCCTCCACCGCGCCCTGCACATCCGGCCCCGAGAAGCGCAAGGAAGCCTGGCTCACACGCGAGTCCGAAGAGCCCGCCGCAGCCGGCTCCTGCGCCTTGCAGTCATAGGCATCCATTCCCTCGCGCCGTGAGCAGGCCAGCTTCTGCTGAGGCGCATTGGCCCCGGCAGTCGTTTGCTTCAACAGCAGTTGGCGCTGAATCCCGGCGCCGCTGACGAGCTGCGCATCCCAGGCCATGGCTGGCTGTCCGTTGCCGTCCAACCCAACCATCCGAAAGCTGCGCGGCGAAATGGCTGCAGGCCTCACATACAGGGTCTCGAACTCCGTGCTCATCACGGCGAATCGCTGAATGGCCAGTTCTGGCTCGCCTGGAAACTGCACCACACCATGCAGCCCATCGGTGAAACGCAGCACCACATTCCCCAGTGATTCACGAAATTCCGCAGAACGAGGTTCACCACCAAATGAACGCCCTCCCACGTAGCGGATCAGCGGTGCCGTCACGGCACCTCCATCGAGGGTGCCCATCGCCGTGTAGAAGGTTGCCGCGCCCGAGGCATCGTATGCAAAAACCTGCATCAAAAATGCATTGCCCTGTACATCAATCGCGAGGCCGCGCCCCGGTTTGCCATTGAGCTCACTCGTCACCACCCAGGTACCCGGCTGCGGGGTAAAACTGCGAGCCGCCTGACTGGGCATGGCGCCCAGCACACTGGCTGCGATACATAGCGCTTGCAATGCGCGGCGTGCTTTCATGAGAATCCCCTTTTTTTGTTTATTCAATAAAAATCGATCATCCGCCCCCAATGGAGCGCGCCAGACCATCAAAAACCATAGCAGGCAGAACCCGCCTCACCTATCCATGGATAGCCTGCTCGATAGGTTTCTAATCATTTTTCTCTATCTTATCGGGAGAATATCGATAAATGGCCAATGTCTCTCCAGCAAACGCTGAAAGCGCTCCACAACTTCAATTTCGAGAGCAGTTGGTTTGCCCGGGATAGTCAGGCCATGGGTGCGCCATCTGCCTGCGGAAACTCCGCCCGCACCCTTTGGTAGATATTCCAGAATGCCGCATCCTGCGTACAGGCGTAGTTGATGCGCATGAGCGAGGAGGGCTGGCGACTCGCATAGAACAGGGTGCCGGGAGCGATGAGGTAGTTTTCGTCCAGCATGCGCTGGGCCAGCACTTCGGTGTCCATGCCGGTGTCGACCCAGCCGAACATACCGGCGGGTTCGGTCACAAACTGGCAGCCCGCCTGCTGTGCCAGTTGCACACTGTGCTTTCTGGCCTGTACGAGGCGGGTGCGCACACGCTCAATGTGGCGACGCAGTTGGCCGTTTTCGATGCACAGGGCCATGGCGCGCTCCATGATGGCTGGACTCGTGAGGGTAGACAGCAGTTTGGTGTCGAGCATCCGGTCCACCATATCGGGCGGTGCAGCCATATAGCCAACGCGCCAGTTGGGCGCAAGAATCTTGGCAAAGCCGCTGATATAGATGGTGCGCTGCAAGCCGTCGAGCACCGACAGGCGCGTGGCATGCTCGGGTGCGATATGGCTGTAGGTATCGTCCTCCACCACATAAAAGCCGAATTCCTTGGCCAGTTGCAACACATGGTGTGCCGCTGCCGGGTGCAGGCTGTAGCTGGTGGGGTTGTGCAATACGCTCACACTCACATAGAGTTTGGGCGCATGGGTTTCGCAGTAGCGGCGCATTGTGGCCAGATCGGGGCCATCCGCGCCACGCGGTACGGGCAGCACCTGCATGCCCAGTGCCGCCAGGCGGGCAAACTCTACAGACCAGCCCGGCTCCTCCACCATCACCGCATCGCCCGCTTTGAGCAGCGTGCGGCTGACAATGTCCAGCGCCTGCGTCGCGCCCACGGTGGTCATCACCTGGTCGGCACTGACCGGCAGGCCCAGGGTTTTGAGCCGGTCGGCCAGCAGGCCGCGCAGCATCTCATCGCCCATGGGCACACCATAGCCCCAGGACATGGTGCGCAACTCTTCCAGGCCCACCACTTTGCGCAGTGCCGATTGCAGAAACTGGTTCTGCAGCCAATCGGGGGGAAGCATGCCCGCCCCGGGCTGCGGGTGCGTGGCCTTGTGCATCATGCCGCGAATGAGCGAGGTGGCATTGATACGCGCCGATGCAGCAGGCAAGGAGAGCGAAACGGCATCTTTCAATGTTCTGCTTTTGATAGCGGCTTGCGCTTTCCCTGCATACGATTGCGTCGATTTTTCTACATAGTCGCGAACATAAAAACCGCGCTGACGACGCGATTCAATCAAACCCTGCGCCTGTAGCAGATCGTAGGCAGCCACTACCGTATGGGGGCTCACCCCCTGCTGGACGGCACAGGCGCGCACCGAGGGCAGGCGGGTGCCTGCGGGCAGCAGCCGCGAACGGATGCGCTCGGCAAAACGGGCCGCCAATTGTTCGGTCAGCGTATGGGTGGCATCGCGGGTCAGCATGGTGTATCAGCGTTGGCACCGATACAGTTTGCGCGCTTGGCAGTACATCTGTATTGGCACTGTATTGGTCTCACCTCTATAGTAATCGCAAGTACAGAGAGCGGCAATCGCCTTTCGCGGCCTCTCAGGCGTGGCGGGCGTGGCAGGCGTGCCGCCCTGTCACGGCAGCGATGCCGCGCTGGTGCGTCTCTTGCCAGAATGACGAATCCGCTCACCTGTACGACCACAAGATGACCACCACCATGACCATTGTCGATTTCACCGCCTTTCTCGTATTGGCTACGGCGATGAGCTTTACGCCCGGCCCCAATACCACCATGGCAGCCGCCATGGGCGCCAACTGGGGGCTCAGGCCCGCCATGCGCTTTGTGTGGGGCGTTCCGGTGGGCTGGTGCGCATTGCTGCTGTTGTGCGCCAGTGGCGTCGGTGCCCTGGTGATGGCGGCACCTGTGATGAAGACCGCCATCAAGGCCGTAGGCATTGCCTACCTGGTGTGGCTGGCCTACAAATTGAGCGGCAGCGGCAAGCTCGCCGAAGCCAAGGACGCCAGCCTGATCGGCTTCTGGCAGGGCGTGTGCCTGCAGTTCGTGAACGTCAAGGCCTGGCTGCTGGCCCTGGCCATTGTTGCGGGCTGGATTGTCGGTTTCGAAGACCAACTCATGCGCCTGGCCATCGTCGTGCCCATCATGCTGCTCTACGCATTTGCCAGCAATTTGCTGTATGCATCCGTCGGCGCCCTGCTGCGCACCTGGCTGGCCCAGGGCCAGCGCCTGCTGTGGTTCAACCGCGCCATGGCATTGGTGTTGGTGTTGACTGCAGTCTGGATGATCAAGGCCTGAGCCTGCCCATTCCAACCCCAACCGGCTTCACACCACCGTTCAGTCCCATGACGACAGCCCTCCACACCACAGCCCGCACCCTCCCATCGCTGCCCCTTGGCGGGGTGGAACTTCGCTTGGCTGTCCATGTGGCCTCCGCCATCGGACGGACAATGACGACGATCAACACGCCAGCCACAAGCTGGCAGGCGGCTGCCGCCCGCCGAGCGCACTCCCGGACGCCCGGCAACCGCCCTATTGCAACCTCAAAAGCCGCTGTTTCACAGCCCTGCATTTGAGTATTTGATTGGATGTATCTGGCGATGCGTTGTGCAGACGGCGCACCGTACGAGGAAAAAAATGAACAACTGGACCCTGGCAAAACGTGCCTCCACCATGAACCCTTCCGTGATCCGCGAGATCCTGAAGGTGACCGAAAAGCCCGGCATCATCAGCCTGGCGGGAGGCCTTCCCTCCCCCAAGACCTTTCCGATCGACGCTTTCAAGAACGCTGCGGACAAGGTGCTGCTGCAAGACGGCGCTTCTTCGCTGCAGTACGCAGCCAGCGAAGGTTACGCCCCGCTGCGCGAATTCATTGCCCAGCAACTGCCCTGGGACGTGAGCCCGGAACAGGTGCTGATCACCACCGGCTCCCAGCAAGGGCTGGATCTGGTCGGCAAGATCATGCTCGATGAAGGCAGCCGCATGCTCGTGGAAACACCCACCTATCTGGGCGCCCTGCAAGCTTTTTCTCCCCAGCAGCCGGAAGTGGTGGGCGTGGACAGCGACGAGCACGGCGTGATCCCCGCCGATCTGGAGCGCAAGGTGGGCACAGGCGCGCAAAAAGCCCGCCTGATCTACCTGCTGCCCAATTTCCAGAACCCCACGGGCCGCACGATGGACGATGCCCGCCGCCAGGCCGTGGTGGAGCGCCTTGCCGAACTGGGCGTACCGTTTCTGGAAGACAACCCCTATGGCGACCTGTGGTACGACGAGGAGCCCGCCGCGCCGCTGACCGCACGCAACCCGGACGGTGGCCTGTACCTGGGCTCGTTCTCCAAGGTGCTGGCTCCGGGCCTGCGCCTGGGCTACATCGTGGCGCCCAAGGCCATCTACCCCAAGCTGCTGCAGGCCAAGCAGGCCGCCGATCTGCACACCCCAAGCTTCAACCAGCGCATGGTGGCAGAGGTGATCAAGGACGGTTTCCTGGAGCGGCATGTGCCCACCATTCGCGCGCTGTACAAAAAGCAGCGCAATGCCATGCTGGCCGCACTGGAGGAGCATTTCGCGGGCATCGACGTGCAATGGACCCGGCCCGTCGGCGGCATGTTCCTGTGGCTGCGCATGCCCGAGGGCGTGGACACCGTGAAGATGCTGCCCGCAGCCGTGGAGCGCAACGTAGCCTATGTTCCCGGCTCCGCCTTCTATGCAGCCAACCCGGACCACCGCACCATGCGCCTGTCGTATGTGACGGCCTCTGAAGAGCAGATTCACATCGCCATCAAGGCCTTGGCCGACACCGTGCGCGCCACCCTGGCGCAGCAATAGGCCCTTGCACCGATCTGGCCAGGTTGCCCTGCAAAGGCCTGGCCACTGCTTTGCCCAGGGCCTGGGCAAAGCCTCTCTTATCACCATCCGAAAGCCACTCATGCTGAAAATCTGGGGCCGCATCTCCTCCATCAATGTGCGCAAAGTCGTCTGGGCTGTGCAGGAACTGGGCGTGCCGTTCGAGCGCATCGACACCGGCGGCAAATTTGGCGGAACGCATACGCCCGAGTTTCTGGCCCGCAACCCCAATGCCATGGTGCCAGCCATCGAAGACGGCGAAGGCGCCTTCCGGGTGAGCCTGTTCGAGTCGAACGTGATCGTGCGTTATCTGTGCGCGCGCTACTCTCCCGGCGTACTGTATCCGGCAGCCCTGGCCCAACGCTTTGATGCCGAGCGCTGGATGGACTGGCAGCAGACCACCTTGAACCCCGCCGGGCGCGATGCGTTCATCCAGCTCATCCGCATGTCCCCGGAGCAGCGCGATGCGCAGAAAATTGCTGCGTCCATTGCTGCGATGGAGCCATTGCTGCAACTGCTGGACCGGCATCTGGCCACCCACGCCTACCTGCAGGGCGACCATTTCGGCATGGCCGACATCCCCGCCGCCTGCGACGTGCACCGCTGGTGGAACCTGCCCGCCGCCGACTACCAGCGCCCCCACTACCCGCATGTGGAGCGCTGGTTTGCCGCACTGCTGACCCGGCCAGCCACACGGGGCGTGCTCGATATCACACTCGAATAAATTCAAGCAAAATTGGCCAGCAGCGCATGCCCAGTGCGCGCCATGCATTCAATCTTCATAGCAAAACAACTTCCCATGCACCCCCGCCGATTCACCCAGCTCGATGTATTTTCCGACCACCCCCTGCAAGGCAATGCCCTGGCCGTCGTTCTGGACGGCGAAGGCATCAGCGATGCCGCCATGCTGGATTTTGCTCGCTGGACCAACCTGTCGGAAACCACCTTCCTGCTGCCGCCCACGGCCGAGGGCGCAGCCGCCGGTGCCGACTACCGTGTACGCATCTTCACCCCGGCGGGCGAGCTGGCGTTTGCCGGCCATCCCACGCTGGGCAGTTGCCAGGCCTGGCTGAACGCGGGCGGCACGCCACGCCAAAGCCAGGTGGTGGTGCAGGAATGCGCCAAGGGCCTCGTCACCATTGCCCGCGTGGCTGCTGCGGGTAGCGCTGGCTCAGAAGGCCTGGCATTTGCCGCGCCGCCACTGCAGCGCAGCGATGTGCCCGCCAGCCTGCAGGCGCAGGTGCTCGCTGCCCTGCAACTGCAGGCCGATGACCTGATCGCCGCCCAGTGGCTGGACAACGGATCGCGCTGGATGGGCCTGCTGATGCGCCATATCGATAGCTTGCCACGCGCCCAGCCCAACGCGGCTGCGCTACGCGCGCTGGGCGTCAAAGCCGGGCTGTGCGCCATTCACCCCCCGGGCAGCAGCGCAGGCAGCGATGCCGAGCCCGTACTGGAAGTGCGCGGCATCACCCTGGCCGCCCACGGCATTGCCGAAGACCCCGCCACCGGCAGCCTGAACGCCAGCCTGGCCCAATGGCTCAGCGCTGCCGGGCACATTGCCTTGCCATACCGCGTGCAGCAAGGCGCAGCCATCGGCCGTGCAGGCCGCATGCGCCTTGTGGCCGATAGCGCCTATGCGGGCGGCCAGATCTGGGTGCAAGGCCAGGTGCACAGCGTTGTGACGGGCCAGGTCGTTTTCTGAATCTTCAAGAAAGGGATTTCCCATGCGTACACGCGCCTTCATGCAGGTCGATGTGTTCTCCGAGACCGCGTACCGCGGCAATCCGCTGGCCGTGGTGCTCGACAGCGAAGGCCTGAGTGACGAGGCCATGCAGGCCTTTGCTCGCTGGACCAACCTGTCCGAAACCACCTTTCTGCTGCCACCCACCCAGGCGGAAGCCGACTACCGCGTGCGCATCTTCACACCGGGTGGCGAGTTGCCTTTTGCAGGCCACCCCACGCTGGGCAGCTGCTACGCCTGGCTGGCTGCAGGCGGCAAGCCCCGCAAACCCGGCACCGTGGTGCAGGAATGCGCCAAGGGGCTGGTGCCGTTGCGGATGAATCCGCAAGCCAACGCGACAGGCTCAGGCCTGGGCACAGGCGGCCAGCTGGCCTTTGCAGCGCCTGCACTTGCGCGCAGCAGCATCAGCGATGCCGAACTCGCGCCCCTGTTGCAGGCTGCCGGCCTGCGTGCTGACCAGGTCATTGCCCGGCAAAAGCTGAACAACGGCCCGCTGTTCTGGGCCCTTCTGGTCGATGAACCCGATACCGTATTTGCGCTGCAGCCTGACGCAGCCGCCCTGCACGCACTGGGCACGGAACTGGCCGTGGCAGCGCGCTACCCCCAGGCTGGTCGGGCCCTGATTGGTCGCGCCAGCCGAGAAGCCCAGGCGTTTTCCAGCAGTGCACCTGCCAGCCCCGCTGCCGCCGACCCGGATCTGGAGGTACGCGTGTGGTTCAACACCGGCGCCACGATGAGCGAAGACCCCATCACCGGCAGCCTGAACGCGAGCCTCGCGCAATGGCTGCTGGCCGACGGCCACATCGAAGCGCCCTACACCGCCAGCCAGGGCATCAACCTGGACCGGTCAGGCCAGGTATTCATCACGCAGGACGGGGGCGGCCAGGCCTGGGTTGGCGGTCAGGTCACTGCCTGCATCAGCGGCACGGTGCAGCTATGAATTCATCCACCTCCATGTCGACAATCTCCCAGCTCGACCATCTGGTGGTGATGGCCGCCACGCTGGAAGAAGGCGTGCAATGGTGCGAAGACACGCTGGGCGTCACGCCCGCAGCGGGTGGGCGCCACGCCTTCATGGGCACGCACAACCGCCTGCTGCGCACCAGCAGCGATGCGTTTGCGGCCTCGTACCTCGAAATCATCGCGATTGATCCCGAAGGCGTTCCGCCAACCGCCCCGTTTGACAAACGCTGGTTCGACATGGATGCCGCCTGGCTGCGCGCGTCGGTCACGCAGCATGGACCGCAGTTGATCCACTGGGTGGCACGCGTACCCGATATCGCCGCCAGCACCGAGGCCTTGCGCGCATTGGATTTGCCTGCAGGCGCGCCGCAGGCCGCCAGCAGACAGACGCCGCGCGGCCTGCTGGAATGGCAGATCGGCTTGCGCAGCGACGGGCAGCGGTTGCTGGACGGCTGCCTGCCCACCCTGATCCGCTGGGGCGCCATCCACCCCGAAGCCAGCATGCAGGACCAGGGCGTGCAACTGCTGGGCCTGGAGCTGCAGCATCCGCAGGCAGGCACACTGCGCGCCGCACTGCTGGCGCTGAATCTGCCTGTGGACGCCCCGATACAGGTGCAAGGTGGTGCCTAGCCTGCTCTGGCCGCACACCTGCAGACCCCCAAGGGGCTGGTGACGCTGCGCAGCAACGCATCCACTCCGCCTTGATAGACAACGACCGCAGGAGCTCTCATGCCGCATTCCGCCTTGCCCAGCCTCGCCGATATCGAAGCCGCGTCCCGCGTGGTCTATGACCAGTTCCAGCCCACGCCGCAATACCACTGGCAGCTGCTCAGCGAAAAGCTCGGCGCCCATTGCTGGCTCAAGCACGAAAACCACACGCCGGTGGGCGCCTTCAAGATCCGTGGCGGCCTGACCTATTTTGCGCAGATGGCCGCTCGCAACACCTTGCCTGCCGAAGTCATCAGCGCCACCCGTGGCAACCACGGCCAGAGCATCGCCTGGGCTGCGCGCCGCCATGGCGTGCGCTGCACCATTGTGGTGCCGCACGGCAACTCCATCGAAAAGAACGCCGCCATGCGCGCGCTGGGCGCCACCCTCATCGAGCACGGCGATGATTTTCAGGCTGCACGCGAACATGCCATCGCGCTGGCGGAGCAACGTGGCGCCCACATGGTGCCCAGCTTCCATGCAGACCTGGTCAGCGGCGTCAGCACCTACTGGTGGGAGTTTCTGCGCGCCGTACCCGATATGCACACGGCCTACGTGCCCATTGGCCTGGGCTCGGGCGCCTGCGCGGCAGTGGCGGCCAAGCTGGCCCTGCAGCACCCGGTGCGCATTGTCGGCGTGGTCAGCACTGGTGCCACCACCTACCGCGATTCCATCGCCGCCGGCGAAGTGGTCGACGCTGCGGTCACCACACAGATTGCCGACGGCATGGCCGTGCGCCGCGCCGATCCGCAGGCGCTCGCCATCCTGCGCCAGCACCTCGATCGCGTGGTGGCGGTGAGCGATGACGAAATCGCCAATGCCATGCAACTGCTGTTCACCAGCACCCACAATGTGGCCGAAGGCGCAGGCGCTGCCGCACTTGCCGCCGCCCTGCAGGAGCAGGCCGCCATTGCAGGGCAGACGGTGGGCCTCGCCATGACGGGCGGCAACGTCGATGCGAAGGTGTTTGCGCAGGTGCTGGGCCTGTGACAACCGGCCGCCGCCGGTGGCGGCGCCCAGCTGTGCAACAATCGTGCGCTTGAGAGACGCGTAGTACGCCAGCAGCGAGGATCTGGCCCGCCACAGTGACAGACCTTGCGACCCACCATGAGCCTATCCACCACAACGCCCCCTCCCGCCTCCACCATCGCTGTCGTCATTCCCAGCTACAAGGTCACGCGGCATATTCTTGCGGTCATCCAGGCCATCGGCCCCGAGGTGGATCGCATCTATGTCGTCGACGATTGCTGCCCCGACGGCAGCGGCCGCTACGTGCAGGAGAACAACCGCGATCCCCGCGTGAGCGTGCTGTTCAACGAGGTGAACCTGGGCGTGGGCGGCGCGGTGATGGCCGGTTACCGCGCGGCGATCGACGATGGCTTTGACATCATCGTCAAGATCGACGGCGACGGACAGATGGACCCGAGCCTGCTGCCGCGCTTTGTGGCGCCCATTGTCAGCGGCCGGGCCGACTACACCAAGGGCAACCGCTTCTACAACCTGGAGAAGATATCGCGCATGCCCAAGATCCGCATCCTGGGCAATGCGGTGCTGTCCTTCATGGCCAAGTTCTCGTCGGGATACTGGAGCAGCTTTGACCCCACCAATGGCTACACCGCCATCGCGGCCAGCACGGCGGCCCAGTTGCCGCTGCACAAGATCAGCCGCAGCTACTTCTTTGAAACCGACATGCTGTTCCGGCTGAACACCGTGCGTGCCGTCGTTCTTGATGTGCCGATGGACGCCAAATACGAAACGGAATTCAGCAACCTCAAGATCACCCAGATCCTGGGCGAGTTCTTTGCGGGCCATATCCGCAACTTCTTCAAGCGCATTTTCTACAACTACTACCTGCGCGGCATGTCGGTCGCATCCCTGGAGCTGCCGTTGGGCCTGGGCCTGATCGCCTGGGGAATGGGGTTTGGCCTGTACCAGTGGGGCAAGTCTCTCGCGATGGGCATGGTCACGCCTGCGGGCACCGTCATGTTCAGCGCGCTGCCCCTCATTCTGGGCGTGCAGCTGTGCCTGTCATTCATCGCCTTTGATGTGGCGGCCGAACCCAGCAGTTCGCAACGCGGCACGGAAGCCATACATTGATTTGCCGATGATCAAGCGCTGACGTCTGTCACACCATCAAAACAAGAGCTGCTCGCGCTTGACTGTCTTGGGTTTCAATGGGTTTATGGTTTGAAACCAAAGATGGGCGAGCACGAGCAGCTCTCATTTTTGAATCATACTCACCCGTTCAGGGCCTGGCCACCTGGTAGGCCTCCATGGGCTTGTCCGACAGCTGGGCCCAAGCCGCCTGGGTGTTGGCCGATGCCGGCAGGTTCACCGTGATGCCATTGGGCGGGATCGGCTGCATGAACCACCTGTCATAGATCCTGGCAATCTCGCCGCTGACAGAAAGGCTGGCGATCTGTGCATCGAACAGTTTCTTGAACTCGGGCGAATCCTTGCTCATCATGATGGCGAGCGGCTCCACATTGAAAGGCTCGCCCACGACGCGGTACTTGCCCGGCTCGCGCATGCGTGCGATGCCGGTGGCCAGAATCTGCCCGTCTGCCACACAGGCCTGCGCGCGGCCACTCTCCAGCATGATGAAGCATTCGGCATTGTCCTTGGCCACCAGCAGCTGGATGTCCAGGCCCTTTTCCTTGGCATATTTGCGCACCAGGGGCACCGCAGTGGCACCTGCCGTGGCCGCCACGCTCTTGCCAGCCAGTTGATCGGCAGAGGTGATGCCCGAGGCAACGGTCACCGCCGTGCGCACCTCTTCCACATACAGGGTCGGCGCAAAGGCCACTTCCTTCTGGCGTGCCACATTGTTCGTGGTGGTGCCGCACTCCACATCCACCGTGCCATTGGTCAGAAGCGGAATGCGGTTCTGAGCCGTCACCATCTGGTACTGGATATCGAGGCGCGGCAGGCCCAGCGCCTTCTGCACCCCCTGCAGGGCGCGCTCGCACACGTCGACATGAAAGCCAGCGTACTTGCCATTGCCGGTGGTGAAGGACATCGCGCCCGATGCCTCCCGCACGCCCATGGTCACTGTGCTGGTGCTTTTGATCTTGGCCAGCGTGTCCTGCTGGGCCTGGGCCGCGCCGATGCCCAGCAGCACCAGGGCAGCAGCGGTCAACAAGAATTGGGCAGGTCTGGGGGTATGGCGATACATGTGGGGAGTTCCTTGGATCTTTTTTTCATGAGCAGCGGCTTGTGCCAGCCGCTTTGCCCTGGTCTTTTCGATATCTTTCGATATCTTTTTGATATCTATCAGCGCTTACCAGTGAAGCGCCTGACAGCACTTCTACTTGGCAAACAGCGATTCCATGTTCTTGAATGCCTTGAACTCCAGGGCATTGCCGCTCGGGTCCAGGAAGAACATGGTCGCCTGCTCACCCACTTCGCCCTTGAAGCGGATGTAGGGCTCGATCACAAACCGCGTACCTGCGGCGGTCAGCTTGTCTGCCATGTCCTGCCACTGCGCCATCGACAGCACCACGCCATAGTGGCGCACGGGCACATCGTGGCCGTCAACGTCGCTGCTCTGCCTGTGGCCGCATTCTTCTGGAGCCAGATGCGCGACGATCTGGTGGCCATAGAAGTTGAAGTCCACCCAGGCGTCGGAGCTGCGGCCTTCCGGGCAGCCCAGCAGATCGCCGTAGAACTGGCGCGCCACGGCAATATCGTGCACGGGAAAGGCCAGGTGAAAAGGGGGTATGGAAGCAGCTGTCGTGGTCATTTCATCGTCCTTGGTCTATCGGTGTACCGGTTTTGCTCCATTGCCAGGCACCCCAGAAAATGGAAGCGCTGGCACGAAATCACCTTGCCACTCCACAGAGGTAGCAGGCCAATTTCCAAGCACCAACCGGCACGGCAGATTGAATGTAGGACAATGCTTTGATATTTAAAAACGATATATTTTTGACCTGAGTCACAATTTTTTCGATCAATGATCACCGAACTGCGCACACTGATTGCCGTTGCCCGCATCGGCACTTTTGCCGGTGCCGGCGATGCCATCGGGCTCACCCAATCCGCCGTATCCAGCCAGATCAAGCGGCTGGAAGAACACCTGGGCTATGCGCTGTTCGACCGCACCGGCCGCTCCGCCCAGCCCAATGCCGCGGCGCGCGCCTTGCTGCCGCAGGCCGAAGCGCTGGTCCGCCAGTTCGAGCAACTGGGCCAGCACACCGGCGCGACCACACCGGTACGCCTGCGCATCGGGGCCATTGCCACCATCCATACCGGTTTGCTGACGCGGGCGCTGGCGGGCTTCATGCAGCAGCATCCGCAGGTGCATGTGCAGTTGGTGCCGGGCACCTCGATGGAGCTGATGGACCAGCTGGACAATGGCAGCCTCGATGCGGCACTCATCATCCGTCCGCCCTTCGGCATGGTGCCGCAGCTCGTCTGGCAGCCGCTGCTCAAAGAGCCTTTCATGCTGCTCGCCCACCGCACCATGCCGCAGGAAGACTGGCGCAGTGCATTGCAGCAGCAGGCGTTCATCCGCTACGACCGGCGCTCGTTTGGCGGCCGCATGGTGGAGCGTTTTCTGCGCCAGCAGCAACTGGCTCCCACCGAACGGCTGGAGCTGGACGATCTCCCCGGCCTCGTCTGCCTGGTTGCACAGGGCATCGGTGTGGCGATTGCCCCCATGGCCGATGCCTTGCTGCCGCTGCCCAGCGCAGTCAAGGCCCTCAGCCTGGGCGAATACACGTTTTACAGGGAGGTGGGCCTGCTGCGGCAGCGCAGCCATGCCCTCTCGGGCCCCATTTACCAACTGGCCGCGCACCTGCAAGCATGCGCACAGGCGCCTGCCGCCGCAACGGGCAGCAGCTGAGGAGCTATGGCTGCGGCTGTGCGCAGCGCCAGTCGAGCTGGTGGATTTCCTGCAGCAACAGGGACAGTTGCTGCGCAGCGGCATCGACCACGGCCTTTCCTTTTTCCGCCGTGGCGCCCGCCGCGTTGCCGACGGCCCCGCAGGCGTTGTAATCTTCAATGGCCCAGCCCATCTTGGCGCTTTTGCCATTGCCCAGAATGGGAAAGCGCCTCGCGCGGTCCTGCGATGTGGAATGAAAGCAGCCTGCGTGCTCCATACGCACCTGCGCGGGCGCCAGATGCAGCATCATCGACGTTTCGATTTCACCGCCATGGATGCCAAAGCGGTGCTCATCGCTACTGAACAGCCCGGTAACCGCAGCGGGCAGCGGCAAACCGCCCCAGCTGCTGCTGTACACCAGCATGCCGTGCGCCATGCGCAACTCGCGCGCCACGATATCCATCACCGCCACCTGGCCGCCATGCGTGTTGAACATCAGCAGCTTGCGGATGCCCGCACACGCCACAGCCTGGCCCATGGCCGTCCACAGATCGATGACGAGCTGCGGCGGCAGACTCAGGGTGCCGGGAAAATTCAGGTGCTCGGTGCTCAGGCCCACGTTCTGCGCGGGCAGCACCAGCACGGGTACATCGGTCGGCAGCAAAGGCATGGCCGCATCCACAATGCCTTGCAGCAAGGTGGCATCCACCGACACCGGCAGGTGCGGGCCATGCTGCTCGATGGCGGCCACCGGCAACACCGCCACGGTGCGCGCAGCCAGGCCCGAGGCCTCGCCTTCGGCGAATTCGCGGGTGCTGATGTTCTGCCACCAGCGCGACGACCAGATAGCGGCGCTCATTTACTGCTGCTGTTGTTGCTGTTGCTGTTGCTGATCGCTCCAGAGGCGCCCGCCCGTCGCCCAGTTGTGGCGCGGCACATCGAAGAAGACGATATCAACGCCGTCGGGCGATCCGCCCAGGGTGCGTACCGTGGCCTCGGTCAAGGCTTCGGCCAGGGCGCGCTTTTGCTCCACGGTGCGGCCCTCGAACAGTTCTACGCGAATGGTTGGCATGCAAGGGTCTCCGTTGGTCATTCAATCGCGGCCACCATGCAGCAAGCGCCAGCCAATTCGATCACACCCTGCGGTCGTTGCGGGCAAGCGGTCAGTTTGGGGACATTCATGCTGTTGTAGCGGCCAGTCAGTATCTTGGTGGATTTTGACATAGCGCGGCCAATTCCCCGGCTGCCTCCTGCGATAGGCACGGATGGCCCCACCTCCGCTCCTCTCTGCCAGCATTGTTGAGCATTCCCTGACAATTTGTACAAACTATCAGAAACCGGTTTCTCTAAAATCGAACCAGCGTTTTTTCAGAGAAAGTCCACCATGTCCCCCTCCTCCCGCCGCAGCAACTCCAGCGCACAGTCGCTGGCAGCGAAAAGTCTGGAGCTCTCCTGGGCTGCGCCCCAGGTGGTTGCCCAGCGGGTGAGTCGCATGATGACGGCCGGCCCCAGCCCTTCTGTGCGCGACCAGCAGGAGTTCTACCGCATGGGTAGCGAAAAGGTCGTTGCCTTCTACGAATCGTGGATGGGCATGTGGACGCAGGCCTGCACCTCGTACTGGCAGGCTGCTGCCAGCATGGTCGCAGCCCCCGAGCTGCTGACGCCCACGGCCAGCAACCCCTTCGCGCCGTTTGGCGTCGGCAAGGCCACCAAGCGCATCGTCAAGCAGCAGGTGCATGCCGTGACCGATGTGCTGAACGCGGGCATCGCCCCCGTGCATGCCAAGGCGGTGAGCAACGCAAAGCGCCTGTCGCGGACACGCAAGCCCTGATTTGGCAAGAAATGGCCTCCAGCGCTTCATACACAAGCGCCACAAGCTCACTTTTAGATAGCAATCAGGAATTTTCAGGCTGACCCTGCGCCTGGTGCTCTTCGTCCACCTGCTCGGCCACCTGCTCCAGCTTTTCGTTCTGCTGCAGCGCCCACATGTCCGCGTAGCGCCCGCCTTGCGCCAGCAATTGGGCGTGGGTGCCGCGCTCGACGATGCGGCCCGCATCCATCACCAGAATCTCGTGGGCGTCCACCACGGTGGAGAGGCGGTGCGCAATCACCAGCGTGGTCTTGCCACGCGCGGCCTGTTGCAGCTCCTGCTGGATAGCGCGCTCGTTGGCAGAATCAAGCGCCGAGGTGGCTTCGTCAAAAATCAGGATCGGCGGGTTCTTCAGCAGGGTGCGTGCAATGGCAACCCGCTGCTTCTCGCCGCCCGACAGCTTCAGGCCACGCTCGCCCACGCGGGTGGCATAACCGTCCGGCGTGGCGGCGATCATGCCGTGGATGCGCGCGGCCTGGGCGGCCTGCACCACCTCGTCGTGCGTGGCGCCCGGGCGGCCATAGGCAATGTTGTACTCCACCGTGTCGTTGAACAGCACCGTGTCCTGCGGCACGATGCCGATGGCGCGGCGCAGGCTGTCCTGCGTGATCTCGCGGATGTCCTGGCCTGCGATGCGGATGGCGCCCGCCTGCACATCGTAAAAACGGAACAGCAGGCGCGCAAGCGTCGATTTACCTGCCCCCGAAGGGCCCACCACGGCAACCGTCCTGCCGGCGGGCACGGCAAAGCTCAGTCCTTGCAGGATGGGGCGGTCGGGGTGGTAGGCAAAGTGCACATCGTCAAAACGCAGCTCGGGCTCGCCCTGCAGTTGCAGCGGGTGCGCGCCGGGCGCATCGGCCACCTCGCGCTCCTTGTCCATCAGGGTGAACATGCGGTCCAGATCGGTGAGGCTCTGCTTGATTTCGCGGTACAAGGTGCCCAGAAAGTTGAGTGGAATGTACAGCTGGATCATGAAGGCATTGATCATCACCAGGTCGCCCAGCGTCAGCCGGCCGTCCACCACGCCCTGGGTGGCGCGCCACAGCATGGCAACCAGGGCCACGGCAATGATCAGTTGCTGGCCGCTGTTGAGCACGCTGAGGCTGCTTTGGCTTTTCAGCCGCGCCCGGCGCAGCTTCTCCAGGTCCTCGTCATACCGCACCGCTTCAAAGCGTTCGTTGTTGAAGTACTTGACGGTTTCGTAGTTCAGCAGCGAATCGATGGCTTTGCTGTGCGCCGAAGAGTCAATCAGGTTGGCCTCGCGCCGGTACTGGGTTCGCCACTGGGTGACCGTGACTGTGAAGGTGATGTAGACCACCAGCGCCATGATGGTGATGAGTGCAAACCAGATGTCGAACTTGACAGCCAGGATGCCCAGCACCAGCACCAGCTCGATGAAGGTGGGCACGATGCTGTAGAGCGAATAGGAAATGAGCGACTCGACGCCTTTGACGCCGCGTTCGATATCGCGCGTCATGCCGCCGGTCTGGCGCTCCAGGTGAAAGCGCAGGCTCATGCCGTGCAGGTGCTCGAAGGTCTGCAGGGCGATGGAGCGCGCCGCGCCCTGCGTGGCCTTGGCAAACACCAGCTCGCGCAGTTCGCCGAACACTGAAGTCAGCAGCCGCAGGCCGCCATAGGCCAGCAGCAGGCCAACCGGCACCACCAGCAGCGCCTGTGCACTGCCCGGTTGAATGCCAAGCGCATCCACCACGTGCTTGAGCAGCACCGGCACGCCGACGTTGGCGACCTTGGCACCCACCATGAGCAGCAGTGCAGCCATCACGCGCCATTTGTAGGCCCACAGATAGGGCAGCAGGCGCTTCAGGGTTTCTCCATCACGAGATTCGGGTTTACCCTTGGTTTCGCTAGGGCTTGCGGGGAGAGAGGCTTCCTGAAAACGGCGCATGGAGGACAATTGTGGGATTGTTGTATCCCCTGATTGTGCCCATGAATACCGTCCGCACCACTTCCTCCGATTTGCCCACCGACAAGGAGCTGGTGCTGCGCGTCATTCCCATGCCTGCCGATTGCAACGCCAATGGCGATATCTTTGGCGGCTGGGTGATGTCGCAGGTCGATCTGGCGGGCTCGGTGCTGCCGCTGCGCCACTCACGCGGCCGCACGGTGACCGTGGCCGTCAATGAATTCATCTTCAAACAACCCGTGCGCGTGGGCGACATTCTGTCGTTCTACGCCAAGCTCACCCGCGTCGGCACCACGTCGATGACAGTGGCCGTGGAAGTGGTGGCCGAGCGCCTGTCCAAGCAGGGCCAGTTCATCAAGGTGACCGAAGCGACCTTGACCTATGTGGCAATCGACGAGGAAGGACAGCCTCGCAAGGTGCCGCCGCTATCTGCTTAAACACCAGAGCACCAGAGCGGCTCCCAAACAAAAGCGCTGCCAGGGCAGCGCTTTTTTATTGCTACTGAATCAGGAGCTATTGACGCGCAATGGACGCGCGCCACAACCTGTTTCTTGCCTGAATCCTGTCAGGCCACGCTCTCGGCGGCCTTTTCAGTCTTGGTGGTGCTGCCTGTGCTTGCAGCAGGCTTGCGCGTGCTGCCCGAGCATTCGATCTCGCCCGTCAGCTGGCCACCTTCTTCGATGATGACCTTGCCGTAGCGAATCTTGCCATGCACCCGGCCGCTGCCAAAGATCACCAGCTTGTCGCGCACCGTCAGGTTGCCTTCGAATTCACCGTGAATTTCGGCAATGTCGATCTCGGCCGAGCCGCGGAACGCGCCGTCGGCAGTGATCTGGATCACGCGCGAGTCCATGGTGGCCTCGACCGTGCCTTCCACCACCAGGGTGTCGCAATCGGTAATTTCGACGCCCTTGAGCTTGATATTGGGGCCGACGGTCAGTTTGCTGCCGGTGCCGGCATTGGTATCGTTGGAGGTCACTGCGCTGGAGTAAGAAGAAGTGGATGAAGAAGCACTGCTGAGGTCTTCGCTCTTGTTGGAGAGATTGCCCCCCAGCACCGAGCTGGCCGAACCAGCCGCCGTACTGGGCAAAGTGCTTCCGGAGGAGCTCGATGACGAGCCGCCCATGAACTTGGATGCGGAATTGTCGTTGTCACGGCGCCCGCCGAAGAAAGGGTTTTGTACAGCCATCGGATCTCCTTGTAGAAAATGACACCCCACGCTTCCCACGGCGTGCGGCTCGCGGCCCCTCTGCGAGGGGCGTTTTTCACCCTGGTGCGACCCTGCGATGAAAAAACAGAACTATGCTATTCAATTTATAGCTGTCGTGTTAACAAAATTTGACACTAGTCGTAACAAGGCCGCTGTACTGCGTCGTTTGCTATCAATATTTTCATAGCATCGACAGATTTCACAATTCCCAACAAACACCTAGGCTCTGCAAATAGTCGTCAGGAAACGATGTAGGCCGCCGTTGCCGTGGCCAGCACCTGGCCCGTGCTGTCGCAGAAATCCGAGCGCGTCGTCGCCACGCGCGAGCCCAGGCGCAGCACGCGCGCCTGCATCGCAAACGGGCCGTGCGTGCCGGGGCGCAGGTAGTCCACGCGCAGATCGATGGTGCCCAGCTTGCCAAAGCGCATCAGCCGCTGCATGACCGGCTCGCCCACGTGCTTGGCGCCCGATGCGGCCATGACCGCAATACCGCCCAGTGCATCCAGGCTGGCACTGATCACGCCGCCATGGATGCGCTTGAGCCCGAAGTGGCCGATCAGCTCATGCCGCATCTCCAGCGATGCCAGCAACGCATCATCATGGACGCCCACGAGCTTGAGCCCGAGCAACTGGTTGAACACAATGCGCTCTTCAAAGATTTCGCGCAGGCCGGCGATGTAGGGCTCATCCAGCCCCTGCATCGATACGTAGGCGGGGCCGGGGGAATGGGCCGGTAAGTGGGCAGGCGAAGCGGCAGCGGTCATACATCTCCGTGGTTGAAAAGGCAAAAGGTCCTTGAGCGAGTATGCATACAAACGGCGCTGCCGGGCAATGTGCATTCGCTCTGGTTTTCACCCAGGAGACCCGCCAAACGCACTGATGTAGACAGAGGAATCCACTGCGCAAGCGGTGCTTCATCGTCCACCCCGCCCCGCCTTGCGCTAGACTGCCAGCCATTCCGCAGACTTGCCATGCCATTACCTCCCGCCTCCCCTGCCCCTCTTGCCGTGCAGCGCCCGCCATTGCGGCTGAGCTGTGTCGTGCCCGCCTACAACGAGGCAGCCAATCTGGAAACCTTTTTGCCCGCCCTGCATGAAGCGGTGCGCCTGCTCTCGGCAGAGTGCGAGATCGTGCTGGTCGATGATGGCAGCAAGGACGAGACGTCGGCACTGGCATTGCGCATGGCCGATCGCCTGCCGCTGCAGTACGTGCAACTGTCGCGCAACTTTGGCAAGGAAGCGGCTATGAGTGCGGGGCTTGACTACGCGCGCGGCAATGCCGTGCTGTTGATCGACGCTGATTTCCAGCACCCGCTGCCCTTGATCGCCGAGATGGTGCAGTTGTGGAACAGCGGCTACGACATGGTGTACGGCGTGATCGCCGACCGGACTGCCGAGGGCGCCGCCAAGCGCCGCGGCACCCAGCTGTTCTACTACCTGATGAACCGGGACAGCCGGTTCCGCATTCCTGAAAATGCGGGCGACTTCCGCTTGATGGACCGCAAGGTGGTAGATGTGCTGCGCCAGCTGCCCGAGCGCAACCGCTTCATGAAGGGGCTGTATGCCTGGGTCGGCTTCAAGAGCGCGGCCCTGCCCTTTGTGCCCGATGCGCGCCGCAGTGGGCAATCCACCTTCAACCTGCACCGGCTGGGGGCGCTGGCGTTCGAGGGGCTGACCTCGTTCACGACCATTCCGCTCAAGGTCTGGAGCTTCATCGGCTTCTGCATCTCGGTTGCAGCCATTTTCTACGGCGTCTACATCACCGTCGAAACCTTGATTTTCGACAATCCTACCGACGGTTGGCCCACGCTGGCAGCCAGCCTGATGCTGTTCTCCGGCGTGCAGTTGTTGTCAATCGGCATGCTGGGCGAATACATCGGCCGCATCTACGACGAAGTCAAGCGTCGGCCACTGTATGTGGTGGACCAGCATGTGGCCACCCATGCGCTGCCAGTTTTGGCGCCGGGTGCTGGCGGTGAAAGCGTCGCTGCCCCCGCGATGCCAGCCGCCTCGCAGCCACCGCAGGCATGATGGCGGCCTTGCTCTCCCTGCTGCGCCGCCTGCCCCAGGGCCTGCAGTTTGTCTGCGTGGGCGGTGCAGCAGCGGCCACCCATCTGCTGGTGGTGGCCCTGCTGGTGCAGGGCCTGGCCCTGGCGCCGCTGGCAGCCAACGTGCTGGGTTTTCTGGTGGCATTCTGCGTGAGTTATGGTGGCCATGCATTGCTCACCTTTTCGGAGCATCAAGCGCCACATAGACAAGCGCTTCCGCGTTTTTTTCTGGTGGCCTGCTGCTCGTTTGCACTGAATGAAGTGCTGTACTACATCGCACTGCACCAGTGGCACCTGCACTACCTGTGGAGCCTGTTTGCCGTGCTGCTGATCGTGGCCGTCGTCACCTTTGTGGCCGCCAAGTTCTGGGCCTTTGCCAGGAGCGCCGCATGAGCCGCTCCATTGTGCTGTGCGCAGACGACTATGCGCTGCACCCCGCTGTCGACGCCGCCGTGCAGCAGCTGGCCGAGCAGGGCCGCCTGTCCGCCACCAGCTGCATGACCACTGCGCCGCGCTGGCGCGAAGCGGCGCGGGCCCTGCCCGCCCTGCGCGGCAGGCTGAACGTGGGGCTGCACTTCAACCTGACCGAAGGCCATGGCGTGCAGCCATGCGCCACCATCGGCAGCGTCATCGCACAGGCCTACACCCATCGCCTGCCCGCAGCCCGCCTGCGCGATGCCTGGCGCGAACAGCTCGATGCCTTTGAAGATGCCCTGGGCATGCCGCCCGACTATGTCGACGGCCACCAGCATGTGCACCAGTTGCCGGGTGTGCGCGCAGCCATGGTGGGGGAGCTGCAGCGCCGCTATGGCACAGACGCCGGGCAACAGCTCTGGATTCGCTCCACGGCACCCCCAGGCCGCCTGCGCTGGCAGCCCAAGGCCGCCGTGATTGCGCTGTTGGGTGGCTACACGCTCACGCGCCAGTTGCATGCACGGCGCTGGCAGATGAACCGGGGCTTTGGCGGCGTCTATGGTTTTGATGCGCCCACGCCTGCCGCGTATGGCGCGCACATGGCGCAATGGCTGGCCGCCTGCGACGACGGCAGTCTGCTCATGTGCCACCCCGCCAATGCCCAGGTGGAGGGCGATGCCATCGGCGGGCAGCGGCCAGTGGAGTTTGCGTACCTTCAATCGCCAGCGTTTGCCGATGCGCTGGCAGCGCAGAACTGCAGCATCTGGCAGGCGAATCGCAAAATTTAATAAAAAAATAGCTGCAGACGCCCTTTCATCAAGCGCCAGCAGCTATCTTTTTATGAGCAATTTATCGCTTGCGCGGCGTCATTGCTCTCAGCATTTGCTGAAATCCGGCTTTCTTTTAGCGAAAGAGGCCGCCTGCACTACGTGCATTGGCACCGCTGCGCGGCGCCATGGCTTTCAGCATTTGCTGAAATCCGGCTTTCTTTTCTCGAGGAAAGCGCTCATTGCCTCTTTGGCTGCGGGCTGCTGCAGCAGATCGGCAAACAGCTTGCCTTCTTCGGCAATGCGCGCCTGCACCGCTGCCATCTGGCCGCTCTTGAGCAGTTTTTTGCTCGCCAGCAGTGAGCCCATGGGCTTGGCGGCCAGTTTGGCTGCCTGGGCCTGGGCGATGGTGTTGCATTCGGTGGGGGGCACCACGCGGTTGACCAGGCCCACTTCCAGTGCCGCCTCGGCCATGAACGGATCGCCCAGCAACAAGGCCTCGCTGGCGCGCTGGTGGCCCATCAGCTGGGGCAGCAGCAGGCTCGATGCGCCTTCGGGGCAGAAGCCCAGGTTCACGAACGGCAGCGAGAACATCGCGTTGTCGCCCGCATAGACCAGATCACAGTGCAGCAGCATGGTCGTCCCGATGCCGACCGCCGGGCCACAGACCGCCGCCACGATGGGTTTGGGGCAGGCGGCCAGTGCCTGCAGAAACTGAAAGGGCGGCGCATTCTCGTCCGGTTTGGGACCGTTCAGAAAATCGCCCAGGTCATTGCCTGCGGTAAATACCGTGGCATCGCCCTGGAACAGCACCACGCGCACGTCGCCGCTGGTGGCGGCCTGCTGCAGCACGCTGGCCATGGCCAGGTACATGGCGCCGGTGATGGAATTCTTCTTGGCGACGCGGTTGAAGGTGATGGTGCAGATGCCATTTTCGGCCAGCACCAGGATGTCGTCGCAGGTGGATTGAATGCTCACAGTTATCTCTCCAATATCTGGGAAGCAAGCACGCCGCGTGCTTGCTTCCGTTCGGGCGCCGATGCTAACCGATCCGGCGCCCTCCATTTACTCTTTGTAATAGACCAATTGGTGGCTGGTCGCGAGCAAGGTGCCGCCCGGCGCCCAGATCTGTGCCGTCTGGTCGAAGAAGCCGTCACGAAAGCCCTGGCCCTGCGCCTGCGCCAGCACCGGCTCGCTGCCGATCTGCCGCAACTCGTCCTCGCTGGCGTGGAAGTACACGCTGAATGTGACCGTGCCAATCGGCACCCGTTTGGCTCGGCGCAGCCAGATGCGCGGAAAGAACACGTCGCACAGCGCCGTCAGTGCCTGCACATCCAAGGGGCGCGGCGGCTCGTCGCTGACCCACATGCGGGTCAGGCTCGGGCTGATGGCACCGTCCCACTGCTCCGGATAGCTGCCCAGAAGCGGGCGCACGTTGTAGCGCGAGAGCCATTCCACACGAAAATCGGTGACGTAGCGCGCCACTTCGCCAGACGGCGGCACCTGCGGCATGGCGCATTCGTCGTCCGACCAGGTCTTGCGCGCCAGCGCCGTCATCGCGGTAGCAGTCGTGGTTGTGGACCAATGGCCTTCCGCGTCCTTTTCGCGCATGGTGATGATCCAGTGCTGCGTGGAGCGGTTGGTGCGCGCAGGAATGGCTTCGATCACCACCTCGCCCTCACCCACGGCCCCCGCAAAATTCACCGTGATCGCCACCAGCTCGCCCAGGCGATCCGGGTGCTGCAGCACCGCCTGCGCCATCTGCGCCGCGGTGATGCCGCCGTAGGGTCCGACCATGTTCCAGTAATCCTTGCTGGCGCGTGTGGCGAACTGGTTGGCGCCAGCAGGCTCCATTGCCATCGCCCGGTCAAAGGGATGGCCGCCTGCAGAAGTGAAAAGGTTGCTCATTGGGACAGTTTTCGCATGAAAAGTGAAGAAAGGCTCCAGAGCCTTGCGCGCACCCATCGCGCGCCAGCTGCTTGATTGAGGCAGTTGGAAGTTGCATTTTCTGCCACTTTCAGCAACACCTGATTTGTACCACTCCCACCCCGCCAGGCGTGCCGTCTGCGGGACAGCACGCCTGCACAGAAACCTGTTCGCGCCTTTGTTCCAATATATGAACTTGGGATTACACGCGTTCCAGGATGCCGGCGGCTCCCTGCCCCATCCCCACGCACATGGTCACCATGCCGTACTTGAGTTTGTTGCGCTGCAGTGCATGCACCACCGTGGCCGCGCGGATGGCACCGGTCGCGCCCAACGGGTGGCCCAGCGCAATCGCGCCGCCCATGGGGTTGACCTTGGCCGGGTCCATGCCCAGTTGCTCCATGACGGCGAGCGACTGCGCAGCAAAAGCCTCGTTCAGCTCGATCCAGTCCATGTCCTGCAGCGACAGGCCTGCGTTGCGCAGCGCAACAGGAATTGCCTCGATCGGGCCGATGCCCATGATCTCGGGCGGCACGCCCTTGCTGGCGTAGCTGACAAAGCGCGCCAGCGGCGTGAGGTTGAAGCGCTTGAGAGCCGCCTCGCTCACCACCAGCAGCGCACCTGCGCCATCGCTGGTCTGCGAGCTGTTGCCGGCGGTGACCGAGCCACGGGCCGCAAACACGGTGCGGAGCTTGGCCAGGCCTTCAATGGAGGTATCAGTGCGCGGCCCTTCGTCCAGGCTGACCGTGCGCGAGTTGCTCACCGCTTCGCCCCTGGCGATGTCCACGCCCCGGTCGGTCACGGTGATGGGCGTGATTTCTGCGGTGAAATCGCCCGCCTGCTGCGCAGCCAGCGCACGCTGGTGCGATTGCAGCGCAAACGCATCCTGGGCGTCACGGCTCACCTTCCAGCGTTGCGCCACCTTCTCTGCCGTGAGACCCATGCCGTAGGCAATGCCCACGTCGCCTTCGCGCTCAAAGATCGAGGGCGACAGCGATGGCGAATTGCCCATCATGGGCACCATGCTCATGCTCTCGACACCGGCGGCGATCATCACGTCGGCCTCGCCCACACGGATGCGGTCTGCCGCCATCTGAAGCGCTGTGAGGCCCGATGCGCAGAAGCGGTTGACGGTAACGCCACCCACGCCTACCGGCAGGCCCGCCAGCACCGCGCTGATGCGGGCCACATTCAGCCCTTGCTGCGCCTCGGGGATGGCGCAGCCGCACACCACATCTTCAATGGCCTGCGGATCGAGCCCGGGCGCCTGCGCCAGCACGGCTTTCATCGTGGTGGCCAGCAGATCGTCGGGGCGCATGTTGCGCAGATAGCCTTTGTGCGACTTGCCAATTGGCGTGCGCGTGGCAGCAACAATGTAGGCGTCTTGTACTTGTTTGCTCATGATGACTTGTCCTCGGGGTTTCCTCCCTCTTCCGCGTGCGGGAGAGGGCCGGGGGTGAGGGCCTGCAGCACCTGTGCAAGCACCTCGTTGGTTTGTTGCAATACGTCGTGGTTCCAGAATCGCAGCACGCGCAAGCCTTCCTGCTGCAACCAGGCGGTTCGCTGCTGATCACGCAGTTGCTGTGGGGCCTTGGCATGCTGGCCGCCATCGAGCTCAACCACCAGGCCATGCTCCAGACAGACAAAATCCAGCACATACGGCCCCAGCGGATGCTGCCTGCGGAACTTGGCGTCCGCCAGTTGCCGGTTGCGCAAATGGCGCCAAAGCACCTGCTCCGCATCCGTGGCCGATTGCCGCAATGCGCGTGCGCGCTGCACCCTCACCCCAGCCCTCTCCCGCACGCGGGAGAGGGGGTTGGCGGCGAAGGTGTGCTTTTCCACGAGCTGCCTCAGTTACGAACCGGTTTGCCGGTGCTCAACATGCCCAGAATGCGCTCCTGGGTCTTTTCCTTCACGATCAGGTCGGTGAAGGCCTTGCGCTCCAGTGCCATCAGGTATTCCTCGTTCACCAGCGTGCCTGCGTCCACATCGCCGCCGCACACCACATTGGCCATATGGCTGGCGATCAGCATGTCGTGTTCGGTGATGAAACCGCCCTCGCGCATGTTGACCAGAGTGCTGCGCAGGGTGGCAGCACCGCTGCGGCCCGCCACCGGGAAAGGCTTGCGCTGCGGCGGGCGCCAGCCCGACTGCGCCATGGCCTTGGCCTGGGTCAGCGCCACAAACAGCAGCTCGTCACGGTGCGGCACGATCACATCGTCTGCCTGCAGGTAGCCCAGGGTCTGCGATTCCAGCGCGCTGGTGCCGACCGTGGCCTTGGCGGCAGCCGTAAAACCGTTGGCCAGGAAGGGCAGCAGGTCGTTGCCGGTCGAATACTGGGCATGGCGCGCGGCCTGGTAGGCCACGTTGGTGAGACCGCCAGCACCCGGCACCAGGCCCACGCCCATTTCCACCAGGCCGATGTAGCTTTCCATGTGCGCCACGCGGCGTGCGCAGTGCAGCAGCAGCTCGCAGCCGCCGCCCAGCGCCATGCCGTGCACGGCCCCCACCACCGGTATCTGCGCGTAGCGCACGGCCAGGAAGAGCTGCTGCATCACCTGCTCGATCTGGTCGATGGCCATGGGGCCTTGCAGTGCAAAGCCGGGCATCATGGCCTGCAGATCGGCACCCACACTGAACGGTGCGTCGCCCGACCAGACGACCAGGGCGTCAAAGTCCTTCTCGGCAAGCGCCAGCGCGGCCTGCAGGTCTTCCATCACATCGGGGCTGATGGCGTGCATCTTGGTCTTGATGCTGAAGACCAGCACCTGGTCATCCAGCGTCCAGGTGCGCGAAGCCTTGCTCTCAGTCAAGGTTCGGCCTGCCGTGCGCCAATCCTGCGCGGCGTCGCCCGCCTCGCCCAGCACGCGCTCGGGGAACAGCTGGCGCGCATACACCGGCAGATCGCGGCGTGGCACGAAGCGGTTTTCGGCAGCGCTCCACGATCCCTGGGGCGTGTGCACGCCACCGGCATCGGCCACCGGGCCTTCGAACACCCATTGCGGCAGGGGCTCGGTGCTGAGCGCCTTGCCAGCGTCGATGTCTTCCTGCACCATCTTGGCGACCTGCAGCCAGCCCGCTTCCTGCCACAGCTCGAACGGGCCCTGCTGCATGCCGAAGCCCCAGCGCATGGCCAGATCCACATCGCGTGCATTGTCTGCAATGTCCTTCAGGTGCACGGCAGCGTAGTGAAAGCTGTTGCGCAGAATGGCCCACAGGAACTGGCCCTGCGCGCCCTCGCTGCCCCGCAGCAGTTGCAGGCGCTCGCCCGCTGGCTTTTTCAGCATGCGGGCGTAGACGTCGTTGCACTTCTCGCCCGAAGGCACATAGGCCTGGTGCTCGGGATCGAAGCGCTCGATGCCCAACTTGGTCTTGCGGTAAAAGCCTGCCTTGGTCTTTTGCCCCAGCGCGCCATCCGCTATCAATTTGGTAATGACGGCAGGGGTCGCGTAGCTGGCGTAGAACGAATCGGTCTGCGCGCTCAGCTGGGTTTGCATCGTGCCGATGACGTGGGCCAGGGTATCCAGGCCCACCACATCGGCGGTGCGGAAGGTGCCCGAGCTGGCACGGCCAAGCTTCTTGCCGGTCAGGTCGTCCACCACGTCATAGGTCAGGCCAAAGCGATCGGCCTCGGCAATGGTGGACAACATGCCCGCCACACCCACGCGGTTGGCCACGAAGTTGGGCGTGTCCTTGGCGCGGACCACGCCCTTGCCCAGCTGGGTGGTGGCAAAGGTTTCCAGCTGATCGAGCACCTGCGGCTCGGTCGCGGCAGTGGGGATCAGTTCCACCAGTTGCATGTAGCGCGGCGGATTGAAGAAATGGATGCCGCAGAAGCGGTGGCGCAATTGCTCGGGCAGGGCTTCCGAGAGTGCCGTGATCGACAGGCCCGAGGTGTTGGATGCCAGGATCGCATGGGGTGCGACGAACGGCGCGATCTTGTGGTACAGGTCGCGCTTCCAGTCCATGCGCTCGGCAATCGCCTCGATCACCAGGTCGCAGTCCTTGAGCAGCTCCAAGTGCTCTTCGTAGTTGGCTGCCGCTATGAGATCCGCTTCTGCCGATACGCCCAGCGGCGAAGGCTTGAGCTTTTTCAGGTTGGCAATCGCCTTCTGGGCAATCGCACTCTTGGGGCCTTCCTTTGCCGGAAGGTCAAACAACACCACCGGCACGCGCACATTGACGAGGTGGGCCGCAATCTGCGCCCCCATCACCCCGGCGCCGAGCACCGCCACTTTCTTCACCACAAATCGAGACATGGATACTCCATTTTTGATAGCTATCAGCGCTTTCTGGTTAACCGCTAAAAGCCAATTTCATTCAAAACCTATTCGACGCGCGACCAGGTTTGCGTGCGGCCGAACGGGCCGATTGATCCGCGCACATCGAGCTTGCTGCCGTTGTCGGCAGGCGTGAGCTTCAAGCTGTAGGTGCTGCCGTTTTCCGGGTCAAGAATCCTGCCGTCTTCCCACACGGCCTTGCCTTCTGCCTTCTTGGCACCGCGAATGATCTCTAGCCCCACCAGCGGCTGGCCCTTGCGGTCGTCGGTGCAACGGTCGCAGACCGCCTTGGGGTCGGCGCCCTTGCGCAGCAGCTTTTCCACCTTGCCGCTGAGCACGCCGCCGCTGTCGCTGATGCGCACCTCGGATTTGGGCTCGCCGCTTTTCTCGTCGAAGGTGCGCCACAGGCCCACCGGCGAAATTTCGGCAGCGAGCGCTGGCAGTGCCACCGCCAAGCTGCCAGCCACCATCAGCAAAGGTTTCAGCAAGGTTTGCATCACGGTCTCCTTAGGTCTTTTCGGCAGCATTGCGGGTGTTAAGCCAGCGCAGCGTCGGTGTTCATCAAAAGCTTGCTGCCGGTACGCATGGTGCGCACGCGCAGGCCTGCCTCGGGGAAGAGGCGCGCAAAGTAAAAGCGCGCCGTCTGCAGCTTGCCTTCGTAGAAGGTCTTGTCAGCCGCGTCGCCTTCTGCCAGTGCGCGCAGCGCCGTCTGCGCCATGCGCACCCACCAGTAGCCCATCACCAGATGGCCCATGACGCAGAGGTAGTCGACCGAGGCTGCGCCCACTTCGTCGGGGTTCTGCAGTGCCTTGAGGCCCAGCTCGGTGGTGATGCCCGTCATCTGGCCGGCCAGTTGCGCCAGCGGGTTGATGAAATCGGCCATGCGCTCGTTCACGCCTTCTTCCTCGACCAGGCCCTGCACCAGTTTGCCCAACGCCTTGAGCGCCGCGCCCTGGTCGCCCAGCACCTTGCGGCCCAGCAGGTCAAGTGCCTGGATGCCGTTGGTGCCTTCGTAGATCATGTTGATGCGCGCATCGCGCACGAACTGCTCCATGCCGGTTTCGTGGATGTAGCCGTGGCCGCCGAACACCTGCTGGCACTGTACGGTCACATCGAAGCCCTTGTCCGTCAGGAAGGCCTTGAGAATGGGCGTGAGCAGGGCCACCTGCGCGGCATTGGCCTTGCGCACGGCTTCGTCGGGGTGGTTCAGCTCTTCATCGACCAGGGCCGAGGTGGCCACCATCATGGCGCGGCCGCCTTCGCTGTAGGCCTTGGCGGTCAGCAGCATGCGGCGCACATCAGGGTGCACGATGATTGGATCGGCGGGCAGGTCCTTGGCCTTGGTGCCCGAGAGGCTGCGCATCTGCACGCGATCCTTGGCATAGGCCAGCGCATTCTGGTAGGCCACGGTCATCAGACCCAGCGACTGGTTGGCCACGCCTAGGCGGGCCGCGTTCATCATCACGAACATGGCTTGCAGGCCCTTGTTGGGCTGGCCCACCAGGGTGCCCATGGCGCCATCGATGGCGATCTGCGCGGTGGCGTTGCCGTGGATGCCCATCTTGTGCTCCAGGCCGGAGCAGCTGATGGGGTTGCGCCCACCAAGCGAGCCATCGGCATTGACGAGGAACTTGGGCACCAGGAACAGGCTGATGCCCTTGCTGCCCTTGGGCGCATCGGGCAGGCGGGCCAGCACCAGGTGCACGATGTTGTCCGTCATGTCGTGCTCACCGGCGCTGATGAAAATCTTGTTGCCGGTGATCTTGTAGGTGCCGTCGGCCTGGGGCTCGGCCTTGGTGCGCAGCAGGCCCAGGTCGGTGCCGCAGTGGGGCTCGGTCAGGCACATGGTGCCGGTCCACTCGCCGCTGGTGAGCTTGGGCAGGTAAAGCTTCTTCTGCTCGTCCGAGCCATAGACATGGAGCGCCTCATAGGCGCCGTGCGACAGGCCAGGGTACATGGCCCAGGCCTGATTGGCGCTGTTGAGCATTTCATACAGGCACTGGTTCAGCACAAAGGGCAGGCCCTGGCCGCCGTAGGCAGTGTCGCACGACAGGGCCGCCCAGCCGCCTTCCACATACTTGGCGTAGGCCTCCCTGAACCCCTTGGGCGTGGCCACGCTCGAATCCGCCGGGTTGCGGGTGCAACCTTCAACGTCGCCGGACAGATTGAGCGGCTGTATGACTTCGGCTGCGAACTTGCCAGCCTCTTCCAGGATGGCATCCATGGTGCCGGTATCGACATCGGCATAGGCGGGCAACTGGGCAAAACGGGCGGGCAGACCCAGCACTTCTTGCATGAGGAACTGCATGTCGCGCAGTGGTGGGGTGTACTGAGGCATGGAATATCCTTTGGGGTTTTACGAAATCAACGCAGATTCGGAAGCCGCTACGGCAGAGGATGCGTGCGGTACCGGAGGGATCGGAGGGGAAACGGATAGCAGGGGCGCCAGTGCGGCGTCGATCAGCGGTGCATCGCGCCCGCTGTCCACCGCATAGCGATGGAGCACGCTGCGCAATGCACGCGTGGCATGCAGCAAGGCCTGCGGGCCGTGCAGAAAACGGGTTTCGTAGTGCAGCGAGAGGATGATGCCGTGCAGCTCGAACAGCACCTGGTCAGGCTCGACCTCGGACTGCAACTGGCCCTCCTGCTGAGACTGGGCGATTGCGCGGCGCATGGCATCCATCCAGATGCTGACCGATTCGGCGAGCGCATCGCGCACATCGCCCGGGCGATCGTCGAACTCCACCGCGCCACTGATATACAAGCTGCCATAGAGGCGGCTGGCTTCGCCCTGCTGGGCGGTGCTGCCCATCCAGCCCGCCACCATGTGCAGCAGGCGGGGCAGGCCGCGCGGTGCCGCCAGGGCGGGGCCGAAGATCTCGCGCTCGAAACGGGTGTGGTATTCACGCACGACCGAGCACTGCAGCTCTTCCAGTGAGCCAAAATGGGCAAAGACGCCCGATTTGCTCATGCCCATGGCCAGGGCCAACATCCCCAGCGACAGGCCATCAAGCCCTTCCTGTGCAGACAGCGCGAGCGCCGCATCCAGAATGGCGGCACGGGTTTGGGCACCTTTGGCCAGCTTCGTGGTTTCGTTGTTTTCAGTGGTGATTCTGGACATACATCAAAAATAGCACGGTCGTTCTATTTTTTGATTTTTGCACAATCCCCGCCCCTTGCCAATGCCTGTTGTGCAAAGCAAGGGTAAACCACAGGCCAGACTCCCAGACAAGGCTGCAGCTCACCAGCCCCTCATGCCGGAGACGCAATAAAAAAAGCTGCCAGCGCTTTTTCATCAAGCGCTGGCAGCTATGTTTTTTGAAGCAACCCGTTGAACGGGCCCGGTCAATGTGCCATCAGTCCCAGGCAGGCATCGAGCTGCTCGGTGGGCAGCTTGCGGAAATCCGACCGCGCAAAGCGCTGCAGGCGGCCGATCAGGAAAGACATATGGACGCTGGCGCGCACGTTCGCATCCACGGTAGGCGTGGCCGAGCCATCTGCCCCCGGCACGGTACGCAGGCACTGGCGCAAGGTGGTTTCGATGCGCTCAAAAAACTGCTGCATGCGCTGCTGCAGGCGTGGGTGCTCGGATTGGAGGGCATCACCCATCATCACCCGCACCATGCCTGGGTTGCGCTCGCCGAACTGCAGCACCATGGCCACCACGCGCTGCGCCTGGGCTACGCCCTGCTCTACGGTTTTCGCCGGGTCGGGCACATCACGGCCTGTGATCTGCACCGCCAGGGTGAATACGGACTGTTCGATGAAATCGATCAACCCTTCGTACATCTGCGCCTTGCTGGCAAAGTGGCGATAGAGCGCCGCTTCGCTGATCGACATCTGCGCCGCCAGGGCCGCCGTGGTGATGCGGTCAGCGCCCGGCTGCTCCAGCATGGCAGCCAGGGTTTGCAGAATCTGGATCCGGCGCTCTCCGGGTTTTGGGCGTTTACGGGTAGGTGCCGGTGCAGCAGCGTCTACCGGCGCATCAATGACGTCGGCGGCGAATGAAGATTCTTGATCGGACATGCGTTGTTTGAGGCGTGTGCCCGGCGTAGTCTCCCAACATCGCCAGGCTATTTTTCTAGGCAGCAATCATGCTTTTGTGCTCTCGGAGACTGATGTTTCAGCCTGTGGAGCCTGTAACATCTTACTGCAGAAAATCTGCAAAATCATGGCTCAAACCGGGCTTATCACTGGATAAACCCATGAATTACGCAATCAAATGTATCAATAACTACGAATCATTGTGCCGTAAGCCGTGTCGGTCAGAATCTCCAGCAGCATGGCGTGGGGGACGCGACCGTCCACAATGTGCACGGCGTTCACTCCACTCTTGGCCGCGTCGATGGCGCCCGCCAGCTTGGGCAGCATACCACCCGAAATCGTGCCATCTGTGATCAGATCGTCGATCTGGCGCGAGGTCAATTCGGTGAGCAACTGGCCTTGCTTGTCCAGAACACCGGGAATGTTCGTCAGCAGCATCAGTTTTTCGGCCTGCAGCACCGTGGCCAGCTTGCTGGCCACCACATCGGCGTTGATGTTGTAGCTTTCATTGCTTTCGCCAAAGCCGATGGGGCTGACCACCGGAATGAATGCATCATCCTGCAGCGCCTTGACCACACTCGGGTCGATCTGGAGGATATCACCGACCTGGCCCACATCGTGCTCGACCGATGGGTCCTTGTTGTCCTTGAGCTTGAGTTTCTGCGCGCGGATCAGGCCTCCGTCGCGCCCGGTCAGGCCCACCGCCTTGCCGCCTGCCTGGTTGATCAGGCCTACGATGTCCTGCTGCACCTCGCCAGCCAGCACCCATTCCACCACTTCCATGGTTTCGGCATCGGTCACGCGCATGCCTTGCACGAAGCGGCCTTCCTTGCCCAGGCGCTTCAAGGCGTTTTCAATCTGCGGACCGCCACCGTGCACCACCACGGGGTTGATGCCCACGAGCTTGAGCAGCACCACGTCTTCGGCAAAGTCGGCCTGCAGCTCAGGGTCCGTCATGGCATTGCCGCCGTACTTGATGACCATGGTCTTGCCATGGAACTTGCGAATGTACGGCAGCGCCTGCGCCAGGATTTCTGCCTTGTCGCGTGGAGCAATGGAAAGAGGTTGGGTCGTCATGGATGCAGGCCTTTACAGCAGGACGGGAAGGTTCAAAACGCGCATTGTGCCCCAATCTGCGCCATGGCCGTCAATTAGCGAATCCAGCCCGGCAGCTTGAAGCGAACAATCACCAGGTACGCGGCCACATAAGAGACACAGAACAGCGCACAGAACGCGATCAGCACATAGGTGTTGCGCCAGAACAGCACGGCAGGCACCACTGTCAGCAAGGTGAAGGCCCAGAGGTAGGGCGCGGTGCGATTGTTGCGGCGCAGCATCTGACGGGCAGCATTCTCGTCCAGCACGCTGCGCACAATGCGGCGATAGATCAACTGGTGCAGGTGCAGGGCATCTGCCATGCCCGGCGAATCACCCCGCGCCAGCTTGCGATAAATGGAGAACATGGTCTCCCACACCGGATAGATGAGCAGCAGCATCGGAAACCAGGGCGAGACGATGGGGTGGCGCTGCACCAAGGTGATGCTGCAGAACGCGATCACGATGCCCCAGACATAGGCGCCGCCGTCGCCTGCGAACAACTGGCCCATGGGGTAGTTCCAGAACATGAAGCCCAGTGTGGCCGCGGCAGTGATCACCAGAATGGCGGCCAGTTCGCGGTCGCCCAGCTGCAGCGCCACATGGGTGAGCGCCGCACAGATGATGAGCGCCACCATGCCGGCCAAGCCGTTGTAGCCATCGATGATGTTGAAGGCATGGGGCAGACCCGCTATCGCCAGCACCGCCAGCGCCATGCCCAGCCAGGGGGCGGTGCTCAACAAGGCATCGAGCCAGCCCAGGCCCAGGCGCGGCACGGTCATTCCCAGCAGGTAGACGGCCAGCAAGCCGGTGGCCAGGGTCAGCACCAGGCGGTAGCGCACCGTCATGCGCTGGGTCATGTCCTCAGCAATACCGCCCGCCACTGCGGGCAGCATTGCTATGAAAAAGTAGAGCACCCAGGTGTTCCACTGCAGTGCATTGCTGTAGTAGCCCCACCAGTTCTGCACACCTGCCACGCCCACCGTCAACACCATGCTGACAAACATGGCCAGGCCGCCCAGGCGGGGAATGTGGCCCATGTGAAAGCGCTGGGGCAGGTCTTTGCCATAGCGCCTGGCGTGCCCGCGCATGCGGCGCACGATGAAGCCCGCACCGATCAGCGCGAACAGAAAAGCCACCACTGCCAAGAGAATCATTGTTTCGTCATCGTGAGTGCCGCAGCCGGCAGGCGCCGCAACAAAGGGCGCGAACGCCAGAACACTGCCGAAGTCCACAACTGCAGCAGGCTGCGAATATGCCACAAAGCATGGCGCATGCGCCGATGGCTGGCCCTCTGGCCTGCATGCTCCACCACGGCGTCTGCACGTGCCAGCGTAAAGCCGGCCAGGCGCAGGCGCAGGCAGAGGTCCACATCCTCGCAGTACATGAAGTAGGCAGGGTTCAGCCCGCCAATCCTCCGCCATGCCTCGGCAGGCAGCATCCACATGGCGCCGTTGACCCATTCCGCCCGTGTTTCCCGCCGGCGCAACGTGTAGCGCAGCAGCAGCGACCAAGGCGTGGGTACCTCGCGCTCGCTGTCCTGCACGGCACCTGTTTCGTCCAGCTGCGTGGGATAGGCCAGGCCGACGCCAGGGCGGCGCGCCGCCTCAACAAGGGCGGGGAAAGGGTTGCCCTTGCGCAGCACCACATCCGGGTTGACGATGCAGACAAAGGGCTCGCTGGCATCTGCCAGGGCCGCATTGTGGTTGGCCGAAAAGCCCAGGGGCGCGGGGTTGTGCCGAATCTCCAGCACAAATGGCCAGCCGCCTTCGGGGATCTGCAACGGTGGCTCCGGCTGGTTCAGCGTCAGCACGACGCGGCTCACGCCAGCGTCGCCCAGGCGGGCCAGATCTTCCAGCAGACGCTGCACCATGTCCCGGTGCCCGTGGCTGACGACGGACAGGACAATGGCGGGGTACGGGTGTGGCGGTGGGAGCATGGCCTTCTATTATCCCCTGCCAACGCAGGGGCCGCGGCCGTGACTGGCCTCAATACAGGCGCAGCGCCAGCAGCACCCGCAAAATCAGGGTGTCCACGGCGCTCATGCGCCAATAGAAGCCCTGAATCGCCACACGAAAGGCGGCCAGCCAGCGCCTGCGCGATTGCAGCAGCATTTGCAATTGGGCACGCTGCCCGTCTTTCAGGCGCGCGCCGTGCGTGCGATCGAACTCCGCCAGCTGGTCCAGCCAGCCCGGTCCGGCCTGGCGCAGGCGGCGCGCAAAGCGCTGCACGCGCGCCCACTGGCCCAGCAGGCCCTGCTGCTGCATTCCAATGGTATTGCGCCCATGCTGACGGTAAAGAATATGGCTTTGCGTATCGAATACCACCGTGCCAAAGGCAGATACGACGAGATAGGCCCACCAGTCATGCGCCAGACAATACCGGGGCAGCGACGAGAGCACCAACTGGCGTGCAGAGGCATTCAGTGCTACGGTGCAGCCTGTGGCGATGTTCTGCACCAGGGCGTTGCCCCAGCCAATCTTGTCAGCCGGATAGTCTGGCGACGGGCCGATCGCCTCCAGCGCCATATCGGTGTACTGGGTGCGTGAGCAGTACAGCGCGGCGCCGGTCTGCGGCGCAAGCAAGGCCACGGCACTGGCGACCTTGCCCGGAAGCCAGACATCGTCCTGGTCGCAAAAGAAATAAAAATCGTAGCCATTGCCTGCAATTTGCAACAACTCATGAAAACTACCGACAAAACCAAGATTGGCGCCCGCAGTCACACGGATGTTGGGGTGTGCCGCTGCATATCGGTGGACAATGGCAAGCGTCGCATCCGACGAGCCATCGTCGCGCACCCAGAGATCGCACGCTGCATGGGTTTGCACCAGCAGTGAATCCAGTTGCGCTGACAGAAACTGCTCGCCATTGAATGTAGACAATAGAATTGCCACTCGATTTTTCTTGTCAGTCATTCATCCCTACCTGCCTGGCAGGCCTACTTCGGCAGAATTTCCAGCCATTTCCTATCCATGACCCGCGAACACCACGTCTACACACGCCACATCGACCCGCAGGAGCGAACCTCGCTGTCTGTGCTGGCCGGCAAAATACGTCCGGGCTCACGTGTGCTCGATCTGGGCTGCGGCCCGGGTGTGCTGGGCCAGCACCTGCACCAGCGTCTGGGCTGCACTGTCGACGGCGTGACCTTCAGCGCAGAAGAGGCTGAGCTGGCCAGGCCCCATTATCGCGATGTCGCTGTGGCGGATTTGGAACAAATCAATCTTGCAGAGGCTTTCCTGCTGCGCCAGTACGACTATATCGTCTGCGCGGACGTTCTGGAGCACCTGCGCCACCCCGAGCAGATTCTGGCCGATTGCCGTGCGTTGCTGGCAGAAGACGGCCAGATTCTGGTCTCGATCCCCAATGCCGGGTACTGCGGCCTGGTGATGGAACTCATGCAGGGCGAGTTGCGCTACCGCGAGGAAGGGCTGCTGGATGCCACGCACCTGCGGTTTTTCACCCGCCAGTCGCTGCTGCGCCTGCTCAATGCCGGGCAATGGTGCGTGGAGTCGCTGGAAACCATCGACCGCCCACTCGATGAATCGGAGTTCGCACGCACCACCGCCGACGGCCTGCCACCGGCAGTCATGCACTACCTGCTCTCGCAGCCCGATGCACTGGCCTACCAGTTTGTCGCCAGCGTACGCCCTGCAGGCGACCCCGCCGCCGCCCAGTCGCATGCACTGCTGGCCATTGGCAACCAGAACAACGCAGCGCAAGCGAGCTTTACCACCAACCTGTACTGGGCCGATGCGGATGGCTACAGCGAAGACCGCAAGCTCATTCAAAAGGGCCATATCGGCAAGCTGCAGCAAAGCATTCGCTTCACGCTGCCCCGGTACGACGCGCCCACGCCCACCCTGCGCTGGGATCCGGCAGACCGCCCGGGTTTTCTGCACATCCACGATATCCGCTTGTTCGACGCCAGTGCTGACCTGCGCTGGCGTTGGCTTGGCGCTGGCGACCAGAGCCTCGCCCAGGCCCCGCACAGCGAAATGGTCTGGCAGCCCGCGCCAGCGAGCGCTCCAGGCTCTGCCCTTGCCCTGTTGACTGGCGACGACCCTTACCTGCGCCTGCCGATCCCAGCCGATGTGCTGCGCCAATGCCTGCAAACCGAAGGCGCCGTGCTGGAAGTGACCGTAGGCTGGCCCATGTCTGCCGACTACGCCGTGCTGGCAGACAGCGCGCAGCAGTTGGAAACCCGACTGCGCCACGCCGATACGGAGGTGATTCGCGCCCAGCACGCCGAAGGCAGGGCGCACGAACACATGCGCGAGCTGCAGGCCCATATCCAGGACCAGCGACACAACCTGGAAGCGAGCATCGGGCAGCAGCAGGAGCACATTCAGGCGCAGCAGACCCACATTGGCAACCTGCAGACGCACCTGAACAATATTGAAGGCTCCGAGGCCTATCGCATTGGCCAGAAACTCGCCCGCGCCAAGGCAAGGCTGCGCGGCAGAACGCCGCCTCCGGCAGCCGTCGTGTCCATTCCCGCGGCAGCCGCTCCTGCTGTTCAGGCTGATGAGGTGGTCGCTGGCGACGCAGTGCAAGCCAAGACCGAAGCCGAGACCAAGACAGTCACTGTGGCCAAACCAGTACCGGAATTGGCGCCTGAAGCCCTGCTGCCCGACGCGGCACGCCCTGTTGCGGCAGAGGCCAGCCAGCCAGCCAGCGCTGTGGACATCATCGTTCCCGTCTACCGGGGACTTGCGGACACCCAACGCTGCCTGCAATCGGTGCTGCAGGCAGCCACGCAAACCAATTGCCAGTTGATCGTCATCAACGACGCCAGCCCCGAACCCTCCTTGAGCGAGTGGCTGCGTGCGCTGGCGGCGCAGGACAGCCGCGTCACCCTGCTCGAAAACGACAGCAATCTCGGCTTCGTGGCCACAGTCAACCGAGGCATGGCGCTGCACCCCGACCATGACGTCGTACTGCTCAACAGCGACACCGAGGTGTCCCATGAGTGGCTGGACCGCCTGCGTACCGCAGCCTACAGCCAGCCTGCCATCGGCAGCGTCACGCCACTGTCCAACAACGCCACGATCTGCAGCTACCCCCGTTTCTGCGAGAAGAACGCCCTGCCTGCAGACGCCGACCTGGTGCGCCTCAACCACCTCAGTGCTGCGGCCAATGCAGGCCGCACTGTCGATATTCCGACCGGCGTGGGCTTTTGCATGTACATCCGGCGCGACTGCCTCACGCAGACCGGTCTGTTCGATGTCGAGCACTTCGGCAAGGGCTACGGCGAAGAGAACGATTTCTGCATGCGCGCCCACCATCTGGGCTGGCGCCACCTGCTGGCGCTGGACACCTTCGTCCTGCACACCGGCGGAGTCAGCTTTGGCGAAAGCAAGACGCCCCGCGAGCAGGCCGCTTACCAGACGCTGCTGCAGTTGCATCCCGAATACGACGCGCAGGTGCAGGCGCACCTCAAAGCCAACCCCGCCCAGGCTGCGCGCAATGCCATCGACAAGGCCCGCCTGCGCCAGCACCCGCTGCCCCGCATTCTGATGGTGCTGCACAACGCAGGTGGCGGCACCTTGCGCCATGTGCACGAACTGGCGCACAGCCTGCGCGAGCAGGCCGTCTCGCTGGCCTTGACGCCGCTCGAAGACAACTACATCCGCCTGCAGTGGCTGGATGCCGCCGAGGGCTATGACGAGGAGTTCCACTGGCCCACCCAGTCGCAGGAAGTGGTGGCGCTGCTGCGCGAGCTGGGCGTGCGCCATGTCCACTTCCACCACTTGATGGGGCTCAATCTTGAAATCATGCGCCTGCCGCAGCTGCTGGGCGTTCGCTACGACTTTACCGCCCACGACTACTACGCCATCTGCCCGCAGATCAACCTGATGATGCCTACGCACAACGCACGCTATGCCGCGCTGGGCGTGGCGCAGTGTCCGCAATGCTCGGGCGAGCACCCCGCGCCGACGGGCGAGTACATCGACGCCTGGCGCATGCGCCACCGCCTGTTCCTCAACCAGGCACGCTATGTTCTGGCACCCACCCGCGACGCCGCAGAACGCATGTTGCAGTACTTTCCCGACGCGCCCGTGCGCTACGTCACCCACCACGACATTGCCGACCCGGCCGCGCTGCCCGTGCCACAGGGCAAGCCGCTGGCCGCACACAGCCATCTGCGCGTCTTCATCCTGGGCGGCGTCAGCCTCGCCAAGGGCGGCGATGTGATGGAAGCCGTGGCGCTGGCAGCCGCACGCGCAAACGCGCCGGTGGAGCTGCACCTGCTGGGCTATCCGCACCGCCGCATGCGCACGCAGCCGCAGGCAAGCCTCACCATCCACGGCCCGTACGACGATGCCGACCTGCCCGCGCTGCTGGCGCGCCTGCAGCCCGATGTGGTCTGGTTCCCCGCCCTCTGGCCCGAAACCTACAGCTACACCCTGAGCGCCTGCCTGCAAGCGGGCGTACCGGTGATCGCCCCCGACATCGGCGCCTTCCCCGAGCGCCTGGCCAACCGCCCCTGGACCTGGGTGCAGCCCTGGAGCACTTCGGCCGACGAATGGCTGGCCCTGTTCCAGAGCATCCGCGAACGCCACTTCGTGCAAGGAACGCCGCCATTGCCTGCGCCCGCTGCGCCTGCCGAACTCTTGGGCCCACGCCTGCAGCCCTGGAGCTACCCGCACGATTACCTGACAGGTATTGCAGCCCCTTGATTTTCAATAAAATATGCCTCTGGCGCTGACGTATAAAGCGCCGTTAGCTATAAAATAAAGAGCAATCATCTTGTCTTCTCCACTTTCCACCTTGCGCAGGCTGCCCCACAAGCTGCGCCAACTTGGCCGCAGCCTGTACCTGCTGGCCGCCGATCCACGCCAGTTGGGCAGCAATAGCCGCAAGCTGTGGCGCGCCTGGCGCGCTGGCGGCACGCAGATGCTCAAGCACCAACTGCTGTCGCTGGGCCACCCGGATGCGCCCACCGTCCCCGTGGCACCCACCGACGCCTGGCAGGATTACCAGCAGCGACTGAACGAAGACGTGCTGCCCGTGCTGCGCGCCGAGGTTGCGGCCATGGCGCAGCCGGTCACCATCTCCATCCTGGTGCCCACCTACAACACCGATCCCGCCATGCTGACTGCGATGGTGGAATCGGTGCGCAGCCAGATCTACCCGCACTGGGAGCTGTGCATTGCCGATGACGCATCGCCCAAGCCGCATGTGCGCCAGATGCTGCAGGAGCTGGCCACGCAGGAGCCGCGCATCAAGCTGCACCTGGGAGAGACCAACCGCGGCGTCTCGCACGCCACCAACCAGGCGCTGGCGCTGGCCAGCTCGCCATTCGTCGTGCTGCTCGACCATGACGACCTGCTCCAGCCCCAGGCCATCTACCGGGTGGCGCAGTGCGTGCTGGCAGACGATCCGGACATGCTGTATTCGGACGAAGTACTGGTCAGCCCCGATGGCAGCCAGGTGCTGCAGTACTTTCACCGCCCGGCCTTTTCGCCCGAATACCTGCGCAGCCACCCCTATATCGTGCACATGGTGGGCTTTCGTACCGCCTTGCTGCGCCAGTTGGGCGGCTTTGACGAAGCCCTGACGATTTCGCAGGATTATGATCTGATCCTGCGCGTGAGCGAAGCCGCCAGCCGCATCGCCCACATCCCCGAAATCCTGTACCAGTGGCGCACCCACACCGGGTCTGCCGGGCATGAAAAGATGGCGCAGGTGATGACCACCTCCACCGCCGTGCTGCAGCGCCACCTGGACCGCACCGGCCAGCAGGCTACCTCGGTTCCCGGCGTGTCGTTCAATTTCTTCGAAACCCGCCACCGGATTGCTGCAGACCAGCGCGTTGCCATCATCATTCCCACCAAGAACTACGGCCATCTGGTGCGCCAGTGCGTGGACAGCATCCGCACCACCGTCAAGCAGGCGCAGTATGACCTGATCGTCATCGATCACGAATCGACCGACGCGGCCAGCCTTGACTACTTTGCACAGCTCGCCCAGGACGGCACGGCCACGGTGCTGCGCTACAAAGGGTCGTTCAACTTCTCGGCGATCAACAACTGGGCGGTGCACCAGCTCACGCGCAGCTATACGCACTACCTGTTTTGCAACAACGATATCGAAGCCCTGCATGAAGGCTGGCTGGAGCAGATGCTGTCCCAGTGCCAGGATCCGAGCGTAGGCATGGTGGGCGCCCAGCTTCTCTACCCCGACCGCACTTCCATCCAGCACGCAGGCGTCTGCGTGGGCGCTTTCGGCATTGCCGAGCACTACGGCAAGTTCCTCAAGCTGCCGCCGGACCGCGTGGACATCGCCTTCATGGGCCGCCTGGTCTGCACGCACGAGGTCTCGGCCGTTACCGCAGCCTGCCTGCTGATGCGCAAGGAAGCCTTCGATGCCATTGACGGCTACGATGAAAAGCTGGCAGTGGGCTTTGGCGACGTGGACCTGTGCCTGCGCACCCTGCAGCTGGGCTGGCGCGTGCTCTACTGCCCGCAGGCCACGCTGATCCACCATGAATCCATCACCCGTGGCAAGGCCGAGGGCTACGATCCCCACCCCGAGGACTCGGCCCTGTTCGCCAGCCGCTGGCGCGATTTTCTCGATGCGGGCGACCCCTACCACCATCCCGCGTTCGAGGTGCGCCATACCTGCTGGCTGGTACGCACACCCATGCGCTGCGAGCCATCGATCAACCGCCGCCTCTTCAACCGCAGCGGCCTGGGCCAGCGCATGCAGCATCTGGGCTACAGCTTGAGCGAATCAACATCCACCGCTGAAGCGACCTGAAAATCGTTGATCTGAATAGAAATCGGCGCTTATCCATACGGAGTAAGCGCCGATAGCTATCAAAATCACTGAAAAACTGGCTCAAACGGGCCTTTGCAGCAGCAGGAAGATTTCGTTGTTGGTCAGAACTTCGCGCGGGTAGTGCTGCAGCAGCGCCTCCGGCACCGGAGCTGGCTCATAGTGGCGGCGCTCCTCACGCGCCACGCCAAAACCGGCATCCACCGCAATCGCCACCAGCTCATCGGCCGTCAGGCGGTTGAGCTCCTGGTATTCCTTGAACACGAAGCGCTTGTAGCCGGCCGGGCCAAAATCGGCAAAACCAAAATCAACTTCATCCGGGCTGAGCTGGCCGTCATAGGCGTCAATCACCTGCCACAGCACCTCTTCATCCACCTGCAGGTGGTGCCAGGGGATTTCGTCATAGCGGCGCAGGTGCGAGCCATAGGCCGAGTAAAACAGCGGCTCGATCTGCAGGAAGAAGTAGCCGCCGGGCTTGAGGCAGGCACGCAGATCCTTCAGGATGGGCAGCAGCTGGTCGCGCTGCACGTGCTCGAATGTGGACCAGCTCATGATGCCGTCGTACAGGGGCGCCTGCCCGGCCAGCGGCGCGCCAGGCGCGATGGTCTGAAAGCTCAGTGCCTTGGGGATGGCTTGCATGCCCAACTGCTCATGCGCAATGCGCGGCAGCTTGGTGTATTCCTGCCTCACATCAATGCCATGAATGGCATCGGCACCGTGCCGAAGCACCAGCGCGAGATCGGTGATACCGTCTCCGCAGCCAAACTGCAGCAGCCGAGAAGTTCTCAGATCCAGCACGCCCCCCAGCCACTGCTGCACCACATCGGCCGCATAGTGGAAGTGGGAACGAAACCATTCATCGGTGATGAGGCCATCGTTGTAGGCAGGCAGGCCAAACCGCCGCTCGTGCAGCTGGGCCAGCCGGCGCATGCGGCTTCCGCGGTTCATAGCGGTTTGCGCAGCACGTACACGTCCTGGTGGTTCCAGAACTGCACGGGTGCGAAGTATTCGAGCTTGTCGGCGCCCACGGTCTCTGCAATGCGGGCGCGCACAAAGGCCTCGGTCGTGAAGGCGGTGCCGTATTCGTTGGCATCGATCGCATGCGATTCGCTGGACGGTGCAAAGAAAAAGCCCTCGTCATCGAGAGGCACGCGGTCAAAATTGGCGGCCTTGATGCCGTGGGTGCTGAACACCAGCACGCCGCCGGGGGCGACGACCTCGTACAAGGCCTTCAGCCAGCGCGCCCAGGTGCTGCGTGGCAGATGGCTGAACAGCGAGAGGACGAACACCGTGTCGTAGCTGCGCGGAGCCGCGAGGTCTTCGGGAACGCTGGCAGACAGAAAGCCGTCTACGCCAAAGGTGCGGGTTGCAAACTCCACGGCATCCGGCACCACATCAGATACCGTCACCTTGTCGGCCCCCAGCAGCTTGACCAGGTGGCGGGTAAAACGGCCGTGGCCACTCGCAAACTCCAGAAAGTGCTGGCTTTGCACCAGGGGTTGGCCCACACGCTCCATCACGGTCATCAGCTCGGCCAGGGTGCGCCAACCGTCGGCAAAGTAATCGCGCAGCGGGTTGATGCTGCTCGGGTGTCCGGCAAAGAAGCCGAAGATATCGTCCGAACCCGAAATGGTGCAGTCCAGGCCCGTCATGTTGCGGAACGAGCCGCTCAGACCATGCTGCTCGATCAGCGCATGCGCTGCAAGCATGGTGTCATTTTCGGCCCGCGCGCTCAGCAGCAGAGGCGAAGCCGCTACGGGATCGCCAGCCGCCAGCAATTGCCGGGCTTGCTCCAGCAGGTGCTGCCCGGTGCTGGCAGAGGGGGATGTGGTGGTCGTCATATCTATGATTTTTATAGCATCAGGCGCATGCTGGGTGGATGCCAGTGGCCATTCTTATCTGAAGCATCAGCGCCATTCGTGCGGCAATCGTACCAGTCCGGGAAGCGGCTTGGGGTAGATGAAGCGAAACACCGTGTACTGGAACCATTGGTCATACACGGCGAGACCAGACCCGTCGAACAGGAACGCGCTCACCACATAGTCGCCACTGTGCAGCGGCAGATCGGGGAAGGTGAGGACCGATTGCCAGGTGCCATCAGGCTGCAGCACCGGCAGCGCGCCGTCTTCATGGGTAGCCAGGCAGGCAATGCCCACGCCCTTGTTCTGCTCGATCATGAACCCGATGTGGGGACACTCCGCCCCGTTGCCACGCGCACGGATGGTGACAACCAGGTCATTGCCCTGCAGCACCGGAGGCTGATCGCCGCTCAGGTTGGCGATCTCGACGGACAAGAGGCAGGCATTGCCTGTTTCTTCTGCCTGCGGTGCATTGGGCCGCCGAACGACGTAAGGCTCTGCCTCCTTGACGGAGCCCTCGGGGATGGCCGTATCCGCCAGCTCGGCAGTCTGGTCCATGGGCGGCAAGCCAAGATCTGCAACGCCTGCGGGCGCATCGTCACCCCATTGCAGCCGGTCCTTTTCTTCCTTTAGCTGTCGGGTGCGCACATCGTAGGCAGCAAGTGCCGCCTCGGTTTCTCCGAACATCTGCACCTGGCCCTTTTCCAGCCACAGGGCAGCATCGCACAGATGGCGGATATGGTAGGGGCTGTGGGAACAGAACAGGATCGTGCATCCCTTCTTGCGGAAGTCGAGAATCCGCTCGATGCACTTTTTCTGAAAGCTCTGGTCACCCACGGCCAGCGCCTCGTCGACAATCAGCACATCCGGCTGCACGGCGGTCACCAGTGCGAACGCGAGGCGCACATTCATCCCGGAGGAATAGGTCTTCACCGGCCGGTCGATGGCATCGTGCAGCTCGGAGAAAGCGATGATCTCCGGCTCCAGTTGGCGCATCTCTTGCTGATTGATGCCAATCAAGCTGCCGGCAAAGTACAGATTCTCACGCCCGGTGAAATCGCCATGAAACCCCGCACCCAGCTCCAGAATCGCGGTAATCCGCCCTGTGCGCTCAATGGTGCCGGTAGAGGGTTGCATCGTGCCGGCAAGCAGCTTCAGCAGCGAGCTCTTGCCTGCGCCATTGTCGCCAATCACGCCAATGCATTGGCCACGCTGCAAAGTAAAGCTCACATCGCGCAGAGCCCAGTGGCTGCGATGGGTGGCCCGCCCCGTCAGCAATGCCTTCACGCGCTGCCGAGGCGAGTCATAGAGCTTGTATTCCTTGCCCAGGTTCTTGATCACCAGTACAGGCTGGGCTGTCGTCTCTTTTGTTGTCATAACCAATCCACCAGCTGATCCCGGCTTCTGCGCACCAGCAGATTCACGACCACGGCAAGGAGCACGATCCATACCAGCCCGCCCAGCCATACAGGCCAATCCGGCCATTGGCCCTGCAGCAGGATCGACTGGTACCCTTGCACGTATGAAGCCATGGGATTGAGCCACAACAGCCAGCGCCACTGCGCTGGGAACATGGAAACGGGAAACAGAATCGGTGTCAGATAGATGCCTACCGACAGCGCAAAACCCACCACCTGCACGGTATCGCGCAAGGCTGCAGCAAAAATCGCCAGGGCGTAGGCGAGCAGCACCGTCATCAGCAACTGCATTGCCATCAGCGGCAGCAGGGCCAGCACACCCCACTGCATGTGGTGCAGCGGCGTATAGCAAAGCGCGACCAGCAGCATCAATGGCCCGAAGATGATGGAACTGGCCAGCACCGACCGCACAGGAAAGAGAACCGGTGGCAACGGATTCTTCTGCAGCATGGCACCCGCCTCCAGAAGGCTGCCCATTCCACGCGCCACAGCATCGCAAAAGGCCATCCAGGGCAAAGCCCCGACAATCAGGAATGTTCCCACGGCATGGGTTTTGGCTCCATCGCCAAGACGCATGGAGAACACGATGTCAAATACCAGGTAATAGGCAGCCACCGACAGCAGCGGCTGCAGATAGGGCCACAGAACCCCAAGAGCTGTTCCCGCGTGGCGGGCCGCAACCTCTCGCCGCGTCATCACACCAATCAACTGGCGGCTGGCGACCAACTCACGAATATTCTGCAAAAGCGAACGCATATGGTTTCCAAGGCCCTTCCGTGTGGCCGGAGCCGGTATACAAAAAAGGAGAAGGCCAAGCCCTCTCCTTCTCACTGGGATCGAAATCCGTACCGGCTCAGCGAAGAGCGCAGCTTATTTCTTGTTGGCAAAACGGGCAGAAAATGCCTCCATGTTGGCCTTGTCCCAAGTAGCGGCCTTCAGCACTTTTTCCACCTCGGCCTGGCGCGCGGTCTGCAGGGACTGCTGCACATACTGCTTCTCCAGATCCGGGCGCACTTCGTCAAAGGACATGGTGCGAGCGGGCTTCTTCTCGAACAGCTTGATGATGTGGTAGCCGAACTGACTCTTGATGACCGGGCTCAACTGGTTGGGCTTGTCCAGAGCAAAGGCTGCAGTCTCGAATTCAGGCACCATTCTGCCACGCGAAACCATGCCCAGGTCCCCGCCCTTGACGGCACTTGAAGCATCGGATGAATTGTCCTTGGCCAATTGCGCAAAATCCGCGCCTGCCTGCGCCTCCGCCAGCAGCTTTTCGGCCTTGGCCTTGGCTTCTGCATCGTCATCCTTGTTCATCACCAGAATATGTGCAATATGCACCTGCTCCGGAGCCTTGAAAGTTTCCTTCTTGGCTGCATACGCCGCTTTCGCCTGCGCCTCCGCCAGCTTGGTATCAGGCTTGTGTTCGGCGTTGAACTTTTGCAGATAGGCATCCGACAGCACCTTGTCGGTCGCAATTTTGATCGCGGCGGCGATTTCCGGCTGCTCTGCCAAGCCACTGGAGCGAGCGGTTTCCGCAATCGCTCTGCGCACATACAGCGCCTCCACCATCTGCGCTACGCTTTCAGGCTTGGCCAAAAAGCTGCTTCGCATCTCTTCCGGCATGCGCTTGGCATCATTGAGCACATCGCTTTCATACACCGCAGTGGATGGTCCTTGCAACAATACGGCGTTGCTGCTGCCCTGGGCAACGGCCGCAACACTCATGCCTCCCAATGCCACAACCATACCTACCGACTTCAACCAATTACGCATGAGCCTTGTCCTTCTGCCAAAACTGCAAGGATAGCAAAAAAGTGCCAACCGCCACGGCATTACCCTCATAGCGGCTGGAAACAAAGAGAAAACAAAAAAGGGCAGAGATTGCTCTCTGCCCTTTGGCTAGTTTCCTAAGCACTTACCTAACAGGTCTTACGACCTGCTGGGCAAATTACTTAGAGAAACGGTGAGGCCAGGTGATACCGTAGGTACCGCTGAAGCCGTTAGCAGCGCCACCGCTGTTCATCAGCTTGATGAACGAGGAGCCAACCACTGGGAATGCACGGTTAGCACCGTAGTTAACCTTGCCCCAGCCGTTTTCGTAGTTCACGGTAGCAGTTTGACGAGCAACCGTAGCACCCAGAACCGAAGTACCTGGATCCTTGAATGCCAGCACGTTCACTTCACCGCACAGACGGATCTTCTTGGCGGTACCTGGAGACACCACTGCGCCATCGGTCTTCGACGATTCTTCACGGTCGTAGAACGTGTTGCTTGCGGTGTCCACGCAGATGTTGCCATCAGCGTCAACAGAGGTGAAGCTGCCAGCGAAGAAAGGCTGGTTCGTAGCTGGGTTCACCACTGCTGGGTTGAACACTTGGTAAGCGTTGTCCGTGGTCTTGTCTGCAGCGTAGTTTGCACCAACGCTGTAACGACGCAGAGGCATGGACAGCACCCAGTCAGTCTTCGCATCGATGAGGGTATCGTTTGCGAACTGGTTGGACACGCCATTGTTTGCCACGGCAGCGGTCAGGCTCGAAGCTTGGCTAGCTGGAACACCAACGTTGCTGGTCAGGTATGGAGTCGACAGGTCAGGCAGGTCGTAGTTAGCGATCTGGATGAGCTTAGGACGATTCACACCACCCTTGTCCACAGCGCTCGAGATCAGCAGTGGATCAGCCGTGTACTTGTCGGTATCGCTAACAGCTGGCGAGTTGCTGTCCTGAGGGAAGGCAACGAAGTTACCACGTGCGTTAGCACCAGCAGCGTCCACTGCCTTGATGGCGGTAGCAGCACCCGAGAACGTGGTGGTTTGGTTCACGTTCAGGATGTACCAGTCACCAGTCAGACCGCCCGAAGGAGTGTCATAGCCCAGTGCTTCAGCAGCAGCCAGGGTTTCTGGGTTGATGGACAGGGTTTGCGACAGAACGGTTTCTGCGCAAGTTGGCTTGCCAGCGCTGTGCTTGATGGTCTTGAACAGATCCGAAGCAGGCTTCACGTCAGCCATGTTCAGGATTTCAATGTAACCTTCCTTGGTGTTGTTCACACGCTTTTCAGCAGACCAGCTGTCATCCAGACGGTCTTGAATGAACGACTGCTTTTGACCACGGATGTCTGGGTACATGCAGCTGGTATCAGCCGTCATGAAGTACGAACCGTTGGCATCAGCTTGAACGGAACCGGTCCACACGTCGAATGGCGACAGGAACACGGTAAAGTCCAAGATATCGTCAGAGTTAGCAGCGCCGCGGAAGCGAACCTTCACAGCCTTGCCGTTCTGCGTGTCGGTGTTCACCACGTGAATCACAGACATGTTGTTGTTTTGCGTGGTGAAGTAAGGCACCACCAAAATGTGACCTGCGCCACCGTCGTTCTGCTCGAATGCGGTTGCGTTAGCAGCCGTCATAGCAGCAGAAGCGGAGCCAGCAAAGCCGCCAATCATGGCAGCAATGCTCAGGGCCAGAACATTTTTCTTCATAAACACACTCCAGTTAAAAAAAGTTAGTCAGCGCAACTACCACGATTGTTTACGCTAAGAAATAATAGCATAGCGCTCCGACCAGATGCAAAGCAAGTTCGCTGTTTTTTGGGGGTGGCTGTAGACTAATTACAACAATCCTGAACCAACTTGCCATGCAGAGCCTGTCTCAAGGCTCAAGGTACAGCTTCCACTGACCGTCTTCGAGCAACCAAGTTTGCTTCGAATACATATCAATGGTACCGATCTTTTTGCCAGGCAGCGGTGGATTGACCTTTAAATTGATACCGACGTCGCATTTTTGCGCATCGCACTCCACCTTTTGCACTTCGGCACCAACCGCAAAAGTAGCCATGTGGCCGCGCTTGAACTTGTCTTCGTCCACGGCCTGCTTGAAAGCATCATTGGCAAACCCATACGTCGCAGAGGCATCGCCCTTCAGTCGCGCATCCCAGTAGGCCTGCGCGCGTTTGGTGACAATTTGCTCGGGCGTGCCGGAGTCCATGGTGGCACATGCAGTCAACGACAGTGCAGCCATGATCATGGCGCCAGCACGCACTACGCCTTTTTTGGGGAACCAAGTCTTCATTACAATTTCTTTCATAAAATGAATTAGCTGATTGATTTACTGAGTCACCAGTGGCTGAACCGTGGAAGCCGGACGCCGAGGCTCCGCCTTTTTGAGGCTACCGAGCAAATCATCATCATTCAAACCGCGCAGGCGGTCACGCAACTCTTCGCTGACTTCCCGCACGTCTACATCCGTACGCACTACACGAGGCGTCATGACCAGCAATAGTTCCGTGCGGGCCGTGCTCTTTTTGGTACTGCTGAATGCTTTTCCAATGATTGGAATGTCCTTGAGCAGTGGAACGCCGCTGTCGGAATCTTCCGCTCGGTCCTTGATGAGTCCACCCATCACGATTGATTCGCCGGATCGCACGGCCAGCTTGCTCGTGAGTTGCCGGTTCGAGAACTTGGTTTGGTTGGAGGCTGCATCAATACCTGCGCTGTCGATGACGGACTGATCAATCTGCAAGCTGACCATATTGCCGGAGTTGACGGAAGGCGTGACATTCAGAATCACGCCGGTGTCCTTCAGCTGGTAATTTTGCGTGATGTAGTTGCTGCCAGTATTGTTGATGTAATCCGCAGTTCTCACCGGGATCTGCTCGCCAACGGAAATAGTGGCTGGATGGTTGTCCATCACCATCACCGACGGACTCGAAAGCATCTTGACCTGCCCCTGGCCGGCAACGGCGCTCAGGCGAGCCGCAATATTAGAGCCGTTGAAGATAGAGTAGGTAAAGGTAGGCGCAGCGGTGGACCCCAACGCGCCACTATTGGCGCCGGCATTGGAGTCAGCCAATCCGCCAAAGTTGCCAATGCCTGTGTAGTCGCGTGACGAGCCCCCCAGATGGCGGTTTTTGAACAGCCATTCCACACCATATTGCAAGTTGTCATTCAAGGTGACTTCAATGATGCTCGCCTCGATCAACACCTGGATAGGAGCCACGTCAAGCCGCTTGAGCGAGGCCTCGATCTTGCGGTACTGAGAGCCGGTGCTCCAGACCAGAATGGTGTTGTTGAATTCGTCAGCCACTACACGGATGTCACCAATTGCGGTGGCCGTGATGGTAGGAGCATTCGCCTGCTGCTGGGTATTCTGGTTCAGGCCAAACCGATTGCCGCTGTTGAACCCAAGGCCAGAAGAAGTGCCCAGATTGTTGAAAGATCCGGGCGTGCGGTTCACGCTATTGTTCAATCCAGGGGCAACACCAGAGGTCATGTTGCCCGCTGCGCCTGGCTGCTGCCCACCAAAGATGCCATTCAGCACCTGCGCCAGGTACTTTGCATTGCCGTTTTGAACACGGTAGACGTACAACTCTGGCTCGCTGCCCCCGTAACCGGGAACATCCAGACGGCGAATCCACTTTTCCGCTTCATCCAGATAGGCCGCACGCGGCGTGATGACCATGAGCGCATTCAATCGTGGAATGGGCAGGACGCGCAGCGCTCCATACAGTGGATTGGACTCCCCCAAAGAGGACAGCAAGGCCGCAGCAGCAGCGGCATTGCCGCTCAGTTGCGTAGTGTTCGCCCCGGCTGCACCCGTTGGAGATGCCGCCTGGCCAGGGCGCCGCCCCGCAACAACGCTGGCTGAATTCCCCGCAGCGCCGCCGCTGACGTTGATCGATTGTTGGCCGGCCCCAGCTGCCTGCCCACCACTATTGACCATTTGCAAGGCCGCAGAAACCTCTTCTATGGATGCATGCTTGAGCGGATAAATGCCGACCGACATGCCCTTGAGCAGATCGACGTCGAAGGTCTTCACCATCTCCATCCAGCCTTCGGACTGGGTACGGTTTCCCTGCATGATGATGACGTTGCGAACGGCGTCCACCTTGACCACCGCCTCAGGTGGCGCGATCGGCTTCAGGATGTTGGCCATTTCATTGGCGCCAATATACTGAAGAGGAATGACGATCACGCCATAGCCTGGGGCCATCGAGCCAGGGGCGCCTGCCACGCGCACCGCACCCACCAGGCTACGCAGTACCTCTGGCTTGCCCACCTGGTATACACCGCGCGCATCACGCACCATGGCCAGCCCATTGGCCTGCAACGCAGCTTCCAGCAGAAACACTGCGGTATCCGGATCAATGGCATTGCGGGTTGTCAATGTGACCGTCCCCTGCAGGGGCGGATGCATGACGAAATCCAGCTTCAGCATGTCACCCAGGATGGTTCGCACCACCTCCGCCACAGGGGCCTCTTCAAAGCGGAACGTCACCGGCGCGCCCTTGGGAATGGGCTCCGATTTGTCTATGTTGAGCACCTTGTCGGTGCCGCGCATGATGCGGGGCTCGGTGGATTGCTCGTCATCGCCTCCCGAAGCCTGCTTTCCGTTGATCAGGATGCCTGGCGCTTGCAGCACCGGCACCTGTCCAGCCTGTCCTGCCAGGGCGGGTGTAGCGGCCGTCCCGGTTGCAGGAGTCTGCGCATACGCTGATTGCAATATGAGCGCTTGCCCAAGTGCCAGGAAGAGTGCGGTGCGGCGCAAAGTGGAAGTCGTCATAATTTAAAACCCAAAAATCGATCAATACGTCGGTGCCGGCCTGTCTGGGCCTGTGTCAAGATCTGGCTGGGGAGCGAGAGCCCCCCAGGGTTGGACCTCTGCGTTGTGGCTTCGCCTCCTGTCCGTCACCACCTGGTACTGGTGGGGCACTTCTCGGCACCTCGGGCGTCTCGGCTGACGGCCCATATCCGGTCTGCAGCTTGGCCTTTTGCAAGGTGATTTCCTTGGTGACGCCATTCCGTGTGAAATACACCCGGTTCTCTGCCACCGAGTTCAGAGTCCATCCGTCCAGCACACCACGCAATGGCAGGGACTTGTCTTTGCCCTGGAAGCGAATGATGATTCCGCCTGATTTGCCCTGTTCGCTGACGTACACACCCGTCAAGACGGCATCTGCCAAGTAGTCGGGCGGCGGAGGCGGCGCCTCGACTGGAGGTGGAGGTGGCGGCGGAGGTGGGCGCCGCGTGGACGAAAAGAGCGGGCGGTCCAGCATGGCCAGAAATTGGCTTTGGTCCATCGGTTGAGGCTTGCCGAGACGAGGAACCACATCGTCAAAATTTGATTTCTGTGCCCGTGGAGCCTCCCAATGGGCATTTCGCAATTCCCCATTGGGCTTGAACCATAACCAAGCCAGCACAAGTGCCAACACAATGTTGAGGGCGGCCAGCGCCCAGCCTAGATAGCGCTTCATGTACGCTCCCGCAGTACGCTCAGATTCAGTTGCAGAGTCAACCGCGGCGCTATTTTTTCATTCATGATCTGCAGGTTCCCCTGGTTACGGACCTCCACATCGCCAAGCAGCATCACTGGAAACTGTTCGACCAACACCGCCAGGGCACTATCCACGGCCAGCAACTCGCCTTCCGCACGCACGGTAAGCGGGATGCGATCAAAACCCTTTTCTTCCTTGGCCTGCAACACCTGGCTGCTGACCACCGTCAAGCCTGCCTGCGTCAGCAAGTCTCGCAACTTTTGCTGCACGGCATTGCCCGTCTGGGCCACATCCTGGGAGGATGGATAGACATACTCTGCGCGGATGCGCAATGCACGCTCCAGAGCCTGGTCAATTTCTTCGCGCTGCATATCCAGACCTTTGAGACGTGCATAGCGCGGCTCCAGCTCCGCGAGCTTGGATTGGGCCCAGTGGTGCTTGTTGGCGATATATCCACCAAGAACCACCAACGGTGTGAGTGCCAACACCACGGTACCCAGCAATATCAGCCATTCCTTGCGATTGGGTTTGATGTGATCTGTCATTTGCGCTCCTCCCGCGACTGTGCCGGCTTGGAGCCCCCAAGGCTGGGCCCGGATTTTGATCCACCAAGGGTCGGTCCCTTGTGTTGGTTTGCGTTGGCAGGTGGTGGAGACTGGGCCGGAGGGGTCTGTGCAGGTACAGGAGCCGCATTCGGCACCGCTGGCGTTGCACTTGCCTCCTGGCTCGGTGCAGCCGGGTGTGCACCGGCTTCACTCGCCTCGGAGGGGCTGGTTGCTGGCGGGAGCTCCTCCGCCTTGAGGGAAGGGCCAAACACCTTGTTGTCCAGTGTCAACTCAATCGTGAACGACTCCCGGTTGGCACCTGCCAGGCGGGTTGCTGCGCTTGGCGCGCGAACATCCTTGACGCCTTCCTCGTTGCTGAGCTTTTGCATGAGTGTCGAGGAGTTTTCCGTCAGTCCCACCAGCGTGACCTTGTTGCCCTGAACACGCGCCGATTGCAACGCCGTGTCATCAGGAAGCACTTTGGTCAGCATGCTCAGCACCTTGACACTATCCACGCGCTCGGAAAGCAGCTCCGATAGCCCTGCAACCTTGTCGGCGCTCTGCATCAATTGTTCACGCTTGCCCACCACGTCCGTCGTTTTGACAGTCATGCCTTCATAGGCGTGAACTGCCTCGATCGCACGCAGGCGCAGCTGTGCCGTCGGCGTGATGGCAATGGCAGCACACAACAGGCCTGCTACTCCAACGCCCGCGGCATTGAGCATCAGCTTCTTTCGGCCGGCAACAGCACGGGCGGCTTCGCCAAACCCGTGGATCACAATCGGCTGCCGCTGCGGAGCAAAAACCCAGACCTCCGGCTGCAACAGCGGCGCAGCGTTTTCAGCCAGCGTCAGTTGGCGCTCAGAGATCTTGCTCTGTATATAAGGCTCCACCTGGGTTCGGGATGCCAGTACCAGTTGCAAACGCACCGCCTGGCTGCTTCGCGAGAGCTCCGCATATCCCCAGAGCACATCTGCTGCCGAAAATGGGCTGATGGCTTGCACCTCCAACTGTGCCGCGCTGGCACAGTCCTGCGGATCCAGTGCAGGCAGTTGCAAGGTCTTGCGCAACACCATGCCTTCCGGGATTTCGACAGCCCAGAACTCGGGACTGCGTTTGCCGACGGGCGCTGGTGCGCCGCTCTCCCAAACAACGGATGGATCGCCTTGCGTTGGCACCAGCGTCAGCGCCTGCTCTGGACGCAGCCAGCTCAATGGCGGCCATTGCGGAGCCTTTTGCCAAGTTTTGAATACATCGGCTTTCAACTGGTTCAAATCCAGTCCAAAAAAGCGCGAGTCTGTGGAAAGTGCCATACCGTTTCTTTGTTTGAATCAGGACGCGGGCTGCAACATCTGACGTGCTTCGAACGTGTACCAAGGCAACCCATCACGGGTACGAGAGCCAAAATACACGCTGCGATCCACCAGAAAAAATCGACCGTCGGCCATGGGAACCTTGGCCGTCACGCGGTAGCGGCGTTGAGCGCTTCCTGCGCGGGACAGATTGCCGTCGAGGCCGGAGGTATCCACACCGGTCGTATCGCCAGAAGCGCGGGCGGAGGTAATCTGGTTGACGATGCCCTCATTGCCGTTTGCAAGAATGCGCAGTACTTCAGGCGGCGCCGCCAATGGATTGACGCCCGATCCACCCGTACCGGCATTGGAGGCTGTGATCAGGGGCGCGAGTCTAGCATAGAGGTCATAATCGATTCCAGGGATCTGCATGAGATCCTCAATCGCTTCAAAACGTTCCGGCCGACGCCCTTCCAACGAGGAGCGCTCGCGCCGATCCAGAATGCCGATGGCAATCTCCTGCGCAGCTCCCTCGGGGACTCCGCCGCCAATCGTCAACAATGCAGTCAACAGCGGCAGCGATGCACCATTGATATTGATCAAGCCATTCAAGGGCATCACGTTCACCGGAATTTCGGCCCCCTGGTAGGTCACCGAGGTATCGGTCCATTGCCGGATCGGGTTGCGCTCTGCCGCGAGTTGCTGCAACACCAGCATGACTGCCGCATCGCCCATGGCGTGCGCCGAGACGCGATCCTTGGCAACACCCACCATTCGCGTCTCTTGTCGCACGACGCCGCTGACCCCCGTCACCATCAGGCTCAGGGCGGCAACCAGCCACAACACCGCAATCAGCGCCATGCCAGCTTGCGCACCGGGCCTGCGTGCAGCGATACGCCATTGAAAAGCGTGCCTGCTTGCGTAACTCATGATGCACTGCCTCCCAACGAGGCACCGCCGCCGCCACCGCCGCGCGGATCTCCTGCGGGCATCACTCTCATCTGCACCACGAGCGGAGGCAATACTGCCTGCTCCGAGGCCATCGATATCTGCACGGCTTGCGGGAGCTGATCCAGACTGCCCCAGTCGCTACCCCATTGTGGAGGATCAACTGCCGCATTGAGGTACTGAAAGGAAACCCCCGTCGCATGCGGCAACACCGGGTAGCTTTCTGCAGCCCCCCAGTTGGGCTGGGTCTGCTGATCAATCCACGGGGTATAGCTCAGAACCACGGCGGGAGCGCCCAGGTAGTCACCCATGGCCAGTCGAAAATGATAGCGTCCGCCCACACCATAACGTGCCGGCATGACCCCCACCCAGGTCATGACCTGTCCGGCGCCGGAGAAGAAGAACTGCGGCTTGGTCCCCTCCCCCATGCGCTGCTCTTGCAGACCTTGTACCCTTTTTGCAGAAATGCGCGAAAGCACGGAACGCAGGAAATCTGTACTCGAGCGCGCTTCGTCCATGCGGTCGAGCCGGTTGTCGATACTCGTTTCCGTTCGCCCCATCGTGCCCATGGCACCAGCAAGCCCCAACATGATGAGCGATAGCAGCAACAACGCCACCAGCATTTCCACCAGGGTAAATCCACCCGACGCGTTGCGCCTGTTGCTGTTGACGCTTCCGCCAACGCCAAGGGAGTTTCGCGCTTTGGTCATGACGCCCCACCGCTTTCAGCCGGATCCGGCGGGCGACGCTGGGCACGTAGAGTGCTCAACTCAAAACTCTTGGGCTTGTCGCCGTCACTCCAACTGACAACAATGCGCACTTCGTGCAATGGTGGAATATTGGGAGCCTCCCCCACATCGGTCTTGAAGGGGGCACTTTGGATGCTCCATTGAAAACCATTGCTTTCCCCAGACTCGTTCCAGCCACTTTCATACACCGAATCCCGGGAGTCCATCAACGATTCGGCCAGCTGTATCGCGTACTGGTAGTGCCCCAGGTCCCCAACGCTGCGCGCGTTGCTGCCAGTTGCACGGTAGATCATGCCAAGGGATATGGCCATGATGGCCAGGGCCACAAGCAATTCGAGCAAGGTCATCCCTCGCTGCCGCTGGCGATGGACCGAGTTGGACAAGGCACGCGTCATCATTGCAGGAGCGGCTCCTGGGTGACGCGCCCCGACAACCAGTCGACACGCAGCCGTGTGCCCGTACCCGTCTTGCGCACGATCTCCACGCTACCACCGGTCGATCCACCGGAAGCCAGGAACACAATGGAGGCAGAGCCACCCGGAACAAACTCCCGATCGGCGACGATGGTACGCAGATCGACGCTTTCCGGGATTTCCTTGACAGCGCCGGGCACGCCGTATTCGCGGGTTTTCAGATCCACCGTGAATCGCACCGGCACACCTTCCGAGACGGCCGCATATCTGGCGGAGCGCAGTTGCGTGATCAGACTGCGCACCGTATCACGGTATTGCACACCTTCCTTGAGCCTGTCATAGGCGACCGGAGCCATGGCCACCACCAAAGCCATGATGGCGAACACCACCATCAGCTCGATCAGGGTAAATCCCCGATGTGCCGATGTTCTGCGCACCGAAGCACGCGCAGGAAGTTGCAACCATGGCGAAAGAATGGGCACGGAGGTGTCCGGTCAGGCGCTAGTACTTACTGCGCGTTGCGAATGTCAGCGGCCTCGCCCTCGCCGCCAGGCTGGCCATCCGAGCCCAGAGACAGCAATTCCACCTTGCCGTTCGCATAGCCATAGCGGTACGGATTGCCCCATGGATCGGAAGGCACGCCGCCCGTCAGATAGGGGCCATTCCAGCCGCGAACATTGCCAGGCTGCTTGGCCAGGGCTTCCAGGCCTTCTTCCGTGGTGGGGTAACGACCCACGTCCAGTTTGTAGATATCGAGTGCCTTTTGCAGGTCGGCAATCTGGACACCAGCAGTCTTGGACTTGGCGCCGCCCAACTGGCTCAGCACCTTGGGACCGACCAGGCCTGCCAGCAAGGTCAGGATAGCCAGCACGACCAGCAGTTCAATCAGCGTAAAGCCGCGGCTTTTGCGTTGCAGTTTTTGGGTAAATAAAGCCTTCATGGCAGGCACTCCTTGTTGAATCAAATCGTTAGACAGCCAGATCATTGACGGACAGAATGCCCATCAGGATCGACACAATGATCGAGGCGATCAGGATACCCAGCACCAGAATCAAAATCGGCTCAATCATGGTCAGAGCGCGTTTGATGCCGATTTCCACCTCGCGGTTCAAGATATTCGACAGCTCCAGCATCATCTGGCCCAGCCGCCCCGTTTCCTCGCCAACCCGCACCAGATTGACGGCCAGAGGCTCGAACACGGTCGTCGTGTTCATGGCCTGCACCATCTTTCCCCCCTCTTTGACGATGGGCGGAATCTTGGCCAGCTCCGTCTGGATGATGCGGTTGCTGACCGTGTCGGTCGCAATGTGCAGCGCCGTCAGCAGCGGCACGCCGTTCCCCAGCAGAGTACCGAGCGAGCGGGAGTACAGGGTCAGCTGGTACTTGAGCGCCAGGCGGCCCAGCACCGGCATGCGCAACAGAACACCCTGCCACCACATGCGCCCCTTGGGCGACTGGAACCAGCGGCGCAGCACATACACGCCCAGCGCCACCACGATCAGAATCACCCAGCCGTTCTTGCGGAATGCCTGACCGATCGTCATCACGATCTTGGTCGGCGTTGGCAGTGCATCCCCCATGTCAGTGAACAGCTTTTCGAACTGCGGCACGACAAAGCCCAACATGGCGACCAGAGACAGAACGGCCACCGCAACCAGAATCATCGGGTAGATGGTGGCGGAGATGACGCTTTCCTTCAGGGCACGCTGGCGCTCCAGATGTTCCACCAGCCGGGCCAGCACTGCCGACATCTGGCCGCTGGCCTCGCCCGAGCGCACCATGTTGATGTAGAAATCGCCAAACAGCTCCTGGTGCTGCATCAGTGCCTTGGACAGCGGAACACCGCCCTTGACGGCTTCCAGCACCCCGGTCAGAAGCTCGCGCATGCTGTCCTTGTAGGCCATGTCGATCAGCACACGCAGCGCATTGTCGAGTGCGAGACCCGCTTTGAGCATGATGGACAGCTCGGAGGTCATCGCCAGCACATCTGCCGCCTTGGCAGGACCTTTCTGCGACTTGGTGGCCTTGGCTTTGACGATGGCGTTGCTGGCCTCGGCCTTCTTGTCAGCCTTACCGCCTGCAAGGATCAAGGCCGCCGCATCGGCCGCATCGACAATGCGCACCGGCGTGAGCTTTTGCGCGCGCAAATGCTTTTGCACCGCCGCCACGCTGGAGGCCTGGAATGTGCCGCGGACTTGCTCGCCGCTGGCGCTGATGGCGTGCCAGGCAAAATCAGCCATCGATCTGGTCCTGGGTGACGCGGGCAATTTCGTCCAGCGTGGTCATACCTGCAGCCACTTTGCGCAGGCCATCCTCATTCAGGCTGAGCATGCCGGCCTTGGAGGCCAGCGCAAACAGCTCGTTCGAATCCTTGCCCGCATTGATGGCGTTTCGCATCGGCTCATCCAGCACGAACAGCTCGTGAATGCCCGTACGCCCCTTGTAGCCCGTATGGCGGCAGACGTTGCAGCCAACGGCGCGATAAATGGGCTGGCCAGTCTGGCTGAAACGCGCCAATCCGGATCGCTGGCGCACTTCTTCGCCGGGCTCGTATTCTTCCTTGCAGTTGCTGCACAGGGTACGCACCAGGCGCTGCGCCAGCACACCGTTGACGGAAGAGGTGATCAGGTAGCTCTCCACCCCCATGTCTTGCATACGGGTGATGGCACCCGCCGCAGTATTGGTGTGCAGGGTGGACAGCACCAGGTGACCGGTCAGCGCGGACTGCACGGCAATCTGCGCGGTTTCACCGTCACGCATTTCACCGATCATGATGATGTCCGGATCCTGGCGCAGAATGGAGCGCAGTGCGTTGGCAAAGGTCAGGTTGATCTGCGAATGCACCTGGATCTGGTTGATGCCTTCGAGCTGGTACTCCACCGGGTCTTCCACGGTGATGATCTTGTTGGCTTCGGCATCGATCTTGGACAAGGCGGCATACAACGTGGTGGTCTTGCCCGAGCCCGTGGGCCCCGTGACCAGCAGGATGCCATGCGGGCGGGCCAGCAGATCGTTGAACTTGGCCAAGGTGTCCTTGGCAAAACCCATGGTTTCGAGCTGCAGGCGCACGCTGGCGCGGTCGAGCACACGCATCACGATGCTTTCGCCATGCACGGTGGGCACGGTCGAGACACGCAAATCCAGCTCGCGACCCTTGACGCGGGTCTTGATACGGCCATCCTGCGGCAGGCGGCGTTCGGCAATGTCCAGATGCGCCATCAGCTTGACGCGCGACCCCACGGCGGCCGACAGGCGTGGGGGCACCAACTCACCCGGGTGGATCACGCCGTCCACGCGGTAACGCACATGCAGGCCATCATCAAAGGGCTCCAGGTGAATGTCGGAAGCCCGCAGGTCCGTCACCTTGCCGATGATGCTGTTGACCAGGCGAATTACCGGCGCCTCGCTCGCCAGATCCTTCAGGTGCTCGACAAAATCGCCGACATCCGCGCCGTCGCCGAACAGGCCGTCATCGTCCTCCTCGGCCACTTCGGGCTCGGGCTCCTGCAATGCCTTTTCAATATCGGCTTCCAGCGCCAGATGGGGCTGGATCACCAACCCGGTCGACATCTGCAACGCCTTGATGACAAACGGATCCTGTGGTGCCGTCATGGCCACATCCAGCACGCCGTTTTCCAGTTTCAGAGGAAACACGTGCTGGGTATGCTGAAACTCCGGCAGCAGGCCCGGCACCTCGATGGATTCCGGCGGAAAGTCCGCGCCGAGCGTGAAGGGAATCTGCAGCTGGCGCGCCAGCGTCTGCATCAGATCCATCTCTGAGACCAGGCCCAGTTGCACCAGCACCTGGCCGATGAGGCTGCCCATCTCCTGCTGCGCCTGCAAGGCTCGCTCTAGGTCACGCGGCGAGAGCTTGCCAGCCTGCACCAGCATTTCGCCCAGCAGGGGTCGCACCGCATCAGCCTGGCCGGCGGCGGTTGCAAAAGTGGGCTCGTGAAGAGTGCTGGTCGTCATGCTTATCGTTGTTCAAGGCCTGTCACAGGCGAATGGTCCGCCCCTCCATGCCATAGGCGCTCTAGTGTAGGAGGCAGGCATGGGAGACATTTGGGAGGAACTGCAAAGATCAGACAAAAACCTCAGCCCGGGCAAAGGCCACGCCCTGCTGATCCTTGGCAGACAGCTGCGGCACGATATCACCCAGATTCCAGTCGATGGCCAGATCGGGATCATTCCATGCAATGCAGCGCTCGTGCGCTGGCGCGTAATAATCCGTTGTTTTATAGAGAAATTCTGCCGTTTCGCTGTATACAACAAATCCATGGGCCAGCCCCGGCGGCACCCACAGCTGACGTTTGTTGTCCTCCGTCAACTCTACCGACACCCATTGGCCAAAGGTTGGCGAGCTTTTGCGGATATCCACCACCACATCCAGAACGGAGCCTTGAGTCACCCGTACCAGCTTGCCCTGTACCTGCTGTAACTGGTAGTGCAGGCCGCGCAACACGCCACGGCTGCTTTTGCTGTGGTTGTCCTGCACAAAATTGTAGTGCCCACCCACCGCCGCATCGAAAGCCTGCTGGTTGAAGCTCTCATAGAAGAAACCGCGTGCATCACCAAAAATCTTGGGCTCGATGATCTTGACGTCGGCAATCTTTGTATCAATCACTTGCATGTCGCACTCACTCTCCCGCCTCTTGCAGCAGGCGCTTCAGGTACTGGCCGTAGCCGTTCTTGGCCAATGGCTTGGCAAGCGCCGCGAGTTGCTCGCTGCTGATGTAGCCGCTGCGCCAGGCAATCTCTTCCGGGCAGGCGATCTTCAGGCCCTGGCGGCTTTCCAGGGTCGCAATGAACTGGCCCGCCTCCAGCAGGCTGTCGTGCGTGCCGGTATCCAGCCAGGCATAGCCCCGGCCCATGATTTCGACGCTGAGCTGGCCTTTTTCCAGGTACAGGCGGTTCAGATCGGTGATTTCCAGCTCGCCACGCGGGGATGGTTTGAGGCTTTTCGCCAGTTCCACCACCTGGCCGTCGTAGAAATACAGGCCGGTGACCGCGTAATTGCTCTTGGGCTTGGCCGGTTTTTCTTCCAGCGACAACACCCGCCCCGCTTGGTCGAACTCGGCCACGCCATAGCGCTCTGGGTCGGTCACGTGGTAGGCAAAAACACTTGCGCCATTGCCGCGCTGCATGGCGCTGCCCAACAGCTTGTAGAAATCATGGCCGTAGAAGATGTTGTCACCCAGCACCAGCGCGCTGGGCGCACCATTCAGGAACGACTCACCGATCAGGAAGGCCTGCGCCAGGCCATCGGGACTGGGCTGCACCGCGTATTGCAGACGGATGCCCCATTGGCTGCCGTCGCCCAGCAACTGCTCGAAGCGTGGCGTATCCTGCGGCGTGCTGATGATCAGGATTTCCTTGATCCCGGCCAACATCAAGGTGGTGAGCGGGTAATAGATCATCGGCTTGTCATACACCGGCAGCAATTGCTTGCTGACAGCCAGAGTTGCCGGGTGCAGGCGGGTGCCCGAGCCGCCCGCGAGGATGATGCCTTTGCGTTGTTGCGTTGTCATTTACAAAATTTCCTGCAGCATGCGCTGTACGCCGACCTGCCAGTCAGGCAGTGCCAAGCCAAAGCTCTGCTGCAATTTCTGGGTATTCAAGCGAGAATTGTTGGGACGCTTGGCGGGCGTCGGAAAAGCCGATGTCGCCACCGCCTGCACCTCACGCGCGGTGATGCCAAGCGCCGGATTGATTTGCCGGGCCTGCGCCAGCACAAACTGGGCGTAGCGGTTCCAGGTGGTTTCGCCGCCTGCCACCAGGTGGTAGATACCGCTCAGGTCCTGCCCGGCCGCCATGGCCGTGCGCAGCGCATGGGCCGTTACATCGGCAATCAGCTCGGCCCCGGTGGGCGCGCCCCATTGGTCGTCGATCACCGCTAGCTTGTCCCGCTCCTGCGCAAGGCGCAGCATGGTCTTGGCAAAGTTGCCGCCGCGCGCCGCGTAGACCCAGCTGGTACGGAAGACAAGGTGCTTGGCACCGCTCTTGGCAATCGCCTGCTCGCCTTCCAGCTTAGTCTGGCCATAGACCGAAAGCGGGCCGGTGGCATCGCTCTCCTGCCAAGGTTTGGTACCGCTGCCGTCAAAGACATAGTCGGTGCTGTAGTGCACCAGCCAGGCACCCAGCGCCTTGGCCTCGCGCGCCAGCACACCCAACGCTTCGGCATTGATGGTGCGGGCTGCGTCCACGTCGCTTTCCGCCTTGTCGACGGCGGTATAGGCCGCAGCATTCACGATGACGTCGGGCTTGATCACCCGCACGGCTTCGGCCAGCGCATCGGGCTGCAGCAGATCGCCGCACAGCGGGCTGCTGTTGCGATCCAGCGCGATCAGCTCGCCCAGGGGCTGCAGGCTGCGCTGCAGCTCCCAGCCGACCTGACCGTTCTTGCCGAGCAACAAAATCTTCATTCCACTACCTTTCGCTGTTGATCAATACAAAAACAACCGCTGGCACAGTGCTGTCAAGCGCGAGCAGTCCTGTTTTCATAGCAAATCTCAAGCGTACTGTTTGTTGACCCACTCTTTATAGGCGCCAGACTGCACCTGCTGCACCCACGCCTGGTTGTCCAGGTACCACTGCACGGTTTTCTGGATGCCGCTGTCAAAGGTTTCGGCAGGCTTCCAGCCCAGCTCCTTTTCGAGCTTGCGCGCGTCGATGGCATAGCGGCGGTCGTGGCCCGGACGATCCTTGACGTAGGTGATCTGTTCGGCGTAGCGCTTGCCATCGGCGCGGGGACGCAGTTGGTCGAGCAGGCTGCACACGCGCTGGACGATTTCGATGTTGGGCATTTCGTTCCAGCCGCCGACGTTGTAGGTCTCGCCCAACTGCCCGCCTTGCAGGACGCGGCGGATCGCGCTGCAATGGTCCTTCACGTAGAGCCAGTCGCGGATCTGCATGCCATCGCCATACACCGGCAGGCTCTTACCGGCCAGAGCATTCACGATCATTAACGGAATTAGCTTTTCCGGAAAATGATATGGTCCGTAGTTATTGGAGCAGTTGGTGGTGAGCACCGGCAGGCCGTAGGTGTGGTACCAGGCACGCACCAGGTGGTCGCTGGCGGCCTTGCTCGCACTGTAGGGGCTGTTGGGCTCGAAATTGTGGGTCTCGGTAAAGGCCGGGTCGGTCTTTTCCAGGCTGCCATAGACTTCGTCGGTCGATACGTGCAGAAAGCGGAAACCGCTCCTGGCATCGCCTTCCAGACCATTCCAGTAGGCACGGGCAGCTTCCAGCAGGCGCAGGGTTCCCACCACATTGGTCTGGATGAAATCCTCAGGGCCGTGGATCGAGCGGTCCACATGGCTTTCGGCTGCAAAGTGCACAATGGCGCGGGGCTTGTGCTCGGCCAGCAGCTTGTCCAGCAGCGCGCGATCGCCAATATCGCCTTGCACGAAGATGTGACGGTCATCACCCTGCAGATTGTGCAGATTGTGCAGGTTGCCTGCGTATGTCAGCTTGTCGAGATTGACCACGGGCTCCTCGGAGCCTGCCAGCCAGTCCAACACAAAATTCGAGCCGATAAAGCCGGCGCCTCCGGTGACGAGAATCATGGGCAATATGGGTAGTGAACAACAACCGCCCATTATCGCACCGCCCTCCATGGACTGGCTGCCAGCGCCCGCAAAGCCGCGCCCCTGTTGTAACCAGGCTTACAAATCGGCAAATCGCTACTATTTTTGCAGCAATCAGCGCTTGCTATACATGGTTTTCTGACCCAAAAGCCTTGATTCTGCGGCTCTTCGCTCAGGAGGCGGAGCCGAAGCGGCTCTGCGCAATATGCAGCAACCCATCGAAAATCAGGTTTTCCACCAGTTCAAATGGGCGCGTCATGCTGGGCATCATCTTCCAGCCCGCACCGCCTGTCATGACACACGCCGGCTCTTCGCCGCAGTGCGCAATCACGTGCTGCACCATGCGCTCCACGGCACCCGCAATGGCGTAAGTGCCGCCGCTGGTCAGTGCATCGCTGGTATTGGTGGGGAAAGAGCAGACATTGCCCGTGGGCACATGCAGGCCGGCGGTACCCGCTTCCAACGCGCGCAGCATGATGCCGTGGCCGGGCAGAATCAGGCCACCCAGGAACCTGCCGCTCGCATCGATGGCCTCCACCGTCACGGCCGTACCCACCATGACCACCACCACCGGCCGCTGCCGCCCCTGCGCCAACACGTGGTGCCAGGCGCCGATCATGGCAATCCAGCGGTCTGTTCCCAGCCGGGACGGGTGGTCGTAGCCATTGGTCAGGCCCGCCTCTTGCGTGGTGGATACCACCCAATGGGGCGAGACATCCCAGATTTCCATTTGCTCCTGAACGCGGCGGCGCACCACATCGCCCGCCACGACGCAGCCCAGCATGTGCCGGGGCTCGGGCAGTTCCGCCCAGCTGCCTTCGGCCAGGCGTTCGATGTTGTCCAAAAACTCCACGCCATGGGCGAGCACGGCCGCACCCGGGCTCGGCTCGTCATACATTGCCCACTTGAGGCGCGTGTTCCCTACGTCAATGGCCAGAAAATGCATGGGCGGCATTATCAGCCTTTTTGCATTCATCCTTTGTTGCACTTGCAACATCTACGGTAAATACCCAGCTGCAAGCGGTAGTGAGCACTGCGGGTACTGTGAATTTTCTTCAAGCGCCCTTGGCTGACATTGCGTTGCCGTCAAAGCCGTTTATATTGGGCAGCTCCTGCAATCAACCTTCAAGGAGTCAACCAATGGGACTGTTCAGCTTTATCAAGGAAGCCGGTGAAAAACTGTTTGGAGGCAAGGACGCCGCTGCCGCCCCTCAGGACCTGAACGCCACCGCAGGCGCAGCCATCGAAAAGTACATCGGTACCCAGAATCTGGGCGTGACCGACGTGAAAGTCGCCTTTGACGCAGGCAAGGTGACCGTGACGGGCACTGCCCCCACCCAGGCCGCCAAGGAAAAGGTGACCCTGTGCTGCGGCAACGTCTCGAGCGTGAGCGATGTGGACAACCAGATGACCGTCACCAACCCCGAACCCGAAGCCAAGTACTACGACGTGGTCTCCGGCGACACTCTCTCGGGCATCTCCAAGAAGATGTATGGCGACGCCAACAAGTACATGGTGATCTTCGAAGCCAACAAGCCGATGTTGAGCGACCCCAACAAGATCTACCCAGGCCAGAAGCTGCGCATCCCTGCAGTGTAAAAGCCGGTAGGCCCATCAAAAAACCCGCGCAGGGCTTCCCCTGCGCGGGTTTTTTATTGGAATGGATGTCACGCGGCTCTGGACTGCAGGAACCGGTCCACCAACTGGCGCAGGTCCTGTTCGGCCTTGTAGATGACCGCCAGATACTCCTGGTTGTTGATGCCCCACAGCGACGAGTCCATTTCGGTCGTGTGCGCCACCAGGAAAGGCAAGGTCGTCACCACACGCATCTGCGCCTTGGTCTGCAGATAGGTATCAATGGTGTTGGTGTGCGGATCGCGGATGTTGGCGTCCCACTGGGCCAATGCCTCCAGCGCCGGCTGGGTGTAGATGTTGTGCACCATGCTGGTCATGCGGTCGAGCACCACAAAGGTTTCACCGTCGCGCTGCTGAACGTCCAGCACCTGGGTGTCGGGGTGGATCTTGGCAATCAGTCCCGCAAAAATGTCCCATTCGCCAGCGTGCTGCTGCAGCCAGGCATCGACCTTGCCGCGGCGCAGCGCGTAATCAGGCGGCATCTCCACGTCGTCTTCCATCACTTCAATTTGTGGCACGCCAGCCTGCAGCGCCTTGCGAGCAAGGTAGTGGTAGCTCATGGCACAGCCCAGCCATCCAGGGCTGTGGCGCACACCATCAAACACCGCCACATCGCGAGCGAGGCCGGGCAAGGTCTCCTGCACGAAATGTGCGCGGCGGCGGTGGGTTTCGGGCATGCTCAGCACCATGCAGTCACCCGGCAGCGGCTGGGTCTGCGTCAGGGCATCCCAAGTGGCGGTATCGATTCGGCCTAGCGCGTACAAGGCGCGGCAGGCCATGAACTCGAACTGCTGCGCGCTGCGCTGCACCTCCTGCTCGACGGCCTGGCGCACCTCGGCCGGTGCAATCGTGATTTGCTGCAGCAGTTGTTCCACCGCCTTCACCAGCGCCTGCGCATCGCCAACCGGCGCCACACACACCGCGCCGCTGCCTACCAATTCCTGATAGACGTCAATGTCGGCGCTGCTTTCCGTCACAACCGGCGTGCCCAGACTCAGGCACTCGTAAATGCGCGTGGTCTCCAGCAATGCACCTTCGTAGTAGTGGATGTTGACCACCACGCGCGCCTGGCGCACGGCCTGGCGCAAAGCGTCACCAAACAGATTGCCTTCGATGCGGACCGTGAAATGGCGCTGCAGCTCCTGCAGCATCTCCTGGCGACGCGGCGCATTGACATCACCGTAGAACAGCACATCGCACACCGGCTCGGCAGGCTGCAGCGCAGGCTCGCCACTGGCCTCCAATGCCAGCGAATAATCGGCCACACCGCCAATGGGCACCAGGAAGGTGTGCGGGTAGCGCACGCCCTTGCCTTCCAGGAAGGCCAGGTTGGCCGGCGCATAATCCCAGGCCGACAGCGAGTTCTCCAGGATCGACAGGTATTCTGGCGTGAACCAGCGCGGACTGACGCTCTGCTCCATCTGGAACACAATACGTTTTTCACCCGGAGGCAATTGCCTGAACATCTGCGGGCACACCACGATGTACATGTCCAGCACATAGCCCTCGGGAGGAACCTCCTGCAGCACGGACACCTCGAACCCCGCCTTGCGCAGCACCTGCGCGAGGCCGTGCGCAACAAACTGCGTATGCGCGGTGGCCAGCACGCCGTACCGTCTGTTGCGACCGGGCAGCAGCGGCACCGTTTGTGGCACCACCCCTTGCGAGCGCTGAATGCGCCGGCGCAATGCGTGCCGCACCTTGCGCACCAGGGCCGGCTCGTATGGCGCGAGCTTCTGCTTGAGGCGGAAAAGCGCGCTTTTCAACGAGCGCAGCACATCCTTGACCCGCCACAGCGGTGTCAGCTGGCGCGCCATGGCCTGCATCTGCTGGCTTTGCTGCTCGATCTGCCACTGCTTCTGGGCACCCTCCAGCTCCAGGGCCCGCATCCGGGCGGTCTGCTGCTCGAGACGCTGCTGCTTGCGTGCGGCATCCTGCTCCAGAGCCTGCACCTGCTGCTGCATGTGACGGCCAGCCTCGTCCAGCGTCGCCTGCACTTGCTCTGCTCGGCTTTGCCACTGCTGGCGTGCCAACTCCAGTGTGCGGATCTCGCCGTCCTGCTTTTCAATCCAGGCATGCCGCTGCTGGCCTGCTGCCTCCAACTGTTGCGCCTGCTGCTCGACACCGGCCAGTTGGTGCTTCAGCGCCTGCATCTCGGCCCGGCATTCAAACCGCGCGCCAAGGGCGCCCAACACCGCCTGCACCTGGTTTTGGAGATCCGTGTGGGCCGGGTTGCAGAGTGACCGCAGCAGCGTGGGTTGCTCGGGCCCCACCAGCAACACCCCCAGGCCATTGCTGTGCGGAAAGTGCAGGCTGGGGTAGCGATTCTTCAGCTCTGCCCACAATTGGTGTACGCCAAAGTCATCCCGGTAGACATTGCTGTCGTGGAAAAGCACAACCCCGCGCTTGCTGAGCTTGGGCAACCAGCTCTCGAAATCATGGCGAACGGCTTCATAGGTATGCAGGCCGTCGATGTGCAGCAGATCCACACTGCCATCGGCAAAGCTGCGCAGAGCCTCATCAAAGCGCATGCGCATCAGCGTGGAAAACCGCAGGTAATGCGGGTCGTGGTGCTGCCGCAGGCTGGTATAGATGTGCTCGCCATAGGCGCCCGCATGGGCGTCGCCCTCCCAGGTATCCACCGCATAGGCACGGGTCGGCAATTGCTGCGCCGCAATGGCCTGGCAAAAGGCGAGGTACGAGATGCCGGAGTACGCACCCAGCTCCACCAGCACATCTGGCCGGGCCACCGCCATGAGCCAGGCCGCAAATGGAATATGGCCCGCCCACGGTGCGGGGTGGGTCAGGTGATGGGGCTCCATCATGGCTGCGGGCAGCAGCCAGTCGTAATCCGCAGAGTCCTCGCGCAGGACATCGGTCATTGGTTTCATGTCGAAGAAGTCTTTTCGTTGTCGCCGCCTGCACACAGCGCGATGCTCCGCATCGGAATCCCCAAAAGGCCTGTGGCCACGTTGGTGGATTCGGATTTGAAGTGCACGGCATCCTGAATCCAGTGGTGCTGCACGTGGTCGTGCTGCGAGCCATCGGCCAGCGCAATATCGATGGCGTAGTGGCCCACCGGCATGCGCGGCATGTCAAAGCTGAATTCCGCCTGCAATTGCTGGCCTGCGGCGCAGGCCACAGGCTGGCCCAGGTAGGAGAGGTAGCTGTTGTCGCCAAATACAGCCTGGCCGGTTCGGTCCTTCACGACAAAACCGACGATCGGGGATTGCAACGCCTGCAGGCACTGCGCCTGCACCCGCAAGGTCACAGGCTCGCCCCCCACCACCCAGTGCAGGGGACGGCGCTGCGCATCCATCAGCCAGACATCAGTGATGCGCGCACCACCCAACCCGAAAGACATGGCTTCGGGATTGAAGCGGAACACTTCGATATCGTTGCGCAAGGGCTCGCTGCGGAAAAAATCTTGACGTTGGTCATGAAAACTCAGCTGTACCGCCTCGGCCCGCGTCACCGCCACGCCTGCAGCGGCACTCTCGCCCTGCTCTGCCTCATAGCAGGCCTGCATGTACCGGTCGCAGACTTCCTTGGTCGGACCTACCTGCATCACGCGGCCCTTGTCGATCCAGACCGCGCGGTCGCACAGGCTCTTGATTGCAGCCGTGTCGTGGCTCACGAACAGCAAGGTACCGCGCTGCATGAAATTGCGCAGAAAGCGCATGCATTTCTGGGTGAACACGGCATCGCCCACCGCCAGCGCCTCGTCCACCACCAGGATATCGGCATCCACATGGGCGATCACCGCAAAGGCGAGGCGCACATACATGCCGCTGGAATAGGTCTTGACCGGCTGCTCCATGAATTCACCGATATCGGCAAACGCCGCAATCGAATCGAAGCGCTCGGTGATCTGCGCATCCGACAGCCCCAGCAGCGCGGCATTCATGTAGACATTGTCGCGGCCCGAAAACTCGGGGTTGAAGCCAGCGCCCAGCTCCAGCAGCGCCGCGATGCGGCCGTGCGTGCGCACCTCGCCCCGAGTTGGCTCCAGCGTGCCGCACACCATCTGCAGCAAAGTGGACTTGCCGGAACCATTGCGGCCAATGATGCCGACCGTCTCGCCCTTGCGCACACGCAGGTCCAGGTGGTGCAGCGCCCAGAATTCGCGGTAGTAGTCCTTCGCCGGACGCCCCACCATGCGCGACAGGCGTGGCAGCACAAACTGCCGCAGCCGATCGCCCGGCCTGTCGTACACGTGGAAACATTTGCCCAGGCCGTCGATCTCCAGCGCCATCGTTTCAGAGGACATCGGCAAATCCTTTGCGCGTCTTCTGGAACCAGGCAAAGCCCAACCACGCCATAATGGCACAGACCACCACGCTGACAGCCCAGGCGGCCCAATCCGGCGCACGCCCCCAGATCAGCACCTCGCGCGATTGCTCGATGAAAAAAGTCAGCGGATTGAGCCACATCACGGTCTGGAACTCTGGCGGCAGTGCCTTGACGGGGAAAAAGATGGGAGAAATGAACATCAGCATCGTGGTCAGCACACCGGTGATCTGCTTGAGATCGCGCGCGAAAACGCCCAGCGATGCAAAAAACCAGCCCACACCCAGGGTCAGCAACACCAGCGGCAGCCAGATCAGCGGCAGCAGCAAGGCCGTGGGCGGCACGCTGCCATTGAGCACCAGCAAGGCCAGCAGCAGTACCACCAGGCTGGCCAGCGACTGGATCAGCGCCGAGCACACGGCCACGATCACCAGAATTTCAAGCGGAAACACCACGCGCTTGACGTAGTTGACATTGCCCAGAATCAGCTGCGGGGCGCGGTTGAACACGTCGGAGAAAAAACCATACACGATGAGGCCCGAAAACAGCACCATCGCAAACTGCGTCTTGGATTCGTTCAGATCACCCCAGCGCGCCTTGAACACCACGGAGAACACAAAGGTGTAGATCACCAGCATGCACAGCGGAATGATGAGCGACCACAGCCACCCCACAACCGAGCCCGTATAGCGCTCGCTCACATCGCGGCGCGTCATCTTCCTGATCAAAGGCCAATGCGTGCGAACGCTGGCAACCATGGCTGCAGCAGAAGCTGCGCTGCCAGCACGAGCTGTCAATGTAAAACTCCGTTAATTGGTGAGGGGCCAAGTTTACTGGCGAGACAAGCCGGCACGCCCTTTATTGGTGCTGCGGTTACACCTCGCCACGCTTGATCAGCCAAGCCTTTGATTTTACTGAAACCAAGGCAGCCCATGCAGGCGCCAGCCGCCCAGCCCGCCCCGTTGGCCTTGGCTGTTTGCGTCGCCCTCGAAGCCTTCAAGGATGTTATATGCGGCGAACCCCAGCTCGGTAGCGCGCTTTGCAGCCGCAACGGAGCGCACGCCGCTGCGGCACAGTAACAGGATTTTCTTACCTGCGCCTTGCTCGGCCACTTCCTGCAGCCGGGCGTCAAAATCAGGGTTCATCGCCATGCTTGGCCATTGCTTCCAGGCGAGGGGCACGGCGCCTGGAACCTGCCCCACCCAGGCACGCTCGGCATCGGTGCGAACATCCACCAGCACGGCTTCGCCGCTTTGCACCCATTGCCATGCCAGCTCTGGCGCAATATCACCAGCATAGCCGCTGGCGGGATGGATCTTTTGCTGCTCTGTGGTCAATGTCATTGCGGTACGGTCTCCATGCGGTTCTCGCAAACCAAGTCTCAACAAGATGCTTGCCGATGAGAATACACCGCCTGCATTGTTCACCGCTGTTTGCGCAAAATATTTTCAAATTTGATAGCTATCTGCGCATTTCTGCTGCGCTTCATCACTATTTTCCATCCAATCTTCGCCAAGATTTGGCTCATGCGGCCAGATCCCAGGGCGGCGCAGGAATCGACTTGAGCTGCTCGCGCAGTGCGCGGTGATCGGGCACTACCTCGGCCACAGTGTCCCAAAAGCGCGGGCTGTGATCCATCACACGCAAATGGGCCAATTCGTGCGCGACCACATAGTCGATGACGGCGGGCGTGTAGTGCATCAGCCGCCAGTTCAGCCGGATGGAGCCATCGGATTTGGCACTGCCCCAGCGAGTTTCAGCGCTCGACAGCCGCAGGCTCGTGTAATGCACACGCAGAAGCGGTGCAAAGTGAGCGAGCCGCGAGAGAAAATGCTGGCGCGCACTTTTCATGAACCAGGCCTGCACCAGATCCCGGATCTGCTCACGCCCGGCTGCACGCGGCAGGGCCAGGTACAGCCGCGAGGGACTGCCGGGTAGCTCGCTCTCCACCCGCCATACCGCACCGGCACGCGCCACGCGCTGCTCGCTGTCGATCACCAGTTGCAGCGGCTGCCCCAGAAAGGGCAGGGTTGCACCATCTTCCCAGCGGATGGTGGCGTTCAGGCTATGGGCGCGGCGGCGCTGCATTTCGCCCAGCTTGCGCACAATCCAGGCCCCCTTCTCCTGCAGCGCTTCGTCAATGCCATTCTGCGTGACCCAGCGCGGCGCACGCACCACGAGGCCGTCCTCCCCCACCAGAAAGCCAATGCTGCGCCGCTTGGCGCGCTGGAGCAGGTAGGCGATATGGGTGTCACCCAACAACACAGCGCGATTGGCCCCCGGGTGCTCGAATGCCTGTGGCAGCAGGGTGTGTGATAAGGATTCTGGCTCAGGCTCGGGCGGCACGGTTTTCGTAGACACCGCAGATGGCGTCTCCACACCTGCACCAGGCGCTGGCTGGACACCTGGAATCACCAGATCGGGCACTTTTTGCAGTGACGGCACCACAGACCTGTCGATCACCGGCGGCGGCGCCACAGGCACGGATGGGCGTGTACCGCCCTGCCCCGCCGCAGCCTCGGCAGGCGCCCTGGGCTCACTGCGGTCCCACAGGTCCAACGCCAGTTGCACCAGTCGGCGCACATCCGCGATCATGCCCACCTCCGTTGCACGGCTGTCCTGGCCCACTTCGGTGAGAAATACCCTTTTCCGCCCTTGGAAGTGCCCAGCCGCAGGTCTTGAACCATCGCGCGTTTTTTCCTGGAGCAGCATCGCGATAAAAAATAGCCACCAGCGCTTGAAATACAAGCGCTAGCAGCTATTGTTTTTATAGTTCTTTGTAGCGAGACTGAAGTATCGCAGGCAGGCAAGTGGACTCTCTCCGGTAAAAAATCAATCGGCAGAGGCATCGGCAGCAGACGCAGCCGGGGCGCGTTCCGCACGCGCGGGCAACGGCGGCTTGCCCACATAGGCCTCCGGGTCCAGGCGACGCATTTCTGACTCGATCCAGAATTCCACCTCAGCCATCAACTCGTCATGCTTGCGGCCCTTGCTGTCGATGGGTTTGCCCACCGACACATCCACCGTGCCCGGTTTCTTCACGAATGCCTTGCGCGGCCAGCACTTGGCAGAGGTCACGGCAATCGGCACCACCTGCGCGCCCGTCATGATGGCCAGGCGGGTGGCGCCGGTCTTGTAGTCGCCAGTCTCGCCGCGTGGAATGCGGGTCCCTTCGGGAAACATGATCACCCAGATACCCTGCCCCAGCAGGCGCTTGCCCTGTTCCACCACCTTGTGGAAGGCGCGGCTGCCGTCCTTGCGGTCAATGTGGATCATGTCCAGGCTGCCGATCGACCAACCGAAGAACGGAATCTTCAGCAGTTCTTTCTTGAACACATAGGCAAGCGGTACCGGCATGATGGCCGGCATCAGAAAAGTCTCGAACGTGGACTGGTGCTTGCACAGCAGCACCACGCCTTTTTCACTCCCCGGCTGGCCCTGCACCGGCAGATTCTCCATTCCCTGCATGCGCACCTTGATACCGCAGAACCAGCCTGCGCTATCGGCCGACAGCTTGAGCCAACGCCGAGCCACTGTATAGCGCGCCATGCTGCTGGCACCGCATACGCGCAGCAGCAGAATGGTCAGGGTGAACGGAATCACCGTCAGGCTCATGAAGAGCGTATGCAAGATCGATCGAATCAGGGGCATGGGTCAAGTGGCAAAGCAGCACATGACAGGTGCCATGTGCGAGTGCTAAATCTATCCAGGTGCGCAGGTCGGCAACCAACCGCCAATGAACGGATGTAGCCCGGGCACGCGGTCGTCAACGCATGATCATATCGGAAGCGAACCCACATTGACCGGGGATAACACAGAGGCCACGAAGCACCCCACCACAGCCCGAAGAACGACAACTGCAGTCTGCGGCAGCGCAGCAGCCAGGCTCTACACATTTCGGCCACCGTCATGATTAAAGAAAAATCAAAATATCTCATTGATTTTTATAGAAACAAATTCAACTACCCACAAGAAGAAGGGAGGTGTCCACAAGCTTGCACACAGCTTGATCAAAATGAGAAAAATCTCAATAAATTATTTACATATCAATGATTTATGGTGGATAAATCAGCTATTTCTAGAATAATTGTGGATAAATGACTGCTGGAAGCAGCGCCGTGCTGCACGCCACCCGTGCAGTGAGCGAGCACTTATGCACACAATGTGGAAAGCAGACCCACTAGCACAAAACAAGGCGCGTGAATTTGAAAATGCCTAGAGCGCGTATATAACTTATTGAAAAATAGAAATAAAAAATTTTGTCAACGAGGCAAAGGCCATGGGTGACAATCTGTGTTAGTGACTCGGGCACCTGTTGGCGGCTTGTATGTCAACAAAGTTATCCACAAATGCATCGGCCATTGTTGATTTACCTTGAAATTTATCTTGTGGGTAAGTTGTCCTACAATTTTCTCAATGCCTTCTCCGGGTTGCACAACTGGTAAAAATACCTAGGCTGGTGCACCGCGCTTGGCGTCCTCCTGAAATCAGAAGTCCCAAGCCCTACACTTGGTGCTTTGGTCCGCTCCGCCCACGCATCTCCTGTCTCTGCATTCCGTGCCCTTGCTTCTTGTCGCCGTCCATACGCCTGCCCATAGCGCCATCAGCGCTGCCAGCGAACTGCTGAGCTATCGCAGCGAACAGTTGCTGCCACGCGGCAGTCTGGTGCGTGTGCCCCTGGGCAAACGGGAAGTGCTGGGTGTTGTCTGGGGTGAGGATGACAGCTATGCAGGCGAGGCCAGCGCACTCAAATCCATCGCTGCCGTGCTCGAAGGCATTGCCCCCATGCCGGAAAACTGGTTGCGCCTGGTGCAGTTTGCTGCACGCTACTACCAGCGCAGTCTGGGTGAGATGGCCATCACCGCCTTGCCGCCCGCCTTGCGCGATTTGACAGCAGAGCAGCTGACCCGGCGACTCAAACGCAAAAGCCAGGCCGCGCCAACAAATACAGCCACTGACACCGCCTTGGCCTTGAGCCCCGAGCAAGCCGTTGTTTGTGCGCAGATCGATGCCAATGCAGGGCCATTCCTGCTATTTGGCAGCACTGGCAGCGGCAAGACCGAGGTCTACCTGCACCAGGCCGCGCAGCTGCTGCAGCGCGATCCAACTGCCCAGGTGCTGGTGATGGTGCCCGAGATCAACCTGACCCCACAGCTGGAAGCACGCTTTCAAGCCCGCTTCACGGCCCAGTTGGGTGAAAGCGCCGTTGTCAGCATGCACAGCGGCATGACGCCGCCGCAGCGCCTGAAAAGCTGGCTGGCTGCGCATACAGGCCAGGCCCGCATCGTGCTCGGCACGCGCATGGCGATATTTGCATCGATGCCGCAGCTCCAGCTCATCATCGTCGATGAGGAGCACGACCCCAGCTACAAACAGCAGGAGGGAGCGCGGTACTCGGCACGCGATCTGGCCATATGGCGCGGCCATGATCTGAATGCCAAGGTCATACTGGGATCCGCCACACCCTCGCTGGAGAGTTGGTGGGCCAGCCGCCCTGCCGGAACCGCAGGACCGCAGGATGCCGGCGGCCGCTACCTGCGGCTAGCCATGCCCAGCCGTATCGGTGTGGCCGGCGTAGGTGCTACCAGCTTAGGGGTGGCCAGCCCAGGTGCCACCGAATCCGGCGCAGGCGCCATGCCACGCCTGCGCATGGTCGATATGCGGCAGCAACCACGTCGCACGGTGTTCTCCGCTGCGCTGCTGCAAGCCATTACAGAACGTGTGGAGCGCGGCGAGCAGGCCTTGGTCTTGCTGAACCGGCGCGGTTTTGCCCCGGTGCTCTTCTGCGGCGATTGCGGCTGGAAAAGCGATTGCCCCCATTGCAGCGCGCACCAGGTTTTTCACAAGAATGACCGCACGCTGCGCTGCCACCACTGCGGATACACCCAGCGCGTACCGCACGCCTGCCCCAGCTGTGGCAACCCCGACATCCTGCCACTGGGCAAGGGAACCGAGCAGCTCGAAGAAGAGCTGGAGCGCCTGCTGCGCAACGTACAGCGCCCCGACGGCGATCCAGCCCGCATTGCACGCATCGATGCCGACACCACCAAGGCCAAGGGCGCACTGGAAGAAAAGCTGGCCCATATGCACGCAGGCGATGTCGACGTGCTGGTTGGCACGCAAATGGTGGCCAAGGGCCATGATTTCCGGCGCGTCACCCTGGTGGCCGCCGTGCAGCCCGATGGCGCCCTGATGTCCAGCGACTTTCGCGCGCCTGAACGCCTTTTCTCATTGCTGCTGCAGGCAGCGGGCCGTGCCGGGCGCGACGCTGCCTACGTGGCAGCGCAAGGCAGCAAGGTGGAAATGTGGCTGCAGACCCTGCAGCCCGACCATGCCGTCTACCGGGCGCTGCGCCGCTGGGATTACGCAGGCTTCGCCGCCCAGCAACTGGCGGAGCGGCGCGACGCTGCCATGCCACCATTTGCCCACCAGGCCATCATCCGCGCCGATGCCCGAACGCAGGAGGTGGCGCAGGGCTTTCTGCGTGCCGCTGCGGCTGCCGCAACCAGCCAGCCCATGCCCGGAGCGGAAGATGTATTCGTCTACCCGCCCATTCCGCTCGCCGTGCAGCGCGTTGCCAATGTGGAGCGGGCGCAGATGCTGATCGAGAGCCCATCGCGCAAGGCCTTGCAGCAATTCCTGCGCGCCTGGCAGCCCACGCTGCACTGGCTGCGCAGCCACCCGGAGCACAAAGCCTTGGTACGCTGGCTGGTGGATGTGGATCCGCAAGCTATCTAATCAATAGCAAACAGCGCTTGACATGCAAGCGCTACAGCCACTTTTATTGAAAAAATTCTACAAACCCACTGACCGCCAGCGTAAAGCTGACAAAGGCGAGCGCCGTGCTCACCAGAATGATGTGCGCAATGCGGCCGTTGTGCGCGCCATAGCGTTCGGCCAGCAAGGTGACATTGCTGGCACTGGGCAGGGCAGCCACCAGCGCCAGCACCATGACCGAAAAGGACGGCAGTGGCAGGCCCAGCGCAATGGCAGCATGGCCCAGCGCCAGCACCAGCAGCGGATGCACAAATAATTTGACCAGCGCCAGCGGTACATAGCTGCCTGGGGCCGCGTACTCGGCCTGCACCATCTTGGAGCGCGCGAGTACCGCGCCCACGGCAAATAACGCGACCGGCGTTGCCGCGCTCGCCAGCAGCCCGACCGTCTTGTCGATGGCCACAGGCAGTTGCCACTGCAGGTAAGAGGCGAGCGCGCCCAGCAGGATCGACCAGGGCATGGGATTGGAGAGCACGCCCTTGAGCGCCTTGCCCAGCGCCGGGCGGATATTGCCTGCAGCGCCATCCATGCGAGACAGGGCCAGGCCCAGCGAGGTTGTCATCACCATGTCCACCAGCATCGACAGGATGGCTGGCCCGGCAGCCGCCTCGCCCAGCAGCGCCACCAGAAGCGGCAGCCCCATGAACCCGGTATTGGGGAAAGCCGTGACCAGTGCGCCAAAGGCGCTGTTGTTCCAGTCCAGCCCGCCTCTGCGCGAGAACCAGACACAGCCACCCACCATCAAGAGCTGCACCAGCATGTACAGCAACAGCGTGGGAATATTCATCAACTGTGCAAACGGCAGCGACGAGCCCGCCTTGTACAGCATGCACGGCAGTGCAAAGAACAGCACGAAGGCATTCACCCCGGCGATGGCGGGCAGCGGAAATATGCCGCGGCGCGTGGCCAGATAGCCGCACAGCACCAGCGCAAAGAATGGAAAGGTGACAAGAAAGACAGACAGCACCCGCGTATTGTGCCGATGCCTCTGCGCTGCTGCTGTAGCGCGAGGGACCAGCGCGGGCTTTCAGGCACCCGGGACATCCCCAAAGCGCCCAACCCCGCTCACACCGCGCCTCTACCAGCGCAAAAAAGAGCATTCCTGCATCGATATAGCCCGTACAAATAGAAAAACCTGCCAGCGATGCGGCAGGTTCTGGGTATCGGCTATTGGCGAAACGAGCGCCAAGCGCTCGCTTCAAGGGATCAGATCGACACGAGCTTTTCCACATCTGCGCATTTGCGACGGGACAGCGCCAGATTGCTGCGCTGCTTGTCGAGCACCAGATACAGGAAGAGGCCTTCCTTTTGCGCCATGGGACGAATGATGTGGTACTGCGTGCCCAGGGTAATCAGAATATCGTCAATCGAGTCGTTGAGGCCGAGCGACTTCATCGTCTTGAGCTTGGCGCGTACCACCTCGGTATTGCCCGCCGCAGCCAGTTCGAGGTCCAGACCGGAGCCTGCGCTGCCCAACAGCATGCCGCTGGCGCTGTCCACCAGTGCTGCGCACATGGCGCCATCAACGGTGAGCAGTTGTGTCAAAGCTTCTTGTACCGATGCCATTCATCTCCCCTTCACGCACTGGCTGATTGTCGTCGCTGGCTCATTCGGCCAATGCAACGCATGGGCCAGCTTTCTCCCTGCCGGCGCCATGCAGGCGGCGCCATCAGGGTTTGTTCATTTCCGCACCGACTTCCGCAGCCGCCCAGAGCACACGGCCCAGGATGGCATTGGTATCGAGCACCATGCACAAAATACACGGGAACTCGGATGATACCGATTGAAACACAACCACGCCACTGTCGGTTTCAAACGTGAGGCGTTTGCAGCCCGCGTGGTTGATTTCCCGGCCTACGGCACGTGCCATCGCCATCAGCGAGCCGGCCATGGCCGACAGGCGGTTGAGCTGCAACTCGCTGTTCGTGCGCAGCGATGCGATCTCAAAACCATCGGGAGTGCTGAGCAGAGCAACACGAACCCCATCGACGGGCCCGATCAATTTATCCAGCGCCTGTTGGCCCGCTGTGACAACCTGGGCAGGGATCATGGGTTGTGATGCGGTCATGGATTCTCGCTTTGCAAAGACAGCATGGAAACTAGCACACTCATTACTTCCAGCATCTGGGCGCGATCACGGGGATCGGCCTGCAACACGGGAATCACGCCATAGCCGGCAGAATACACACCTTGCGCGAATGTTTCAATTTGTGTAGCGCCCGCGTCACGCGCGCTCAGAATCAAGGTGACAGGCGCCGTCTCCAACTTGCTGATCTCGCCGAGAATGTGCGTGGTTTCCGCCAGGCTGCCAGCGGCATTCACGTCGGCCATGATGAAAACACCCATGGACACCGACAACACCCATTGACGCACAAAGCTGAAACGCTCCTGCCCCGGGCAGCCGCAGATCTGGACGCGATCACCATCGCCCAGGTCGATTTCACCGAATTCGGTACCGACCGTGGTGAAGTCCTTGGTGTGGGCGGCAAGGTCGAGATTGCGCACATCCGAATGGGACATCAGCTCGCCACACAAGGTGCGCACGGCTGTTGTCTTGCCTATGCCCATGGGCCCACACAGCGCAATGCGGGGCAGCGCCAGCTTTTGCCGCGTGCCCCAGTCCAACTCCTGAATCATGCCGCTTTTCCTCCTCCGCGGATCCATCGGCTCAAACGGCCGAGTAATCCACCGGAGTGTACTGGCTCACGGCTTCCCGCAGAAGCAATTGCGCGCTGAGACGACATGGCGACACCACGCAGCACGCCGCGTTGACCCAGTTCCACCAGCATGTGGCGGGCGGTAGCGGAATCCATTCCGCTATGGGTGCAGAGTTGGGCAAGGGAAATAGGCTCGCGCGACAGCAGGGCCAGTGCCCGGATGCAAGCACCGGTGTTGAAGGGCGCGCCCATCGATACCCAGGATTTGAGCTGGTAGAGATATTCCTGCTTGGCTGCAGGCGCGGCGTCAGCCACCTGAGTCTGCGCACGCGCACTCCGGGCAATCACTTTCTGGCGCGCTTCCCAGTCCAGCAGAAAGACGGCGGCACGGTCCAGCGTATCGATCAGGTCGCTCAGCGTGTAGTTCACCTCCAGGCGCCCCGCCCAGGAGGCATTGCCCGTGAGGTTGCCCCCTACATTGCCGACGGTCACCACGCAAGGGCTGTTGCCCAGCGAAGAAACGACATCAGCCATGCCCTGGTCCACGAGAACCAGTTGAGCACGGTCTCGAGGCACCTCCTTCCAGGGAAGCACCGACTTGCGTGCAGCCACCCCGAACAGTTGCACGAAACGGTGCCTGACATTGGGGGTGAGCAAATCTGCGGAAATACCGGCGGTCTGCATGGATGTGACTCGTAACTTATTGTCTAAATTTATTAGCACTTTCGTTGAACAACAACGATGCTATCGCACATTCTAAAAGCTTGTAAGTTAGGCGCAAGTCTTTCGTCAAGGTGGAAAGCATCTACCTACATTGATTGACATTCAGCCCGGCGAAACGTGTGCTTTGTGTAACAAAAAAATATACAAAGTCCCATGTCTGCAGTCGGCGGAGCTTGCCGCTATTCTTCTGCACCTTCTTCATCTTTTATCCGCAAGGTTTCATCGCTCCATGGCAGCAGGCCTCAATCTCGCCCAATTGCAAGCAGTGCATTACACGCAAGGCCCTTGCCTGGTGCTCGCAGGTGCGGGCTCCGGCAAGACGCGCGTCATCACGCACAAGATTGCCCGGCTGATTGAGACAGGCCTTGCACCGCGCAAGATTGCTGCCATCACCTTCACCAACAAGGCTGCCGCCGAAATGCGCGAGCGTGCCAAGGGGCTGATCGGCCGTGCCGCCAATGATGTGCTGATCTGCACCTTCCATGCCCTGGGCGTGAAAATGGTGCGCGAAGACGGTCATGTGCTGGGCCTCAAGCCCCAGTTCAGCATCCTCGACAGCGACGATGTCGTCGGCATCCTGAAAGATGCGGCCGGAGGCACCGCAGATGCGGCCACCGCACGCCAGTGGCAGTGGACGATCAGCAAATGGAAGAACATGGGGCTGGACTACAAGGCGGCCCTCGCCCAGGCCGCCGATGACAACGAGCGCGCCATTGCGGTCATCATGCAGCGCTATGAAGAGCGCCTGACCGCCTACCAGAGCGTGGATTTTGACGACCTGATCGGCATGCCGCTGCGCCTGCTGCGCGACCACCCGGCCGTGCGCGCCAAATGGCAGGCCCATCTCGGCCATGTGCTGGTGGACGAGTACCAGGACACGAATGCCACTCAGTACGATCTGCTGAAGCTGCTGATCGGTGAGCGGGCCCATTTCACCGCCGTGGGCGACGACGACCAGAGCATCTACGGCTGGCGCGGTGCCACGCTCGATAACCTCAAGAAGCTGCCGGTGGATTTTCCGCAGCTCAAGGTCATCAAGCTGGAGCAGAACTACCGCTCCACCAGCGCCATCCTGCGCGCGGCCAATAATGTGATCCAGCCCAACCCCAAGCTGTTTCCCAAGACGCTGTTCTCGGAACTCGGCGAAGGCGAACCGGTGCGCATCGTGGATTGCGATACCGAGGAGCATGAGGCCGAGCGCGTCGTGGCGCGCATCATGAGCCTGCGCGCCAGCGCCAACCCGCCGCCGGACTGGAAGAACTTTGCCATTCTGTACCGCGCCAACCACCAGGCCAAGCCGTTTGAAAAGGCCTTGCGCCGCGCCAACGTGCCCTACAAGGTCTCGGGCGGCACCAGCTTTTTCGACCGCGCCGAAATTCGCGATCTATGTGCCTGGTTCCGGCTGTGGATCAACAACGATGACGATCCGGCGTTCCTGCGCGCCATCACCAACCCCAAGCGCGGCATCGGCCACACCACCCTGGGCCGGCTGGGCGAATTCTCGAAAGCGCACCACTGCAGCATGTTCGGTGCGCTCTTCAACAGCATGCTCGAAGACGCCATGCCCGCCAAGGGTCGTGAAAGCCTGCTGGAGTTCGGCCGCTACATCAACGACCTGGAATACCGGGCACGCCAGACCCGCGGCGCCGAGGAATCGCTTGCGTTCCTGATGGAGTGGCTCAAGGAGATTGGTTACGAACAGCACCTGTACGACGCCGAAGACAGCGAAAAGCTTGCGGCCGCGCGCTGGACCAATGTGCTCGAATTCTGTGAGTGGATGGCCCAGCGTGCGGGTGGCCAGACCTCGACGACCGCCGACATCACCACCACCAGCGAGGCCAAGAGCCTTCTGGAAGTCTCGCAGACCATCGCGCTGCTCTCGACCATCAGCGAGCGAGAAAAGGAGCAGGACATGGTGGTGCTGTCGACCTTGCATGCCAGCAAAGGGCTGGAGTGGCCCCATGTCATGTTGATCGGCGTCAACGAAGGACTGCTGCCCTTCAAGCTGGAAGACGACGAAGGCCGCCAGCAAAAAGTGACCGAAGACGTCGCCCTGCGGCTGCAGGAAGAGCGCCGCCTGATGTATGTAGGCATCACCCGCGCGCAACGCTCGCTGGCCGTGAGCTGGACCAAGCGCCGCAAAAAGGGACGCGAGCTTGTCTCCGCCCTGCCCAGCCGCTTTATTGAAGAAATGGGACTGGACCAAAGCACCGCCCGCGAAGACCCCCGCGAGAAGCTGCGCAAGCTGCGTGAGGAATTTGCCAAGAAGGCGCAGAACGCCAGCAACAATGCCAGTCCCGGCACCGTTTGATCCGCATGAATAAAACTATACTTTTAATAGCTGCAAGCGCTTTACTGGTAAGCGCATGCGCTACAAATCAGCAAAAACCACGTCCAGCCTGCCCCACGGCAGCCCAAATGGACCAGCCGGAGCTGCTGGGTCGCTGGACAGCCACCATGGATGGTCAGCCCGACCCCATCCAGCTGCAGCTCGCACCGCATCCGGAGTGGAACGGCACGGTCAAGGGCAGCATTGCACGCCCTGCGGGCCGATCTGTCGTCGTGGGCGATGTCAACCAGGGCAAGCTGACGATGGAAGAATCAGCGGACGGCAAAAAAGTGAGCGGCACCTGGCTCGGAGATGTGGTGGAAGGCAGTTGTGCACGCGAGATCCGTGGCGACTGGCTGGATGATAAAGACAACAGTGTCCCTTTCGTCATGCGCAAACAGCAGCAATAATGTGCGACCGTGCAGCCCCGCTCGCGTCTGCACGCACCTCCCTCCAACACCCATGAACACCACTTTCTTTGCGCGCACCCCGCTGGCGCTCGCCTGCTCTGCACTGGGCGCCTGCCTGGGCCTGCCCGCTGCCTGGGCACAGAATGCCTCCGCCATTGCAAGCAATACCACGGACACCGCCTGGCGCCAGTGCACCCAGCAGCAGGACAGCAACGCACGCCTGGCCTGTTTCGATCAGTGGGCGCAGCAGCAAAGCAAGCAAGTGGCGGCAGAGCCGACACCGGCTCCCGCATCCGCTGTAGCAACGGCCCCATTGGCCGCCGAGGCAAGCCCTGCCAGCACCGGCCTGCGCGCTCCCGCCACAGCGCTGGCGGCTACCGAAGAGATTGCGCCTCCCATTGGGGGTTGCCGTAACGATGCCTACACCGAGATGTCACGCTTCTGGGAACTGGAAGCCGGCACCGATTGCGGCAAATTCAGCTTCCGTGGCTACCGCCCGCTTTCCGTGTCGATTGCAGCCGGTGACCATGTCAACCAGCAACCGACCTCGGGCAACCCCGGCAACTCGGCCCCTACCGCCGAGCCTTACCAGAAGCAGGAAATGCGCATCCAGCTGTCGGTGCGTACCAAGCTCGCGCAGAATCTGCTGACCGACCCCAATGGCAAGCTGCGCGATTCGCTGTGGATCGGCTACACCGGTCTGTCGTACTGGCAGGTGTTCAACTCGGACATGTCGCGCCCCTTCCGCACCACTGATCATGAGCCCGAGATTTTCTATGTCTACCCCACTACGGCACAGCTGCCGTTTGGCTGGCGCTGGCGCTACAGCGGGGTGGGCCTGGTGCACCAGTCCAATGGCCAGAGCGATCCGCTCTCGCGCAGCTGGAACCGCACCTACTTGATGACCGGCTTCGAGCTGGACAACCGACTGCAGTTGCAGGCCAAGGTCTGGCATCGCATCAAGGAAAGCGCCGAGGACGACAACAACCCCGGCATCCAGAACTACATCGGTCGCGGCGAGTTGAAGCTGGGCTGGAACGTGAACCAGCGCAACTGGATGGGCCTCACCGCTCGCGGCTCGCTCAACGGCCACGGCAAGGGCTCGGGGCGCCTGGAGTGGATGCACACGCTGGGCGAAGGCTGGATGGGCGGCAAGAGCAATCTGCGCCTGCACGCCCAGCTGTTTCACGGCTATGGTGACAGCCTGATCGACTACAACTACAAGCGCACGGTGTTCTCGCTGGGCTTCAGCCTGCTGGATTTCTGACCGTTCTAAGCCGCCAGACGCACCAGCCGCTGGCACAGATCCGATTGCGGATCCTCCAGCCCGCGCAGCACCGAGAAATGGTCGCAGCCAGGCAGGGCTGCGTGCTCCGACACATTGCCCGCAGCCTGCCATCCGGCATGCATCAGCAGGGACTGGCGCTCGAACTCGCTTTGTTCGCGCCCACCCCACACCAGGTGCATCGGCGTGGCGCAACTGCGGGCGCCATACGCGGGGGAATTGCGGGTAATCACCCCTTCATCGAGCTGAATCAGAGGCTGCAGATAGCTGTAGCGTAACGGGGCAATGTCGTAGATACCGCTGATCAGGAGCGCACCGCGCAGCGGGTCATTGGGCAGTCCGTAGTCTCTGGCCCAGGGCGTTTGCAGGCACATGGCGCCCAACTGTCCGCCCGCAGAGTGCCCGCCCACCACCACCCGGCCCGGATCTCCGCCATAGGCTTCGATATGGCGGAAAACCCATGCCAGGCTGGCCCGGCACTGGCGCACGATTTCATCAACGCTGACCTGCGGGCACAAGGCATAGTTCACCACCACCGTGCAAAAGCCCAGGGCCTGCGGCCCCCATGCGAGACAGCTGAACTCCTTGGAGGTATTGGCCCGCCAGTACCCGCCGTGGAAGAAGACGAACACCGGAGCCGCCGCGCCGTCTGGCGCATGGAAGATGTCCAACGTCTCGGCCAGGGTTGCACCAAACGCAACGTCCAACTCACAGCGCAGTTGGGCCCGGGCAAGGGCACTGCGCTGCACAAAATGCTGGCGCGCCGCTGCCGGGTCTGCCACAGGCCGCAGCGGATCGTAGGCTGCGTCAATCTGCGCCTGCGATTCAAAATCGCGGTAAAGCTTGAAAGGCGAAGGAGCCACGGCAACCGCCCGCTCAGTTGGCATCCGGCACCACAGCCGTCACCTCGATCTCGACCTTGGCGCGGTCTTCGATCAAGGCCGCCACCTGCACCGCCGTCATGGCGGCGTTGAAGCTGCCGATCAGTTCGCGGTAGGCCTTGCCGATCTCGGCCTGCTGGGCCAGGTATTCCTGCTTGTCGGTGATGTACCAGGTCATGCGAACGATGTGTTCGGGCCGGGCGCCGCCTTCTTCGAGCACGGCCACAATGTTCTGCAGTGCCTGACGCACCTGACCCGCCAGATCATCCGTGTGGAACACGCCTTGCGCATCCCAGCCGATCATGCCGGCCACGAACAGCTGGCGCCCGGTGACCGTCACGCCATTGGCATAACCCTTGGGGCGGGGCCAGCCCTGGGGAAGTAGTACTTGCATAGCGATTCCTTTCCAGATCAAAAACTATTGCACGCCATCGCCCACCATCCAGCGCTCGATCGCCGCACGAATGGGAGCGGGCACAGCCACGGCTGCGTGGCTGTCCAGGTTGGTAAAGACCAGCACCTTGCGGGCCATCGCGCGCAGCACACCATCCGTGCCCATGCAGCGCAGCACCAGCTCCAGCGAGCGGCTGCCCAGCCTCTGCACGGCCAGATCCAGGTGCACGGCATCGCCCATGCGGGCGATGGCGCGAAAATCGCACTCCAGATGCACGATGGGCAGACCCGTTCGCTCCGGCCCCAGCATCTGCGCGTAGGGGTGCTTCAGCGCCTGGTTGAACCAGTCTTCCACCAATCCGTTGAACAGCACCAGGTACTGCGGGAAGAAAATGATGCCTGCCGGGTCGCAGTGAGCAAAGCGGATGCTCATGCTGCTGCGGAAAAACGGGCCGTGCTCGGGCCAGGTCAAGGCTGCCATTTCAGATTCCGATATAGCGCTGCCAGACCTCGGGCTGGCTTTGCAGCTGCGCCGAAGGGCCCTGCCACACCACCTGGCCGCGCTCGATGATCGTGTGGCGATCAGCCAGCCCCATCAGGCGCTTGACGTACTTGTCGATCACCAGAATGGTCTGCCCCTGCGCACGCAAGGCAGCAAGACAGCTCCAGATTTCCTCGCGAATCAATGGCGCCAAGCCTTCGGTGGCTTCGTCCAGAATCAGCAGGTGCGGGTTTGTCATCAACGCCCGGCCAATGGCCAGCATCTGCTGCTCTCCGCCCGACAGGCGGTTGCCCAGATTGCCCGCACGCTCAGCCAGACGCGGAAACAACGCGTACACCCGCTCCAGCGACCAGGGGTTTTCCGAGGCATTGCGGTTGGCGGCAAAGGCCAGCAGGTTTTCCTGCACGGTCAGATTTGCAAAGATCTGCCGCCCTTCAGGCACCACGGCCATGCCCATGCGTGCAATGCGGTCAGCCGCCAGCCGCTCGATGCGCTCGCCGCGAAAACGGATGCTGCCGCTGCTCGCCGGGGTGATGCCCAGCAGGCTGCGCACCGTCGTGGTCTTGCCCATGCCATTGCGCCCAAGCAAGGTGGCAACCTCGCCCGCTCCAATCTGCATGTGCATGCCAAAGAGCACCTGACTGCTGCCGTAGCTGGTCTGCAGTTGCTCGACTTCCAGCAGAGCCGTCATGGCGCCACCTCCTCTGCCTCATCGCCCAGGTAAGCACGCTTGACCTCGGCATGGTTGCGGATCTCTTGGGGCGTACCACTGGCGATCACCTTGCCAAACACCAGAGTCGATATGCGGTCGGCCAGGCGGAACACAGCATCCATGTCATGCTCAACCAGCAGGATCGTGGTATCCCCCCGCAACTGCTGCAACAGCGTCACCATGCTTTCGGATTCCTCAGGCCCCATGCCTGCCATGGGCTCGTCGAGCAGCAGCATGCGTGGCCGCGTGGCCAGCGCCAGCCCCACTTCCAGTTGGCGCTGCTCGCCATGTGCAAGCAGGCCGGCTGGTTGCTGCAGCTGGGCTGACAACCCCACCCGTGCGGCCACTTCGGCAGCCTGCGCATAGCGCGCGCTTTCAAGGCGCGCAGGGCGCCAGAAGCGCCAGCTCGAGCCATCGCGTGACTGCACGGCCAGCGCAATGTTCTCCAACACCGACAGGCGCTTGAAAATGCTGGTGATCTGGTAGGAGCGCACCAGCCCGCGCTGCACCCGCGCGGGCATCGCCATGGCGTGGATTGCATCGCCCGCAAAAAGTATCCGCCCCTCATCGGAAGCGAGGGCCCCCGACAGCTGGTGGATCAAGGTGGTCTTGCCCGCGCCATTGGGGCCGATCAGCGCATGGATTTCGCCAGCATGCACATCGAAGCTGGCATGGTCGGTGGCCGTGAGCCCGCCAAAGCGCTTGACCAGGCCCTGCACCTGCAGCAAAGGTGTCGCCACTGTATTCATGGCTTTCTCCACATGCCGCGCCGTAGGCTCAGCAATCCATTGGGTGCCACCAGCACCACGATCAGCAGCACCGCCCCCAGGCCCAGTTGCCAATGCATGGTGTAGGCGGCCAGCACCTCTTCCAGCAGCAGGAACACCGCAGCCCCCAGCAGGCCGCCATACAGATGCCCCACCCCGCCCAGAATGACCATGATCAGCAAAATGCCGGACTGCGTCCACTGCAGCATGCCCGGGCCCACAAAGCTGCTCTGGTTGGCCAGCATGGCGCCCGCCAGTCCGGCAAAGGCGCCGGCAATCGTGAAAGCCGCAAGCTTGTAGCGATAGACAGGAAATCCGATCGCGGACATGCGGATCTCGTTCTCCTTGATCGCCTGCAGCACATGGCCAAAACGCGCATTGAGCATGCGCGCCATCAGCAGCACGCAGAGGGTCACCAGCAACAGCACCACGTAGTAGAAAGTCGTGTCGTCGCCCAAATCCAGTCCAAAGCCAATCTGAGAACGGGCGGGCAGCGACAGGCCGTCGTCTCCGCCCAGGGCCTTGAACGACATGATCAGGTAATACAGCATCTGCGCAAATGCCAGGGTGATCATGATGAAGTACACCCCTTGCGTGCGCAGACTGATCGCCCCCACCACCAGTGCAAAGCCAGCCCCCAGCAGCATCGCCAGCGGCCAGGCCAGCCAGGCGGACGCCACGCCTTGCTGCATCAGCACGCCCACCGTGTAGGCGCCCAGGCCCATGAAGGCCGCGTGGCCGAAGCTGACCATGCCGCCAAAGCCGAGGATGAAATTGAGGCTTGCCGCGGCCAGCGCAAACACCAGCACGCGGCTGGCCACGCCAATGTAGAAATCCTCATTCATTGCACGGGCGAGCAGCGGCAATGCCACGAGCAGCAGAAAGACGGGCAGCATCACCCGCCAGTGAAGGCGATGATCCAGGATACTGGGCCGCGCGGGGCCGCTGGCAGCCGAGTAGGAAGCGGAAGTGTCAGTCATGGGCGGGAAACAGGCCTTGGGGTTTGTAGAACAGCACGGCTGCCATCAGCACATAGATCAGGATCGAGGCAACAGCCGGGCCCGCGTTGGCGGCAACATCCGGCCCCATGGTTTTTTCGAACAGCAGCGGCACCAGGGTTCGGCCTGCCGTATCGACCACACCGACCAGCAAAGCCCCCAGCAGCGCGCCGCGGATCGAGCCGATGCCGCCAATCACGATCACCACAAACGCCAGGATCAGAATGCTCTCGCCCATGCCCACCTGCACCGCCAGCAGCGGCCCAAGCATCCCGCCCGCCACGGCGCACAAGGCGGCCCCAAGCGCAAACACCAGGGTGAACAGACGGCGCACATTCGCCCCCATGGCGGTCGCCATTTCGCGGTTGGCGGCACCGGCGCGCACCTGCATGCCAAAACGGGTTCGCGTGACCAGCAGCCACAGCAGCAAGGCCACAAGCAGACCCACACCGATGATCAGCAGGCGGTACGCGGGGTAGGAGAAACCGCTCATCAATTCAACAGGCCCGGCCAGGGCCGCGGGCGGGTTCAGCATCAACGGCTGCGCTCCCCAGATGATGCGCACGATTTCGTTGCTCATCAGCAAGATGGCGAAGGTGCCCATCACCTGCGACAGATGGTCGCGGTGGTAGAGCCTGCGCAGGATGGTGCACTCCAGCAGCACACCCACCACCACCGTGGCGAGCACACCCAGGCCCAGGCCCAGCCAGAACGAGCCCGTGGCCTGGCTGAAGGTGGCCACCAGATAGGCACCGATCATGTAGAGCGAGCCATGGGCCAGGTTGATCATGTCCATGATGCCGAAGACGAGCGTCAGCCCGGCCGCCAGCAGGAAAAGCATCAGGCCGAACTGCAGTCCGTTGAGCGATTGCTCCAAAATCAAGATGGCGTTCATCGAAGTCGGCTATTCATGAAGGCATGGTTCAAGGCACATGCGACGGTGTGATCCAACCGCAGGCGCCGGGCAAGGGCCGCTTCGCAGCAGGGTGACCACCTCCTTTCCCGGTGACAGCCGGTGCAAAGAGGAAAACCGCGCAGCGACCCTGAGGGTTGCTCACAGGTTCTGCATCTTGCAGTCCTTGGCATAGGCATCCTGGTGGTTCTTGAATACCGTGCCCACCGTGCGATTGGTCAGCTTGCCCTGGGCATCCTTGGTCACCACACGCAGGTAGTAATCCTGCACCGGGAAATGGTTGGTGTTGAACTTGAACGCACCACGCACCGATTCGAATTTGGCCGCCTCCAGCGCCTTGCGCAGTGCAGCCTTGTCGTCGAGCTTGCCTTTGACATCCCGCACGGCTGCATCCATCAACTTTGCGGCGTCATAGCCGTGCGATGCATACAGCGACGGCATGCGGCCAAACTCCTTCTGAAAATCCGCCACAAACTTCTTGTTTGCCGCGTTGTCCAGGTCATGCGCCCATTGCGAGGTGTTGAAGGTGCCCAGCATCGACTCGCCCACCGCGCGGATCACGTCCTCATCCGCCGAGAAGCCAGGAGCGTACAGGGTCATGTCCTTGGACAGGCCTGCCCCGACGAACTGCTTGATGAAGTTCACACCCAGACCGCCGGGCAGAAAGATATACACGCCGTCAACATTGGCCGCGCGCATCTTGGAGAGTTCCGCGCCGTAGTCGAGCTGGTTGAGCGCGGTATAGGTCTCCATGCCGATCTCACCCTTGTAGAAGCGCTTGAAGCCTGCGATCGAATCCTTGCCCGCCGGGTAGTTGGGCGCAATCAGCGCCACACGCTTGAAGCCCTTGTCCTGCATGGTCTTGCCGGCTGCTTCGTGCAATGCGTCGTTTTGCTGCGACACATTGAAGAAGTAGGGGTTGCACTGCGCGCCGGCGTACTGCGACGGACCCGCATTGGGGCTGATGAAGAAGGTCTTGTTCTGAAAGGCTGGCTGCCCGACGGCCAGCATCACGTTTGAGAACACCGTACCGGTCATGAAATCCACCTTGTCGCGCTTGAGCAGACGTTCTGCGGTCTGCTTGGCCACTTCGGGGTTCTGCTGGTCGTCGACCACCACCACCTCAGCCGGTAGATTGCCGATCTTGCCGTTCATGTGCTTGACGGCCAGGTTGAACCCATCGCGGATATCGACACCCAGCCCCGCGCCCGGGCCGGAGAGCGTGCTGAGCAGGCCGACTTTCACCTGGTCTGCTGCGTAGGCCCCGCCAGCCATCAGGGCACCGATGGACAGGGCCACCAGACTGTGTTGCAAGGAATGGCGCTTCATGGTTTTCTCCTCGTTGCTGTTCGTGAAAATTTCACCGAGCCGATACTATGCCGGGCTGTGCAGCCGAAACCGTTGTAGTTTTCCCGTAGCCGTGCGCGGCAGTTGCTCTACAAAGGCCACCGCACGCGGGTATTTATAGGGGGCAACAGTGCGCTTGACGAAGTCCTGCAGCTCCTTGGCAATGGCTTCGTCCCCCGCGTGCCCGGAACGCAACACGACAAAGGCCTTGACGATCTGGCCACGCTCGCTGTCGGGCACGCCAATCACTGCGCATTCGGCGACGGCCGCATGGGCCATGAGCGCGTCTTCCACCTCGGGGGCTGCGATGTTGTAGCCCGCAGAGATGATCATGTCGTCGGTACGCGCCTGGTAGACGAAGTAGCCGTCGGCATCCATCAGGTAGGCGTCACCCGTGAGATTCCAGCCCCGCTGCACATATTGGGTCTGCCGGCTGTCGGCCAGGTAGCGGCACCCCGTGGGGCCCAGCACGGCCAGTCGGCCCACGGTGCCGGGTGGCACCTCGTTGCCCTGCTCGTCCACCACCTTGGCATGGTAGCCGGGCACGGCCTTGCCCGTGGCGCCGGGCCGTGCGTCTTCCTCGCGGTGCGAGATGAAGATGTGCAGCATCTCGGTGGAACCAATGCCATCGATGATCTCGATGCCAGTCGCATCCTTCCACAATGCACGCGTGGATGCCGTCAGTGCCTCGCCCGCCGAAACACATTTGCGCAGCCGGGTGTTGCGGATGCGCTCGCCCTGCTGGGCCATGACGCGGTAGGACGTGGGCGCCGTGAACACCACCGTGGCGCCAAAGCGCTCTATGCCGTCCGCCAGTTGGGCCGGTCCCGCCTTCTCCAGCAGTACCATCGATGCACCGATGGACATCGGAAACAGTACCTGCCCGCCCAGGCCAAAGGTGAAGGCAATCGGAGGACTACCAACAAACACATCATCTGCATGGGCGCGCAATGTGCTCTGCGGCCAGCAGGCGCAGATGGCCATCACGTCGCGGTGGAAATGCATGGTTGCCTTGGGCACACCCGTGGTGCCCGAGGTGAAGCCCAGCAGGCAGGTATCGGTGGCCGCCGTATCCACGGCATCGAAATCCGGTGGTACCTGCTCCATGAGCACTTCGAGCGAGTCGGCCTCCCTGGCCGGCACATTGAAAAAACGGATCGATTGCAGAGCCGGGCTCTTTTGCTGCGCCCCCAGCACCTCGGCGCGCTGCGCATCAGCGCACAGCGCATGGCTGATCTTTGCGATATCCACGATGGTGGACAGTTCCTTGGCACGCAGCAGGGGCATGGCTGCCACCGCAATGCCACCGGCCTTGACCACTCCGAACCAGCAGGCCACCAACATGGGGTTGTTGGGGCTGCACAGCAACACACGGTTGCCAGGCACCAGGCCCATCTCCCCGGTCAGCACACGGGCGATGCGGTTGGCTCTGTCCTGCAAATCGGCATAGCTCCAGCGCACGCCCTCGGCCTGTATGCACAGCCGGTTGCCGCGCCCCTCTTTCACATGGCGGTCCAGCAGCTCGGCGGCACAGTTCAACCGCTCGGGAAACTGCAGCTCCGGCAGATCAAACACATAGTCGGGCTGCAGCTCGGCAGGCGGCAGGTTGTCGGCAGCAAAAGTATCGATATGGGCGGTGTGGGACATGGCTTGGTCTCCTAGGCCTGTACGCTCTTGAGCAGCTCGCGTGCAATGATGAGCTGCTGCACCTCGGTCGCGCCTTCGTAGATGCGCAGCGCACGAATCTCGCGGTACAGCCGCTCCACCGGCTGGTCGCTGACCACGCCCAGCCCGCCCCAGATCTGCACCGCCGCATCGATGACCTGCTGTGCGTTCTCGGTGGCTGTCATCTTGGCCATTGCGGCTTCGCGCGTCACGTTCTCGCCCTGGTCACGCTGCCAGGCCGCGCGGTAGGTGAGCAGGGCCGCGCTGTCGATCAGCGTGGCCATCTGCGCGAGCTTGGCCTGGGTGAGCTGAAAATCGGCCAGCACGCCGCCAAACATCTTGCGCGTGGTGGCGCGTTGCAGTGCCTCATCCAGCGCGCGGCGCGCAAAGCCCAGCGCGGCTGCGGCCACCGAGGTACGGAATACATCCAGCGTGCGCATGGCTACCTTGAAGCCTTCGCCGCCCGCGCCCACGCGCTGGGCCACAGGTACCCGGCAATCGGTGAACTTCAGCCGCGCCAGTGGGTGCGGCGCGATCACGTCGATGCGCTCGGCGATCTCGAAACCCGGCATACCCGCATCGACGATCAGCGCCGAGATGCCGCGCGAACCTGGCGCCTCGCCCGTGCGCACAAACACCACATAGAAGTCTGCGATACCGCCGTTGGATATCCAGGTCTTCTCGCCTTTGACTACGTAGTGGTCGCCATCGAGCCGTGCCTCGCAGGCCATCGCCGCTACATCCGATCCAGCCTCGGGCTCGGACAGTGCAAACGCCGCAATCGCCTCGCCCGCCGCCACTTTGCCCAGGTAGCGCTGCTTCTGATCTGGCGTGCCAGCCAGGCTGATGGCGCCGGAGCCCAAGCCCTGCATGGCGAAAGCAAAGTCGGCCAGCCCATTGTGGCGCGCCAGTGTTTCGCGGATCAGGCAGATAGCACGCGTGTCAATTTGTGGGCCTGCGCCGCCGTGCTCTGCCCCCGCCACCGCATGGCGCAGCCAGCCACCAGCGCCCAGAGCCTTGACCAGCTGGCGGCAATCGCCATCGGTGTCGCTGCTGTGCACATGCGCTGCATGCCGGGCCGCCCAGGCATCCAACCCCTGCGCCAGTTGTGCGTGGCGGGCCTCAAAGAAAGGCCACTTCAGATAGCTGCTGTCTGCCATGTCAGTTTCCTTGGAATTGCGGCTTTTGCTTGGCGACGAACGCATGGTAGGCGCGCGAGAAATCTTCGGTCAGCATGCAAAGAGCCTGCGCCTGGGCTTCGGCCTCAATGGCCTGCTCCACCGTCATCGCCCATTCCTGGTGCAGCATGGTCTTGGTGATGCCATTGGCAAAGGTCGGGCCTGCAGCCAGGTCGCTGGCCAGCTTGTGCGCCTGCTCCAGCAAGGCATCGGGTTCGCACAGGCGGTTGAAGAAACCCCAGCGCTCACCCTCTTCGCCGCCCAGGCTGCGGCCCGTATAGAGCAGCTCGCTCGCCCGGCCCTGGCCGATGAGGCGCGGCAGGATGGCGCAGGCGCCCATGTCGCAGCCCGCCAGACCCACGCGGTTGAAGAGAAAGGCCGTCTTGCTGCGCGCCGTGCCCAGGCGCATGTCAGAAGCCATCGCCATGATGGCGCCCGCACCGGCGCAGACGCCATCGACGGCAGCAACAATAGGCTGCGGGCAGGCGCGCATGGTCTTGACCAGCTCGCCCGTCATGCGGGTGAACATCAAAAGCTCAGGCGCCTTGAGCTGCACCAACGGGCCGATGATCTCGTGCACATCACCGCCCGAGCAGAAGTTGCCGCCCGCCCCTACCAGCACCACCGCCTTGACATCCTGCGCCCATTTGAGGTTGTGGAACAGATCGCGCAGCTCGGCATAGGACTCAAAGGTCAGCGGGTTCTTGCGCTCGGCGCGGTTGAGCGTGATCGTGGCGACGCCGTCTTCCACCTGCCACAGAAAGTGCTGAGCCTGGTAGCCCGCCAGTTGCTGGTGGTTGCCCGCCACCAGGGCGGGATCGATTGTGTATTCACTCATCTTGGTCTCCATTCACATCACTTCGCCGCCAGCCACCGCAATGGCCTGGCCGGTGACGGCGCCAGCGCCCGGGCCGCACAGCCACAGCACGGCGTCGGCCACTTCCTGCGGCTGCACCAGCCTGCCCTGGGGGTTGCTTTTGACGAATTCAGCCATTGCCTGCTCGGGCGTACGGCCGGTCTTTTCCACCACGCGCGCAATGCTCTCGCGCACGATTTCGGTTTCGGTATAGCCGGGGCAGACCGCATTGACGGTCACGCCCTTGGTGGCAAACTCCAGCGCCAGCGAGCGGGTCAACCCCACCACGCCGTGCTTGGCTGCACAGTACGCGGCCACATAGGCGTAGCCCGCCAGCCCCGCCGTGCTCGCCACATTGACGATGCGCCCATAGCCCGCTGCCACCATCGCGGGCAGCACTTGCTGCATGCACAGCATGGCACCCGTCAGGTTGACGGCCAGCATGCGCTGCCACAGCGCCGCATCCATCTTCATGAACGGAGCGCTCTGCGCCTGGCCTGCATTGTTTACGAGGATATTGATAGCGCCTTGCGCATGCACTGCCTGTGCAAAAGCCGTCTTTACTTCGGACTCCTGGGCAACGTCAGCCAGCTCCATGCGGCATTGCCCGGGGAATTCATCCACAAGCCTGCGCAGCGGCTCGGCCCTGCGCCCCAGCACCGTAACCCTGGCACCGCGCGCCAGCAATTGCCGCGCAATCGCCTCGCCAATACCCTGGCCCGCGCCGGTCACCAACGCGTGTTGATCGCTCAGATCACCGCTCATCTCGGTGCCCCCCGGCTGGAGCCAACGCGGCGGCTTGCTGTGCCTTCTCGCGCTCGAACAGGGTTTCCATCTGGCGTTTGCCCTGAAAGTACGGCTTGGGCCAGGCAATGGCGGTGTAGCCGATCTTCGCCGCCTCGGTCAGCGTCCAGGCCGGGTTGGCCAGGTGCGGTCGGGCCACCGCGCACAGATCAGCGCGGCCCGCCGCGATGATGGAGTTGGCATGGTCTGCCTCGCTGATCGCGCCCACGGCCATGGTGGCAATGCCTGCCTCCTGGCGGATACGATCGGCGAATGGCGTCTGAAACATGCGGCCATACACCGGCTTTTCCTGCTTGCTGACCTGGCCCGACGAGCAGTCGATCAGATCCGCACCTGCAGCCTTGAAAGCCTTGGCAATTTCCACCGCGTCTTCGGGCGTGATGCCGCCCGGTACCCAGTCATGGGCCGAGATACGCACGGACATGGGCCGGTCCTCGGGCCAGACGGCGCGCACCGCGCGGAAAACCTCGAGCGGATAGCGCAGCCGGTTTTCCAGACTGCCGCCATATTCGTCGTCGCGGTGATTGGTCAGTGGCGAGATGAAACTGGAGAGTAGGTACCCGTGGGCGCAGTGCAGCTCCAGCCAGTCGGCACCAATATCAGCCGCCATCTGCGCGCCATGCACGAACTGGGCTTTGACTTCGTCCATGTCCGCTCGCGTCATCTGCCGGGATATCTGGCTCACGCCGTCCAGGTATTGCTGCGGCGAGGCAGAGAGGATGGGCCAGTTGCCCTCAGGCAACGGCAGATCAGTACCATCCCAGGCCAGGCGTGTCGATGCCTTGGCGCCCGCATGGCCGATCTGCATGGCGAACCTGGCATCGGTATTGGCATGGATCCAGTCGGCAATGCGCTTCCAGGCCACTTTCTGCGCCTCGCTGTAGGTACCCGGGCAGCCGGGGGTGATGCGGCCCTCGGGGCTGACGCAGGCCATCTCGGCAAACACCAGCCCTGCGCCGCCCATGGCACGCGCACCCAGGTGCACCAGGTGGTAATCGCCGGGCACGCCATCCACGGCCGAGTACTGCGCCATGGGGGAGACCACGATACGGTTCTTGAGCGTGAGGCCGCGCAGCGTATAAGGCAAAAACATCGGCGGCGGCGCCTTGCCCCCCTTGTCGGCATCGATGTGCACGCCATTCTTCTCCGCCAGCCACCGCTCATAGCCACCCAGCCACGCCGCGTCGCGCAAGCGCAGATTCTCGTGGCTGATGCGCTGGCTGCGCGTGAGCATGGAGTACATGAACTGCTCGGGCTCGAACTGGTCGCAGTAGCGGAGGCCACAGGCCTCGAACCACTCCATCGCGTTCCAGGCTGCGTTCTGGATGCGCAGCGTCTCCACGCGGCGCGCCTCCTGGTAGGCCGCGAGCACTTCGGGGATGCGCGACGGCGCAGCGCCCAGGGTCTTGAACTGGCGCGCCAGTTCGATCGCGTCTTCAATCGCCAGCTTGGTGCCCGAGCCAATGGCAAAGTGCGCCGTGTGCACGGCATCGCCCATCAGCACCACATGACTGCCCTTGGCATTCTGGAGCCACCACTGGTCGCACACCACGCGCTGGAAGTTGATCCACGCCGAGCCACGCAGATGGCGCGCATTGGTCATCAGCTTCTCGCCCTGCAGATTGTCTGCAAAGAGCTTTTCACAGAAGTCGATGGATTGCTGCTGATCCGCCGTATCGAGACCACTGGCTTTCCAGGTGTCTTCGGTGGTCTCGACGATGAAGGTCGAAGTCTTGTCGTCGAACTTGTAGATGTGCGCCTGGAACCAGCCATGCGCGGTGCGCACGAAATCGAAGGTGAAGGCCTCGTAGACCTTGTTCGTGCCCAGCCAGATGAAACGGTTGGGACGCGTGACGATGTCGGGTCGGAAGGTGTCGGCATATCGGGTGCGGATGCGCGAGTTCACGCCGTCGCTGGCGATGATGAGGTCGGCATCGGGATAGTCTTCATCGGACTGCACATCGGTCTCGAACACCAGCTTCACGCCCAGTTGCTCACAGCGCGCCTGCAAGATGTTGAGCAGGTGCTTGCGGCCAATACCCACAAAGCCGTGGCCGCCCGATCGGATTCTGCGGCCCTTGAACAGCAGCTCGATGTCGTCCCAATGGTTGAAGGCCTCCTCGATCTGCGCAGCCGTAGCCGGATCCCATTCGCGCATGTTGTCCATGGTCGCGTCGGAGAACACCACGCCCCAGCCAAAGGTGTCGTAGGGCTTGTTGCGTTCCACGACGGTCACGTCGTGCGAAGCGTCCATCTGCTTCATCAGCAGTGCAAAGTACAAACCTGCGGGACCGCCACCGATGCAGACAATTTTCATTGCGACCGAGCTCCTTCAAATTGCTTTATGTCTAAATTATTTATGAATGAATATTTGAATAGAATACGAAGTAACCCTGAGTCTCCTGTACCCGCGTTGAGGCACGATACCCCTATGGCCGCCATTCCAGATATGCATTCGATTGCTGCTACCGATGCGCCCGGGCGCGAAGCCGGTCTGTCACACGACGACCACCAGGCCGTACGCCTGTGGCTGCGTCTGCTCACCTGCAGCACCCAGATAGAGCAAGTGATCCGCAGCAACCTGCGCACGCAGTTCGGCACCACCTTGCCGCGCTTTGATTACCTGGCGCAGCTCAGCCGCTTTCCCAAAGGCCTGCGCATGAGCACCTTGTCGGAATACCTGATGGTGACCGGCGGCAACATCACGGGCCTGACCGACCAGCTTGTGGCCGAGGGCTGGGTGGAAAGAGTGGCGGATGGCGATGACCGGCGTGCCATGATCGTGCGCATGACGCGCGACGGAAAAAAACACTTCAGCGCCATGGCGCAAGCCCATGAGCAGTGGCTCGATCAGCTGCTGGCCCCGCTGGGCACGCAAGCAGCGCGCGACCTGTATGACCAGCTCGGCAAACTACGCCAGACCCTGGCACAGACAGATGGCCTCGCCTCTTCCAACTGATAGGTGCCCTGGCAATCGCTCATTTTCGAGATATTGCCCGGTATACGCATTTTTCGCCATTAGATATGCAATAAGCTTCGTTGCGTTTGGCTGGCAAGCCTCTCAGAATATTTCATATTGATTTTCAACATGGGTATTCGCCATTAAATGGGTGCCCATGACAATATCGGCATGAATATCCTCCTAATCAGCAGCAGCCCGACACTTCCTTCCCGCTCAGCCGCATTATTGGCAAGCTTCGGCGAAAGGCTCAAAAGCATGACGGGCATCCAAGCCTCGTCACTGTCCATCCGCGATCTGCCCCCGCAAAGCCTGCTGCACGCCGACTGGAACAACGCCATCCTGGCCCAGGCCATTGCGGCGGTAGATGCAGCCGATGCACTGGTCATTGCCACACCCATCTACAAAGCGGCCTACAGCGGCCTGCTCAAGGCCTTTCTGGATCTGCTGCCGCAATACGGGCTGAGAGACAAAGCTGTTCTACCGCTGGCATCAGGTGGCAGCCCCCACCACATGCTTGCACTCGACTATGCGCTGCGCCCAGTACTGCAGTCCATGGGCCCGCGATTGGTGTTGCCTAGTGTGTATGCCACCGATGCGCAGATCACCGCCCAGACCTTGGGCGGCTACCAGATAGCCCACGACATCCACGCCCGCCTTGATGAGTCTCTTGCCCTGCTGACCCAGGCACGGCCCTACATCTACAGCGCTGCCAGAGACCAAACACCCGCAGCGGCATAAAGCCCCCACCAGAGTCTTCCCGAAAAGCCTTGAGCAGCCAATGCTCAAGGCTTTTTCTATGGGCCCGCATTATCAAGAATCCATCACCAATCGCATAAAACCTCAACAAATAATCAAATACCAAAAACTACTCAACTCCAACATATAAATCGATTTACGCATGACCATCTGCGAATAAGTAGCAGCAGCAATGAATATTGAAAGATATTATTTTTGACATATTCACCGCTGCCAGCCTAGCGCTACTTTTTCATGACCTACCGCCTCTCGCTGCTCGACAAAAGCCCCATTCCGCCGGGCGCCACCGCCGCCTTGGCGCTTCGCTCCACCCTGGCCATGGCACAGCGCGCCGAAGCGCTGGGCTACCACCGCTTCTGGGTGGCAGAGCACCACGGCAACCCCCAGGTGGCGGGCTCCGCCCCCGAAATCCTGGTCGCCTGGCTGCTGGCGCATACCAGGCGCATCCGCATCGGCTCAGGCGGCGTCATGCTGCAGCACTACAGCCCCTACAAAGTGGCCGAGGTGTTCAAGCTGCTGTCGGCACTGGCGCCGGGCCGGGTGGACCTGGGTATTGGCAAGGCGCCCGGCGGTCTGCCACAGTCCACACGCGCGTTGCAAGCGCGCCACGACCAATCACAGCCATTCAATTTCGACAGCCTGCTCAGCGATCTGAACGGCTTTCTGCGCGACGACTTGCCCGCCGGGCACCCGTTGGCCGCCTCGCGCGCGCTACCCACACCTGGCACCTTGCCGCAATGCGTGCTGCTCGGGGCCTCTCCCGACAGCGCCCAACTTGCATCGCACCTGGGCTGGGGCTTTTCCTATGCAGGGCACTTCAACGATGACCCTGCCTTGCTCGCCAGCACCACGGCCTCCTACCGCAAGAGCAGCGGCCATGCTCCATCGATGGCCGTCTATGCTTTTGCTGCCAATGACCGCGCCAAGGCTGAAGCGTTGGTTGCGAACGTGCGCATCTTCAAGCTGCATTTGCCCACCGGCCAGAGCTTCAACCTGCAAAGCCGCGAAGCCGCCGCAGAGTTTGCGCAGCAAGCCGGCATCAGCGATTACCGACTGGAAGAAACACGCCCCCATGTCATTGCGGGCACCGCCGACGACGTGCACGAGGCGCTGACTGCCTTGCACCAGCAACACGGCATCGATGAATTCGTCATCGACACGCCGGTTCCATTTTTTGAAGAGCGCCTGGCATCGATAGAGCTGATTGCCAAGGCGCAACCCGCCGTGGCCGAACTGGCGGCCGCCTGAACCTTGACCGAAAGCCCACCATGAGCAAATCCCCCATCCGTTTCGGCCTGATGCTGCACGGCGCAGGTGCCCACATGAATGCATGGCGCCATCCCAGCGTACCGGCAGACGCCAGCGTCAACCTGCAGCACTACATCCGCATCACCCAGAAGGCCGAGGCCTATGGCATCGCCTTCGCCTTTGTGGCCGATGGCCTTTACATCAACGAAAAATCCATTCCCCACTTTCTCAACCGGTTCGAGCCGATTTCCATCCTCTCGGCACTGGCAACAGTCACCAGCAAAATCGGGCTCGCCGGTACGGTATCCACCTCCTACAGCGATCCCTTCACCGTCGCGCGGCAATTCGCCTCGCTCGATCTGATCAGTGGTGGCCGTGCAGGCTGGAACGTGGTCACTACGCCGCTCGAAGGCTCGGCGCTGAACTACAGCCGCAAGCACCCCGAACATGCGCAGCGCTACCAGATCGCCGATGAATACCTGCAAGTCACCCAAGGCCTGTGGGACAGCTGGGACGATGCTGCCTTTGTCCGCAACCGCGAAAGCGGCCAGTTCTTTGACCGCAGCAAGCTGCACACGCTCGATCACGAAGGCCGCTTCTTCCAGGTGGCCGGACCCCTCAACATCCAGCGTTCGCCCCAGGGCCAACCGGTGATCTTCCAGGCCGGTTCTTCGGATGCCGGCATTGATCTCGCCGGCAAATACGCAGACGCCGTATTCACGCATTCGCCGTCGCTGGAAGAGACCCGCGAGTTCTCGCGCAAGGTCAAGGCCAGTGCCATCAGCCACAGCCGATTGGCCAGCGATGTGAAGATATTCCCGGGCATCAACGTGGTGACCGGCGCCACCGATGAAGAAGCCAACGCCAAATACGAACGCGTGCGCAACCTGCTCGGCATTGATGAAGCGCTGGCCTACCTGGGCCGCTACTTCGATCACCACGATTTCACCCAATACCCGCTGGATGCACCTTTCCCCGAGCTGGGCGACATTGGCCGCAACAGCTTCCGCTCCACCACCGACCGCATCAAGGCTGATGCCAAGGCGCAAGGGCTGACCCTGCGTCAGGTGGCCTTGCAAGCGGCCACGCCCAAATCCAACTTCGTGGGTTCCGGCAAGAAAATTGCTGAGCAGATCATCCATTGGGTGGATGCAGGCGCAGCAGACGGCTTCATCCTGCAGTTCCCCGTCAGCACCGAAGGCCTGGATGACTTCGTCACTCACGTGCTGCCCGAGCTCGAAGCCAGCGGCCGCTATGAGCGCACGCTGACAGGCCAGACCTTGCGCGACCATCTCGGCCTGCCGCGCAAGGCCAGCCGGTACGAAGCAGTGGAAGACACGCTTGAATCCCGACGGGTCGCCTGATGAACAGCGCCGCCATCACCGAACCCGCCGCCCAGATTCGCAGCACAGACCGCCTGCGGGTGGAGAACGGCATCGCCCGCCATGCACAGAGCTTCATTGCCCTGCGCCGCGATATCCACCAGCACCCCGAGCTATCGTTTCAGGAGCATCGAACCTCTGCCCTCGTGGCCAGAGTTCTGGCCGAATGGGGCTACGAGGTGTTCACCGGCATCGCTGGAACGGGGGTCGTTGGCCGGCTGAAAAAAGGCCAGGGCGGCAGAACCCTGGGCCTGCGCGCCGACATGGACGCGCTGCCGATCCAGGAAGCCACCGGCCTGCCCTATGCCAGCCAGAATGCAGGCGTGATGCATGCCTGCGGCCACGATGGCCACACCGCCATTCTGCTGGCAGCTGCCCGCTTTCTGGCCGAGCAAGGCAATTTCGATGGCACGCTGCACCTGATTTTTCAGCCTGCGGAAGAACTGGGCGCAGGCGCCAAAAAGATGATCAGCGAAGGGCTGTTCGAGCGCTTTCCCTGCGACGCCATCTATGGCCTGCACAACTGGCCGGGCGTTCGCGCCGGGCACCTGGGCTGCGTGGAAGGCCCCGCCATGGCTTCAATCGACTATGCCAAGGTCACCATCACCGGCCAGGGCGGCCACGGTGCCGAGCCGCACCAGGCTGTCGATCCGGTTCTGGCAAGCGCACATGTGATCACCGCCTTGCAGAGCGTGGTCTCCCGCAACGTCGATCCGCTGGAGATGGGGGTGGTCACGGTGGGCTCCATCCACGGCGGCCATGCGGCCAATGTCATCCCCGATCAGGTGGAGCTGCAGCTCACGGCGCGCTCGTTCAAGCCCGAGGTACGCAGCACGCTGAAAAACCGCTTGCGGGAATTGGCGCAAGCCCAGGCGGAAAGCCTGGGCGCGCAGGCCCATGTGGATTTCAAGAACGGCTTTCCGCCTGTCATCAACCATCCGCAGGAGACACAGTTTGCGCGCGATGTGGCCATGGATGCACTGGGGGAGGACTTTGTGGATTCGCACTTTCGCCCCCGCACTGCCAGCGAGGATTTTGCCTACCTGCTGCAAGCGAGGCCCGGCAGCTTCCTGTTTTTGGGCAACGGCGAAAGCGCTTCTCTGCACAACCCCCGGTATGACTTCAACGACGCCGTTCTGGCACCGGCCGCCGCCTACTGGGTGCACCTGGTAGAGCGCTTTCTCGCCCCATGATTCAAGGAGTTTTCATGCGCTCTGACATCTTTGTCTACACCAGCTTGCAAGACCCGCGCGCCCAGCCTTTGATCGAGGAATTGGGGCGAGAGTATGAAAGCCGCTATGGCGATTTCTATCTGCAGGAATCAGGTGTTCCGGAAATCCAGCGCTACCCGGCCGAAGTGTTTACACCCGCCCAGGGCGGCAATTTTCTGCTGCTGCTGCGCAATGGGCACGCGGTCGCTGGCGGTGCGTTCAAGCGCTTGGATGCGGACACCGCAGAGTTCAAACGCATCTGGACGGACAGCCGTCTGCGCCGCCAGGGTTTGGCGAGTTCGGTCCTGGCCGAGCTGGAAGCGCAGGCCTTGCGCCAGGGCTACCAACGGGTCTTTCTCACTACAGGCTTTCGCCAGCCCGAAGCCGTGGGGCTGTACCTGGGCCATGGCTACCAGCGTCTGTTCGACCCCGGCGCAGATCTGCAGGCGTTGCGAAAACTGCCTTTTGAAAAGCACCTGTCTTCCGCGCTCCACAACCATCCGCACCTGCACTCCTCAAACGCACTGCAAGCGCCGCTGCTCGCCGGAGTCTGAGTCCCACTAGAAACAAACTGCACCATGAACACCACCACCCTGGCACCACCCAACGTCGCCATCGAGCAGGCACCCACAGCACCCGCACCGGCACCTGCTTCACGCCGCCGCGACTATGCGTCGCTGCGCATTGTTCCAGCGCGCTACCCTGCACGCACCATTGGCACCATCATTTCGCTGATTCTGATTGGCGCCGTTCTGAACTCCGTGCTCGGCAACCCCCGCTGGGGCTGGCCGGTATTTGCAGAATGGTTTTTTGCCGAACCCGTGCTGGTGGGCCTGGGCCGCACACTCGTGCTGACAGCACTGGGGGCGGCGCTGGGCTTCACGCTGGGCACCGGCCTGGCATTGGCGCGCGTCTCGCGTTCACCGCTGCTGCGCGCACTGGCCTGGACGTTTGTGTGGATCTTCCGCTCCATTCCGCTCATCGTGCTGCTGCTCATTCTGAACAACCTGGGCTACCTGTACGAGACCGTATGGCTGGGCGTTCCTTTCACCAATATCACCTGGGCCGAGTGGAGCACCACGCAACTGGTCACACCGTTTCTGGCAGCGGTGATCGGGCTGACGCTGAACCAGGCGGCTTACTCTTCCGAGATCATCCGTGGCGGCATTCTTTCGGTGGACCAGGGCCAGCATGAGGCCGCCGCCGCACTGGGCCTGCCGCGCCGCCGCCAGGCCTTCCGCATCGTCCTGCCTCAGGCCATGCGCTCCATCCTGCCTTCTGCGTTCAACGACATCATCGGTCTGGCCAAGGGCACATCCAACGCCTACATCCTGGCCCTGCCCGAGCTGTTCTACACGATCCAGATCATCTACCGCCGCAACCTGGAAGTGATCCCTCTGCTGATGGTGGCGACCGTCTGGTACCTGATCATTCTCTCGGTGCTCTCCGTCATTCAGGCGCAAGTGGAGCGCCACTACGCACGCGGCGCGCTGCGCCAGCTGCCTCCCACCTTGCTGGGGCGGGCCTGGGCCTGGCTGCGCCCTGCAGCAGCACCCTCCGCAAACGCAGCCCCGGCAGCCACCGACGAGCCCCCTGCGCGCGCCGCTGCATGGACCCATACCAACACCCGTGGCGGGAATGTCGAGGTGCAGGCCGTCTCCAAAAGCTATAACGGCGTTCGCGTGCTCAACAATGTGTCGCTGCACGTTCCTTCAGGCAGCGTGACGGTCATCCTGGGCCAGTCGGGCTCGGGCAAGTCCACGCTGCTGCGCTCCATCAACCATCTGGAGCGGGTGGACAGCGGATTCATCGGCATTGACGGAGACCTGGTGGGTTACCGCCAGGACGGCGACACCTTGTATGAACTGAAGGAAAAGGACATCCTTGCCCGCCGCGCCGATGTGGGCATGGTGTTCCAGAATTTCAACCTCTTCCCGCACCTGAGCGTGCTGGACAACGTGGCGGAAGCACCTGTCTCGGTGCGTGGCCTGCCCCGTGCCGAAGCCGAAGCACTGGCCCGGGAGCTGCTGGCCCGTGTAGGCCTTGCGCACAAGGCAGACGCTTTCCCCCGCCAGCTGTCCGGCGGCCAGCAGCAGCGCGTGGCCATTGCCCGGGCACTGGCGCTCAAGCCCAAGGTGCTGTTGTTTGACGAGCCCACCTCGGCCCTCGATCCCGAGCTGGTCAACGAGGTACTCGATGTGATCAAGGAGCTGGCCCGCACTGGCACCACCTTGCTCATCGTCACCCATGAAATCGGCTTTGCCCGTGAGGTGGCGGACACCGTGGTCTTCATGGACCAGGGCCGCATCCTCGAAAGCGGCTCTCCCCACAAAGTACTGCAGCAGCCCGACCACCCGCGCCTGCGCGAGTTCCTCGCCAAGGTGCTGTAGATCGCCAAATCATTCCTTCCCACTGACATCGAAGAATCGAGAACATGCAACGTCGTCATCTGATCCACACCACAGTCGCAGCGCTGTCCCTGCTTGCTCTGCCTGCCTGGGCGCAGCCCGCCGCTCCCGACCTGAGCCCCGAGCAGGCAGGCCGTCCACGGTCCGACAAGGTGGAGGAAGCCATTCGCCAGCTCAACCCGCAGTTCAGGTTTGCCAAGGAAGGTGCTCTCGTGGTGGGTACCACCACGGGCCGCCTGCCGTTTGGCGCGTACGCCACCGACAACAAGACCCCGGTGGGCAACGCCCCCGACATCGCCCAACTGGTGGCCGACAGCCTGGGCCGCAGGCTGGAGCTGGTATCGGTGGCCTGGGCCGACTGGCCTCTGGGCCTGCAATCGGGCAAGTTCGATGTGGTGATCTCCAACGTCACGGTGACCGAGGAGCGCAAGGAGAAGTTCGATTTCTCGACCTACCGCAATGACACCCTGGGCTTCTACGTCGCCAGGAACAGCAAGGTGCAGGCCATCAAGGAGCCCAAGGATGTCGCTGGCCTCAAGGTGATCGTCGGCGCCAGCACCAACCAGGAGCAAGTGCTGCTGCGCTGGAATGAGCAGAACATCAAGGCCGGCCTCAAGCCGGTGGAAGTGCAGTACTACGACGACGATGTGGTGCTGTATCTGGCCCTGGCTTCGGGCCGCGCAGATACGTATTTCGCGCCCAATGGCATTGCTGCCTACAACGCCCGCGATGGAAAGACGCGTCTTGTCGGCCTGTTCTCGGGCGGCTGGCCACAGTCGGCTGAAATCGCAGTCACTTCGCGCAAAGGCTCGGGCATTGCCGATGCCATCACCACCGCACTCAACGCGCAGATCGGCAACGGCAACTACGCCAAGGCGCTGGAGCGCTGGAGCCTGCAGTCCGAGGCCATCACGGCATCGCGCACCAACCCGCCCGGCCTGCCCCGGAAATGAAAACCGCACACACCCCATTCACCATGAAGAATCTCCACCGCCGCCTCGTCCTGTCTGCCGTTCTGTCAGTCTGCAGCGCCTTGCATGCACAGACTGCCGTGGATCTGAGCCCCGAGCAGAAGGGGCGTCTGCGCGCACCCAAGGACGAGACCGCAATTGCCGCCCTCTCCAAGGACTTCAAATTCGTGAAATCCGGTGTGCTGACCGTGGCCATCCATCCTGCGGCGCCACCCACCGGCACCTATGCCACCGATGCAAAAACCATCGTGGGCTTTGACCCGGACTTCATCCTGCTCATCGCCGATGCGTTGGGGCTGAAGCTCGATCTGCAGCCGATTGCCTGGGCAGACTGGCCACTGGGGTTGACTTCGGGCAAATACGATGCGGTGATCTCCAACGTCGGCGTGACCGAGCAACGCAAGGAGAAATTTGATTTTTCCACCTACCGCCTGGGGCTGCACGGCTTCTATGTCAAGGCCGGCAGCAAGATCACCTCGATCAAGGAGCCCAAGGACATTGCGGGCCTGCGCGTGATATCGGCCTCGGGCACCAACCAGGAACGCATTGCACTGGAATGGAACCGCCTGAACATTGCAGCGGGCCTGAAACCGGCCGAGCTGCAGTACTACGACGACGAAACCGCACGCACGCTTGCCCTCGTGTCCGGCCGGGCGGATGTGAACTTCAACCCCAATGCTCCGCAGGCCTACCAGGCGGCCAGGGATGGGCAGATACGCCTTGTGGGCACCGTCAACGCAGGCTGGCCCAACAAGTCGGATGTGGCCATCACCACCCGCAAAGGCAGTGGCCTGGCCGACGCCTTGACGCAGGCGGCCAACGGCTTGATCAAAAGCGGCCAGTACGCGCAGGTGCTGGACCGCTGGAAACTCGCCGAAGAAGCCCTGCCCCGCTCGGAGACCAATCCGCCGGGACTGCCCAAGTTCTGACCCATGCCTTCAATCTTCTTTATGCAGGCCTCTCCATGAGCATCCATATCTCCCGCATCGCATTCCTCACGCCGGGCAACCATGCGGAGAACGCGCCCTGGTCCGGGCTCGAGCACACGCTGCAATTGTTCGAATACGGTGAACAGCTGGGCTTTGACGGAGGCTGGGTGCGCCAGCGCCATCTGGAGCCCGCTGTTTCGTCTGCCCCTACCTTGCTGGCCGCAGCAACCCAGCGCACAGAGCGTCTGGAGCTGGGCTGCGCCGTCATTCAGCTGGGGTATGAAAACCCTTTCCGTCTGGCCGAAGACCTCTCCACTGTCGATGTGCTCTCGCAAGGCAGGCTCCAGGTCGGGGTGAGCGCCGGTGCACCCAACCATGGCGATCTGCTGGGCGTGCACCTGTATGACGGAGATCCCGCACACATCGACTTCTCACACGAGCGCGTCGCGCGCCTGCGCCGCAACCTGCAGGGACAGTCCCTGGGGCCCGAGGGCGCCGTGGTGCAATCGCCAGCCGGCCAGCACACACCCCGCATCTATCCACACGCAGCGGGCCTGGCGCACCGGCTGTGGTATGGCGGCGGCTCCCTGCACTCGGCCGAATGGGCCGGGCGCAACGGCTTGCATCTGCTGATCGGCAATCTGAACCGGGGCGAGCACAGCGACCATTTCTTCGAAACGCAGCTCGCCCAGTTGCAGCGCTTTCGCAATCACTGGACGGCGCCACACGCCCCACGGGTGGCCCTGGGCCGGGTGATCGTGCCCACCGACAGCGCCGATGCGGGCAGCCGCAAGCGCTACCAGGCCTTTGCCGAGGGCCGCCATGCACGCACGCTGGCACCGCAGGGGGAACGCCGGGTGCTGTTTGCACGCGATCTGGTGGGAAGCAGTGCGCAGATTCTGGAGTCGCTCCTGGTTGATCCAGTGTTACCTCTGGTTGACGAATTGCGGCTGGAGCTACCCTACAACCTGCCGCACGAGGACTACCTGCAGATCCTGAGTGATTTCACCGAGCGCATCGCGCCAACCCTGGGCTGGCAGCACACCCACGCGCAGCAGACCGTGGGCGGTTGAATGCATCAAGGTGCTTGCCGATGGCATCAGTCGTCCGTGTACGGCACTTTCACAACGGTGACCGGCACCTGGCTGTGGCGCACGAGGTCACTGCCCACCGACCCCAGAAAGATACGCGACAGCGCGCCTTCGCCGGTAGAGCCGATCAGGATCATGGCAGATTCGTGCTCTTCCGCAATCTCCAGCAGCGTCGGGTAGACATCGCCGATGCGCACGTCCACCTCGTGATCGACATCTGCGGCGCGCAAAAGCGCGACGGCTGGCGCCAGCAAATCCATGCCTGCATCCACGCTGGCATCCGCAGCGGCTGCGGGCCCAACGGTGGCCAGCTCCGTCAGGGTGGCGCTTTCCTGCACATGGCCCAGCACCACCTGGGCGCGCAGGCCCTGGCCGATCAGGTGCAGCCCGTGGCGCACGGCCTCCAGCGAATGCTCGGATCCGTCTACCGCAATCATCATGGTCAACATGGCTCGCTCCTTGGCGTAATGGCAATAGGCCCAGTGTAGACGCCTGCGCCACAAAGCCTGAGGTACCAGCACGGCAAAATCTGCCGCGCTGCAGGGCTCCCGGCACATCTGCGAAAATGCGCGGTTATGCTGCAATTCGACCTGCTCAAGACCGACCCGACCAGCCACGCGCGCCGTGGCACGCTCACGCTCAACCATGGCGTGGTGCAGACCCCCATCTTCATGCCCGTGGGCACCTATGGCACCGTCAAGGGCGTCATGCCACGCAGCCTGCATGAAATGGGCGCGCAGATCATTCTGGGCAACACCTTCCACCTGTGGATGCGTCCGGGCCTGGACATCATGAAGAGCTTTGGCGGCCTGCACGGCTTTGAGCAGTGGGACAAGCCCATCCTCACCGACTCGGGCGGCTTTCAGGTCTGGAGCCTGGGCGCCATGCGCAAGATCACCGAGGAAGGCGTGCATTTCGCCAGCCCGGTCAATGGTGACAAGCTGTTCATGTCGCCCGAAGTCAGCATGCAGATCCAGACGATCCTGAATTCGGACATCGTCATGCAGCTCGATGAATGCACGCCCTACGAGACCAACGGCAAAAAGACCACCGAGGCCGAAGCGCGCAAGAGCATGGAGATGAGCCGCCGCTGGGCCAAGCGCTCCAAGGACGAATTCGAGCGTCTGGGCAACCCCAATGCGCTCTTTGGCATTGTGCAGGGCGGTATGTTCAAGAATCTGCGCGAGGAATCGCTGCAGGCCCTGGTCGAGATGGATTTCCCGGGCTACGCCGTGGGCGGCGTCTCGGTGGGCGAGCCCAAGGACGAGATGCTGGACATCATGCAGCACACCCCGCACCTGCTGCCGGCCCACAAGCCCCGTTACCTGATGGGCGTAGGCACGCCGGAGGATCTGGTGCAAGGCGTGGCCGACGGCGTGGACATGTTCGATTGCGTGATGCCCACCCGCAATGCGCGCAACGGCACCATCTTCACGCGCTACGGCGATCTCAAGATCCGCAATGCGCGCCACAAGAGCGATCATCAGCCCATCGACACCACCTGCACCTGCCATGCCTGCGCTGGCACCGCAGGCGTGAGCTGGGACGATGGCGGCCGAGGCGGCTTCAGCCGTGCCTACCTGCACCACCTGGACCGCTGCGGCGAGATGCTGGGCCCCATGCTCACCACCATCCACAACCTGCACTACTACCTGAACCTGATGCAGGAAATCCGCAATGCGCTCGATACCGGCACCTTTGCCGAATTCCGCGCCCGCTTCAAGGCAGACCGGGCCCGCGGGGTGTAGCCGCCCCTGAGCCAGCCGCCTGCAGACCATCCGGTGGCTGGCGCAGCTTGGCGACCATACCGTGCCTTGCACGATACAGGTTTGACAAGGATTGACATTCGTCATTGAAGAGCCCGTCCATGCCTGCCTGCTGCGCTCCAGGCCCCACAACCAGCGCATCCACCGAGGGCAGGCACCGGTCATCTGCACCGTTGCGGCGCGCCCTGTTCCGATGTGTCGCGCACCAAAAATGCCTACAACGCAATACCGACGGGCGCAGGCCGCTATCCTTTTTTATGCCTGTAATGCAAGCAGAGGCCAGCTGGTGCAGAAGGTGGATGAAGGCGAGCGCCCTCTATCGGAATGTGGCAGCTCAATCTGGATGCGCCTCGGCCACAGCCGCGGAAGCACCCTGCCCTAAAAATGATGTGCGTCAAAAATGTTCACAAGCAGGTATATTCCGAACATCTGCTTACACGACCATGTTGCTTGCCACATCCGCTACCTCCATGAGCACGCCCCATAGTGGCCGCTTGCTTGCCTATGCCTGTGCCGCCATATTTGCCGCGTGCTTGCTGGGGATTGTGCTGCGGCCCATCGGTTTTCTCTCCGTTTTCTGGCCAGCCAATCAGTTGCTGCTGGTACTGTTTTTGCGCTACCCGCGTGTACTGCTGCAACCCCTGGGCATGGCTGCCATCTTTGTCAGCTATGTAGCGGCGGATGTGCTCACCGGCAGCAATCTGTGGGTGTCCATGGGTTTTTCGGTCGCCAACATGGTAGGAGCTGCTTCTGCCTGGTGGGTCATGCACAAGCACTCCGAGCGCGATCTGCAGATGGAAGGCCAGTTCTCCGCGCTCCTGGTGTTCTATGGCAGCGGCGTCGCCACCACGGTATCGGCCGCCATTGGTGGTCCCATCAGCGCTTATGCCTTCAGTGTTCCGCTGCTGCAGGGAACTCTGATGTGGTGGACCGGCGAGTGGATGAACGCGATGATCCTGCTGCCTTTCCTGCTGGCGCTGCCCACGGCACGCAAAGCCACCCTGGCGCAGGAGGCTCTGTCGATCGCCGCACGTGTGCTGCCGGTGGCGGCTGTCGTCGTGCTGGAAGCAGCCAGCTATACGGTCGCCGGCAAGGTCGGGGCCCTGGCCTTTTCGCTGCCTGCGCTTCTGTGGTGTGCCCTGAGTTACCGCATCCTGCCCACCACCATCATCACCATGCTGGTGTTTGCCACGAAGATCATCGTGGCCTCCAGGCTCGATTTCACGCCAGCGCAGTTTGTGGACGTAGCCACCTTCCGTCTGGGGGTCACCATGCTGATCCTGGGCCCACTGTCGGTGGCCGGAGCGCACGCTGCGCGCTCTGAATTGCTCAACCGCATGCGCTACCAGGCCCACCATGACAGCCTGACCGGCGTGCTCAGCCGCAACGGTTTCGTGCAGGCAAGCGAGCTGCTGCTCCAGCGGCTGATGCACGAGCGCGGATCCGTGGCGGTGCTGATGCTTGACCTGGATCATTTCAAGCGCGTGAACGACAGCCACGGCCATGCCACCGGAGATCACCTGCTGTGCGAGTTCTCCCGCACCGTGGTTCATACCTTGCGCCCGCAGGACGTGTTTGGCCGTATCGGCGGGGAAGAATTCGCCGTGGTGCTGCCGCACATCAGCGCCCAGGATGCCGCTACGATTGCCGAGCGGCTCTGCCTTGCCGTTCGGGCCGGCAAGTTCCAGACCCTCAGCAACGAATCGCTGTCTGCCACGGTCAGTATTGGCGTCGCCCACGTGGCGCAGCTGTCACAGTACGACTCCATCGAAAATCTGCTGCGCGATGCCGATGTGGCGCTCTACCAGGCCAAGAGCCGTGGCCGCGACTGCGTGATGCTGGGCCCGGCTCGATAAAAAATAATAGCTGCCAGCGCACGCCAATCGTGCGCTGGCAGCCTGTCCAGTCATGGTTTGAATCGCTATTGCACCAGCTGCGGGGCCGCAGCCAACTGCCTTCGCTGCAGAAACTGCAGAACCGAATCCACCGTCGTGGTCTCGATATGGCCCGAAAAGCGCTTCTCGGGTGGATGGTCGTCAAAGGCAATATTGGCGCGCGTCATGCGGCCGCCCAGGCGCGTCATGGCGCCAATGCGCAAATCGCTGGGCTGGTAGCCTTGCAGCTGCAGCCATGCCTGCGCCTGGCCGCGGCTGTGCACTGCAGGCTCCATGGCCTGCGCCAGCGCTTCCAACGCCCACTGGTTGCTTTGCTGGTAGCGCAGGCTCCATGGATAGGCCACCATGCTGTAGTGCGGTTCATGCAGTTGCAGAGGTTGCTCATTGCCAGAGAGCGCCTGCAGCAATTTCTGCTGTACCGCAGGCGCAGGCACCATGAGCACCGCCTGGTAACGCCACAGGTCGTCCAGAAAGAACTCCCCCAGACCCTGGCGGTACACGTGAGAAGCGGCAGTACCGCAGTCATTGAGCTTGTGCACCACGCGCCAGGCACCTGTGGCCGACTTGTAGGCCCAGCCCATGTGCGAGTACTGCAGCTGGTACTTGCTCAGATCCTGCCCCTGGCGGCCCACCAGCACAACCTGCGCGCCGCTGGCATCCAGCGCCTGTGCCACGTGTTGCGCCAAGTCCAGGCTCTTGCGCACACTTTCCACCGTCGGCTTCTGCACTTCGCAGCTGCGCCCGGCCTGGGCACCTGCTGCAGCCAGCATCGCTGCTGCCATGAGGGTCACGCGGAATGGTTTCATCATCGCAATCTCCTTGGGGCGTTCTTACAGGCGCTCGCTGTAGAGCAACGCTTTGCCGATTTCGTTCGGCACAAAGGCGATCACTTCGCCCGCTGCCGACAGCAGAACTCCTGTGCCGATCACGCTCACGAAGATGGCCGTGCCCACGCTGGCAGCACTGGCGCCCAATGCGCCGGCCGACAGCTCAATGCTGGCGGCTGCACCGTCCGAAGCGCTCTCCAGCAGCAACACTGTGCCCTTGGCCGATGCCTTGACGCCCTTGACGACGAGCTTGGCACCATCGACCGACAAAGCCACCGGCAGCGCCACGACGGCGGTGGATGCGCCCACCGACACCGCAGTCCCCACCACGACCGAGGCAATGGGCAGGGCCGACACCATCAGCGATGCATCGCTTTGCGCATGGGCGGCGGGGGCCGTGGCCAGCCCCAGCACCAGGGCGGCGCCAGCGATGGCTGCTGTGGCAGTACGTTGCAATCCGGCAAGGACTGGGCTCTTCATGCTGTGCTCCCGTGTTGGCTGGTGTATGCGGCCCGCGTTCACACGCGCTCCTGGCTGCTGCTCACTTCTGGGTTGCGCTGCTCGCTGCGCATGGCGCGGGCACTGTACAAGGCTGCAGCCAGATCCGATTCATGCTTGTCGCGCAGCATCTTGGCCAGGGTGAAGGCCGTGGTGATCATGTACAGCCAGCTCACGCCCAGGAACGCCTTGTAGGTGGGGTTGATGTCCATGCTCAGCAGGCCCCAGCCCGTCAGGCCCATGGCGATGGCAAAGCCACCCCAGACCACAAAGCGCCACATTGGGGTGTCACCAGCAGACTTGCCGCTGTCCGATTGCTTGTCCCGTACAAACTTGGCCAGCACGAAGGCCGCCGAGAGACAGAACATATAGCCCATCACCATGAACGCCTGCTCCAGGTGTTGCCCCGGCAGCCAGGCCAGGCCGATCGCGCACATCGAGATCGCAATACCGAACGAAATCCATACCTGGTATTGCCATGCACGGGTGTCACGTTGAACAGGGTTGAATGAGTGAGACATGTGTGATCGGAGCATCCGGGCCCCGCGTTGGTTGAACACGGCGCCATCATGCAATCCAGCGGCCTTGCCAGCATCCCCTTTTAATGCCGGTAGCAGCTTTCAATAAAAATGGTATTGAAAAATGATACTTTCGTCACCGCCCGTCTGTCGCCGGGCCATCGGGCAGAGAAAGCCTTCCATGGCATGATCGGGCCCATTGCATCCCCGCATTCCCGCGCCAGACAGGAGACCGCCGTGCGCCAGCCCCCTACCCATTTGCCTGCCGCCCCGCAAGCCGACCCCGCCGAACTAGCTGAATGGTGTGAGGCCTTCGATGGACTGCTTGCCGCCTATGGTGCAACACAGGGCAAGGAGCAGGCAGCCGCACTGCTGGATGCGTTGCTTGCCCATGCCCGCAAGCGCCATGTGGCATGGAAGCCTTCGGGCAACACGCCGTATGTCAACACCATCACCGTAGATGAGCAACCGCCCTATCCGGGCGATGTGGACCTGGAAAAAAGACTCTCTGCCATCCTGCGCTGGAATGCACTGGCCATGGTGGTGCGCGCCAATGCCGCGCACGGCGAGCTGGGTGGCCACATCGCCAGCTACGCATCGGCGGCCGATCTGTTCGAGACCGGCTTCAACCACTTCTTCCGCGCCGATGACGGCCACCAGGCCGCCGACCTGGTGTTCTTTCAGCCGCATTCGTCGCCCGGCGTGTATGCCCGCGCCTTTCTCGAGGGGCGGCTGGGAGAAGACAACCTGAGCCACTACCGCCAGGAGCTGGTGGCCGCCAGCCAGGGCATTCAGGGCCTGTGCTCCTATCCGCACCCCTATCTGATGCCGGAGTTCTGGCAGTTTCCCACCGGCTCGATGGGCATCGGCCCCATCAACGCCATCTACCAGGCGCGCTTCATGCGCTACCTGGCGCACCGGGGCCTGGCCGACACCGCTGGCCGCAAGGTGTGGGGTTTTTTTGGCGACGGCGAAATGGACGAGCCCGAATCCATCGCGGCACTCACCCTCGCTGCCCGCGAAGGGCTGGATAACTGCATCTTCGTCATCAACTGCAACCTGCAGCGGCTCGACGGCCCGGTGCGCGGCAACGGCCGCATCGTCGATGAACTGGAATCGCTCTTCAGCGGCGCGGGCTGGAACGTCGTCAAATGCCTGTGGGGCTCGGAATGGGATGCGCTTCTGGCACGCGACCACAGCCATGTGCTGGCACGCACCTTTGCGCACACGGTCGATGGCGAGTTCCAGACCCTGTCGGCCAACGATGGCGCCTTCAACCGCGAGCATTTCTTCAACCAGAGCCCCGAGCTGGCCGCCCTCGTCGCCCACCTCTCCGACAGCGACATCGACCGCCTGCGCCGGGGCGGGCACGATCCGGTCAAGATCCATGCCTCCTTTGCCAGCGCCGCCGCGCACAGCGGCCAGCCCACCGTGGTGCTGGCCAAGACGATGAAGGGCTACGGCATGGGCAGCATCGGCCAGGGCCGCATGACTTCGCACCAGCAAAAGAAACTGGGTGCCGAAGACCTGCTCGCCTTCCGCGACCGCTTCAGCCTGCCGCTGACCGACGAACAGGCAACCTCTGCGGCCTTCCTCAAACCCGCCGACGGCAGCGCCGAGATGCGCTACCTGCATGCGCGCCGCCAGGCCCTGGGCGGTTTTCTGCCCGCACGCAAGACCCAGGCCCCGCAGGTGGCGGTGCCCAGCCTGCAGGCTACCGCACAGTTTGCGCTGGAGGCCGATGGCAAGCCCATGAGCACCACCATGGCCTTTGTGCGCCAGCTGGGCAACCTGCTCAAGGACAAGGAGCTGGGCCCGCGCATCGTTCCCATCGTGGCCGATGAAGCCCGTACTTTCGGCATGGCGGGGCTGTTCCGCCAGGTCGGCATCTATGCGCCGTTCGGCCAGCTGTACCAGCCGGAAGACAACGCATCGATGCTGCTGTACCGCGAAGAGACCACGGGCCAGATTCTGGAAGAAGGCATCAGCGAGGCCGGTGCCATCTCCTCATGGACAGCTGCGGCCACCAGCTACAGCACGCACGGCACCGCCATGCTGCCGTTTTTCATCTTCTACAGCATGTTCGGCTTCCAGCGCGTGGGTGATCTGATCTGGGCCGCTGCCGACCAGCGGGCACGCGGCTTTCTGATCGGCGCCACCAGCGGCCGCACCACACTGGGCGGCGAAGGCCTGCAGCACCAGGATGGCAGCAGCCTGCTGACGGCCTCGACCGTGCCCAACTGCAAAAGCTACGACCCGGCCTTTGCTGGCGAACTGGCCGTCATCATCGACCACGGCATGCACCGCATGCTGCAGCAGCAGTGCGACGAGTTCTACTACATCACCGTCACCAACGAAAACGTGGCCAACCCCAGCCTGCCGCCTGATGCGCACGAGGGTGTGGTGCGCGGCATGTACCTGCTGCAAGCTGGCAAAAAAGAGAGCACGCAGCGCGTGCAACTCCTGGGCAGCGGCGCCATCATGGGCGAAGTACTGAAAGCCGCCCGCATACTGGAGAGCGAGCATGGCGTGGCAGCAGATGTCTGGAGCGTGACCAGCTACACCGAGCTGGCACGCGACGGCGAGGCACAGCTCGAAGCCTGGCGCAACGCCCCGGATGGCCAGCCGCTGCAGCCCGGCTGGTTTGCCCAGCAGTTGCAGCACTCGCAAGGCCCCATCATCGCCGCCTGCGACTATGTGCGCGCCCTGCCCGAGCTGGTGCGCGCCTACCTGCCTGCCGATGCGCTGGGCCTGCCGCGCCAGCGCTATTACACGCTGGGCACTGATGGTTTCGGCCGCAGCGATTCGCGCGCAGCCCTGCGCCGCCACTTTGCGGTGGATGCGGCAGCCATCGTGCAGACCTATGTGCGCAGCCAGCAACAGTAAAGCTTGATCTGGGCAAAAAAGCCAAGCCATTGTGCACAACCGCCCAGGCCTGCGCACCACGCCTGATAACTCCTGAATTGATAGCTATTCGCGCTTACCAGTTGAGCGCCAATGGCTATTTTCATGCAAATTCTGCAGCCAACTGTCTGGCGTGCGGCGCAGTAATTGCCCCAATACCGCCCGTCGCTGCGCGTGCCAGTATCGGGCCATGCGGCTGCCGCATTGGAACAACATCACAACATCAGGAGCAACTATGCAACGCACACGCCTGGCGCAGGCCTTGGCCACCTTGGGACTGCTGGGTTTGACCGCCGCCATGGGCACGGCCCACGCGCAGGACAAGGTCAAGATCGGCTACATCTCCGACATGTCCAGCCTGTACGCTGACCTCGAAGGCAAGGGTGGCGCCACCGCCATTCAGATGGCCATCGATGATTTTGGCGGCAAGGTGCTGGGCAAGCCCATCGAGCTGCTCACCGTCGACCACCAGAACAAGGCCGACATTGCCGCCAGCAAGGCGCGCGAGTGGATCGACACGCAGAACCTGACGATGATCTTCAGCGGCACCAACTCTGGCACCGCCCTGGCGCTTGCCAAGGTGGCGGATGAGAAAAAACGCGTAATGATCAACAACGGAGCTGGCTCCTCCGCCCTGACGAACGAGGCCTGCACCCCTTACTCGGTGCACTATGCCTACGACACCGTGGCCCTCTCCAAGGGTGCGGCAGGCGCCATCGTCGACAACGGCGGCAAGAACTGGTTCTTTCTGACCGCCGACTATGCCTTCGGCCATGCGATGGAAGCCGATGCCTCCAAGGTCGTCAAAGCCAAGGGTGGTGCCGTGGCAAGCGCCGTGCGCCATCCGCTCAATGCGTCGGATTTCTCGTCCTTCCTGCTGCAGGCACAGAACTCCAAGGCCCAGGTGCTGGCGCTGGCCAATGCAGGTGGCGACACCATCAACGCCATCAAGGCCGCCAAGGAATTCGGCATCGACAAATCGATGAAGATCGCACCGTTGCTCGTCTTCTACAGCGACATCCACAGCCTGGGGCTGAAGAACACGGCTGGCATGCAGTTCGTCACCAGCTGGTACTGGGACATGAACGACGCATCGCGCAAGTTCGCCGATGCCTACATGAAGAAAACCCAGCGTCGCCCCACCGAAATCCAGGCCGCCGACTACTCGGCCACCATGAACTACCTCAAGGCCGTGCAGGCTGCCGGCACCACCGATGCCGACAAGGTGATGGAAACCTGGCGTGGCATGAAGATGGACGACTTCTTCGCCTCGGGCTCCATCCGCGCCGACGGCAGCTACATGCACGACATGTACCTCGTCCAGGTCAAGACGCCACAGGAATCCAAGGGCACCTGGGACTACTACAAGATCGTCAAGAAGCTGCCCGGCGACGAGGTGTTCACCACCAAGGAAGAAACCAAGTGCGCGCTGTGGAAGTGACCTGACACGTTCTTACGCCCCCATGCCTGGCGCCTGCCAGGCATTTTTCTTGCCAAAGGGCACTTGGCGCCCAATGCCTTCCTTCACCCCGCACGGCAGCGAAAGTGCAGACCTGCGAAGCGGGCGACAGGCCATTTTTCATCGTCCCCCATAATGGGACTGCAATCCGCAGAAAAGGAATTCCCATGCCCCATTCTCCCAATGCCGATTTCGACTCCCTCCTGCCCGGCCGCGCGACTGCGGCAGGCAGCACACGCCGCAGCGCGCTGCAGATGGCACTGGGCGTGGGTTACGCCGCAGCCGCTGCGCCTGTCATGGCACAAACGGCCATCAAGACATCCGATGCAGGCCTGACGGCGGGCACCATCCAGTACACGGTCGATGGCTTTCAGGTCAGCGCGTACCGTGCGGCGCCCGAGGGCAAAACCAGCCTGCCGGTGATCCTTGTCATCCAGGAAATCTTTGGCGTGCATGATTACATTGCCGACACCTGCAGGCGTCTGGCCAAGCTGGGGTATCTGGCCATTGCCCCCGAACTGTTTGCCCGGCAGGGCGACCCGCGCAAGTACACCGAAATCAGCCAGTTGCAGGCCGAATTGGTCAGCAAGGTGCCCGACGCGCAGGTGATGAAAGACCTGGATGGCGCGCTGGAATGGGCCGCTGCCAATGGCGGCGATGTAAGCCGCGCGGGCATCACCGGATTTTGCTGGGGTGGCCGTATCACCTGGCTGTATGCGGCCACCGGCAAGGTGAAAGCCGGTGTGGCCTGGTATGGCCGCCTGGAAGGCACCGCAGGCAGCCTGCAGCCCAAGCACCCGACCGATATTGCGGCCGATCTGAAGGCACCCGTGCTCGGCCTATACGGCGGCAAGGACCAGGGCATTCCGCTGGATTCCGTCGATGTGATGAAGCAGGACCTGCAAAAAGCCGCCAGCGCAGGCAACGCTGCTGCTGGAGCCTCCAGCTTCCACATCTACCCTGACGCTGGCCACGCCTTCCACGCCGACTACCGCCCCAGCTACCGCAAGGACGCTGCAGAAGACGGCTGGAAGCGCATGCAGGACTGGTTCAAGGCCAAGGGCGTTGCATAGGCCCGGGCAAGCCCTTTTCAAAAAAAATAGCTGCCAGCGCTTTACCATTCAGCGCTGGCAGCTATTATTTTTATATCGTTGAGCACCCCGAATCCAGGCTAGCTGCAGCGAGCCTGGGATTTGCAGCAAGCTCAATTCAGCGGGTTGTCGCGCCAGAACAGATCCCACGGGTCCATTTCCTTGCCATCCGGCCAGCGGCACAAGGTGTTCTTGCCCTTGGGGGTGTCGACCAGGGAGCCCCCCATCTGCACGCAGTAGGCCGAAGCCGGGCTGCGCGGGCCCTTGTATGTGGTGGCGTACGACTCCTGCTTTTTCTCGTTGGGGTCCTCCAGAGGCTTGAGGCCGGACGTGCTGGTACAGGCTGCCAGCGCCGCAAACGCCAGCAGCGCAGCAGTGCCTTTTGCAAAGCGAGCGATCAAAATCTTCTCCATTCCTTCTAGCAGCAGCCAGGCATTGAAGCGCCTCGGCGGGCTGCGTTGCAGATGGGCCCATTATCCCAAAGCAGCATCAGTCCCTGAGCCATTGCCGCAGACGCGGATAAATGGGTGCACCAACCGCCAGATCCGGGCCCGGCAACCAGGCGAGACCCGCATGCACAAGGCCCGATGCCCCTAGATAGATACCCATCTCAAAATTGATGCGCAGGCCAGCGGCATGGCCACGGTAACCGCCTTCATGGAACAGCACCTGTGACGGCAGTTGAAGGTGCGTGAGTGCCGCCCAGGCCCACGCGGTGGCCTCGATCTCTCCGCCATGCTCGATGACGGGTAGCTGCGCCAGGGCGTCGTCCATACGAGGCCGCAAGGCGGCAGGCACCACCGCCAGATGCCCCGCTTCGTGCAACAGGTCACCAGGCCAGCGCAGTTGCAGCCGATCCACCACCAGCCCGCCTTGCACAATGCGAATGCCTGGCAGAAAGCAGTCGCCGGGCAGAAGCTCCTCGCGTACCTCCAGACCGATCTGCCGCAGAAACTGCAGGATGCGCTCGGCGGCCTGCGCATCGGTCAAGGCAGCCGCGCCGGCGCTCATTGGTCCAGCAGGCTTCGCACGCGCTCCTGCAGACGCGCTGGCTGGCACTGCTCGGGCGGCAAGGGCTCGCCGACGCGCAGCGTCACCCGGTTGAACAGGCCACGGCGGAAAGGCCGGGTCATGGCGCCCTTCGGCTCCACCCGGCTGAAGTACGAACCCCACAGATTCGACAGCGCCATCGGCACCACCGGAACCTGCAGGCCATCGGCCTTCGCCTGCTCCAGAATCTTCATCATGCCGCCCTTGAACTCCTGCAACTGGCCGTCACGGGTAATCGCCCCTTCGGGGAAGATAGCCAACAGGTCGCCTTCACGCAGCACCTGGGCGGCGCGGGCAAAGGCTGCTTCGTACACGGCGGGGTCCTCCTTCTGCGGCGCAATCGGAATGGCCTTGCACAGGCGGAACAACCAGCCCAGCAGCGGAGTGCGGAAGATGCGGTAATCCATCACGAAATGGATGGGACGCGGGCTCGCTGCCATCAGCAGGATCGGGTCCACAAAGCTCACATGGTTGCAGGTGAGCAGCGCCGGCCCGTCCGTGGGAATGTGGTGCGCGCCCGCCACCCTGAACCGGTAGACCAGGTGCGTGGCCACCCAGGCCACGCAGCGCAGCAGGTATTCCGGCACCAGGAAGAAGATATAGCCCGCCACGATGGCATTGGCGATGCCCGTCATCAAAAATATCTGTGGCACGCTGAAACCCGCACCCAGCAATGCACCCGCGCTGACGGAGCTGGCAATCATGAACAGCGCATTGAGAATATTGTTGGCCGCGATGATGCGGGCACGGTGCGTAGGCTGGCTGCGCATCTGGATGAGCGCATACATGGGAACACTGTAGAGACCCGCAAACAGCGACAGCAGCAGCAGATCGGCCATCACCCGCCAATGGGCTGGCTGCGAGATGAAAGCCCCCACATCCATCAGCGGCGCCGCGGGCAGGCTGCGCGAAGCAAAGTAGAGGTCGATTGCAAATACGCTCATGCCGATGGCCCCCATGGGCACGAGGCCGATTTCCACCTGGCGGCGCGACATCACCTCGCACAGCAGAGAACCGATGCCGATGCCGATGGAAAACACCACCAGCAGCAGCGATGCCACATGTTCGTTGCCGTGCAGCACTTCCTTGGCAAAACTGGGAAATTGGCTCAGGAACACGGCACCGAAGAACCACATCCAGCTGATGCCCAGCAGCGAGCGGAACACCACGACATTGCTCTTGGCCAGTTTGAGATTGCGCCAGGTCTCGGTCAGCGGGTTCCAGTTGATCTGCAGGCCCGGATCGGTGGCGGCGGCCACCGGCACGCCCTGGGCCATCAGACGGCCCACCAGCGCCAAGGCGATGCAGGCAACAGCGACCGATGCATGCCCGATCTGCGGCAGCGCCACCAGCAGACCGCCCACCACATTGCCCAGCAAAATGGCGACAAAGGTGCCCATCTCGACCATGCCATTGCCGCCCGTCAACTCGTCATCGCGCAGCACCTGGGGCAGGTAGGCGTATTTGACCGGGCCGAACAAGGTGGAATGCACCCCCATCAGGAACACGCAGGCCAGCAGGATCACCGGGCTCTCGATCCAGAAGCCGATACCTGCAATCAGCATGATGCCGATTTCCAGATCCTTCACAAAGCGGATCATCCGGTGCTTGGGAAACTTGTCGGTGAGCTGCCCCGAGGTGGCCGACAGCAACAAAAACGGCAAAATGAACAAGGCGCCAATCACCAGGCCCGCCATGGAGGGTGGCATCCATGCCACCTGCAACTGGTAGGTGACCATCACCGTGAAGGCGAACTTGAACAGGTTGTCATTGGCCGCGCCGGCAAACTGGGTCCAGAAAAATGGCGCAAAGCGGCGTTGGCCCAACAAGGCAAACTGATTGGGGTGGGTGGGCGCATCCGCAGCGGCGCTTGTTTCCTGACGGCTCATTTCCGGGGTCTCCTGGCTGGTGGTTTTGATCATGGCTGAGGCCCTTGCACCAGCGTGGGCCTGATTGTGCCTGCGGCAGACGCAGGCAGGCGCTCTGCGTTGCGCACACGCCGCACCATTATCAAAAGCGGCACCAGTGCCAGCGCTGCCGCCACATGCTTCAACGCATGGCCGCCCACCCAATGGTGGCTGATGCTCCAGACAAAGGAATCGCCCAACTCCAGCACCTTGGCCAGCGCATACCAGGCCACAACAGCCCCCCATGGCCACAACAATTGCCCTTCAGCGGCCCGCGCATTGACGGCAGAGAAACGTTGCCACAGCGCCACCGCCAGCAGCAGCACCATGCCTGCTCCCTGCAGCACCGCCCAGGGCAGCAACTGGCCGGTTTGCAGCCATATCCACAGCGACAGCGGCCCAAGCGCCAACACCAGCACGGCCGTCACCACGGCCGCACGCCGTGAAAGCACCGACTGCAGCGCCAGGGCCAGCACACCGGCAAACACGGGCACCATGCCCAGGCGATCCCAGAACACGCGCCAGTCATCAGGCATCAGGTGGTAATAGCTGGAGCCAGCCGCAGTGAGCAGCAGGCCGCCAAACACCAGGGCCAGCCAGGGGGGCGCGCTGCCGGCACGCACCGCAGCCGGCGCCTGCCACACGCCGCGCCACAGGCCCAGGGCACCAATGAGCGCAAACGGCAAATTGCTGAGCACGTCCAGCGCGTTGCGCACGCCCCATAGCGCGCGCTGGTCCGCAAAATCATGGTAATGCGCAGCTTGTGGCACATAAGGGCCCAGGCAGGCCAGCGCCAGCAAAGCGGCGTAGCTCGCGTACAACAGCCATTCGGCAGGTGTCACGCGATACAAGAGGGGTGAAGGCATGGATGTATCGGTCATGGCCGCCACTGTGGCGAGGTGCCATCACGGCGTCTCGAATTCATGCAGTGATCGCCTATGATGGCGCCCAGAGTAGCAATTTTCGATACTATTTCGCAAAATCCATGAGCACCACTGCTGACCTGGTCACCGCCCTCAAGAAAGAACTCAAAGCCGCACAGATGACCTATGCCGACCTGGCCGACGCGCTGGGCATGGCGGAGTCGAGCGTCAAGCGCATGCTGGCCAAGGGCGATATGCCGCTGTCGCGCATCGATGCCATCTGCCATGTACTGCGGCTGGACTTTGCCGACCTGGCGCGCCGGGTAGCCGACAACCAGCCGCTGATCAAGGAGCTGACGCAGCAGCAAGAGCAGGCGGTGATTGCCGACAAGAAGCTGTTGCTGATGGCCATCTGCGTGCTCAGCCAGTGGACGCTGGAGCAGGTGCTGGCCACCTACCGCCTGACCGAGGCCGAAGGCATCAAGTACCTGGCACAGCTGGACCGCATCGGCATCATCGAGCTGCGGCCAATGAACCGCTACCGCCTCAAGCTGGCCAAGACCTTCCGTTGGCGCCCGCATGGCCCGGTGATGGAGTACTTCCGCGAGAACGCGCTGCACGATTACTACTCTGGTACCTTCGACAAGGCGGGCGAAGGCCTGATGCTGGTGCACGGCTCGATCAGCCGCACCCTGGCCCCTGCTTTTCTGGAGCGGCTGCAACGGGTGGCGCAGGACTTTGCCCAGCAGCATTTGACTGACCAGCGCCTGTCTGAGAAGGAGCGCGAAGGCTATACCCTGCTGCTGGCGATGCGTGGGTGGGAGCTGTCAGTGTTCACCGCCATGCGCCGCACCGGAACCGGCGGCGAACGGTGAGTCTTGCGCTGTCGCCTCTGCAAGCCCCATCTTCAAAAACGATAGCTGCTTGCGCTTTTCCTTCAAGCGTCAGCAGGCATTTTTACTAAACTTCTTGCGTGAACACCAGCAACGCACCACTGTAGCGATGCAGTTGCTGGCCCGCGATTTCGCCCTGGCTGAAAAAGCCGATCAGCGGAATATCGCCCAGCACATGGTGCAGCAGCTCCAGTTCGCCGTTCTCCGCGCCAAAATAGCTACCGCCGCGGCCCGTGCAACTGATATAGATGGCGCCGGCAATGGCGCGCTCCTGTACCGCCTCCGGCACGCCTTCTGCCTCAACAGCAAGCTGTGAGCCGCCCGCCAGCAGCGGCTGGCCATTGGCGGGCGCCAGCGATTCACGCAGTTCGGCACACATGCGCAACAGGTCGGCGCGGGCGGCGGTCCAATTGCGCTGGCAAAAGCGCAGATACTTCTGCTCCAGCGCCGATTCGGGCAGTACGATCCCACCCCGGCGTGTATCCACGCCCAGCAGTGAACAGACGCGTGCCTGCGGTGGCAGTTGTCCTTCGTACACGCTTTGAGGGTGGTCAATATTCTCCAGGGCCACCTGCATGTTGCGCATCTTGCGCGTCGCCAGCTCCGGATGGGTGTCCATGCGCACCAGCATGATCTCCTCCAGCACCTCCAGCGCCGGGCGCCCATCCAGCGACAGCAGCACATTGTCCTGCAAGGCAGTGATGCGCATCCGCCCGCCGATTGGCTGGCAGCCCTGGGTCACGGACTGCAGGGCCGCTGCATCTGCACCGAAGGCAAGGCCCGATATCCCGCCATGAAACACGCCGCTGTGCCGGGGCTCCAGCGCTTTGCTCCACGCCAGTTGCAAGGGGGGCGCCGAGCCGGAGCACAACCCGCCCAGCAATTGACCAGCCCCGGTGCGGGCAGCCAGTTCCTGCAGCAGATCTGGCAAATCAGGCAGATTGGCATCTGCATGTACCAGCGCCTGTTGCCACGTGCTGAAAAGCGCGGCAGAAGCGCCGTGAGGAACGCCCCCCTCCGAGCGCAAGGGCGCAATGCCGGAAAACACCCGATACGCGTGGCGCGGTAGATCCAGCAGCATCACGGCCAGTGCAGGCTCTGTCAGGTATTCCGCACGCGTCGCCATGACGCCAGCCCCCACGGCGCCTGACCAGTCGCTCACTTCGGGGAATTCATCCTGCAAGGCTTCGAGCAACGCCTCGGCGTGGCTGGCAAAGGCGTCACTGAAATATGCAATCCCCAGGCTGGGATTGCGGGCATAGCCGCTTTGCGCCATGCGACCGCGTATCTGCGCCACCACCAGCGAGACGGCCATGCGCCAATCGGGGTGGGTGGCGTGACCATAGGGAAACCGTTTCATGCGGATCATTCTACGGTCCGGCCGCCACCATGACGGTGTCAGCCATGACCGCTTCGGGGTCGCTGCAAACCGGAATTGCGGCCGTGGCCTCCTCGCAGAGCAGACCGGCGCCTATTTTCGGCCGGACACCGGTTTCTTGGCCGCAGCGCGCTTGGCGGGAGCCCGTGGCGCTACAGCCTTGCCTGCCGGCTTCCTGGCAACGGGGCCCTTGGCCTTGGCCTTCGCCTTGGCTGCACCACCTGTCGCACCCATCGCCTCCATCGCCGTGGCGGCCGCTTCCTGCGTGGTGGCTGCATGCTGCATGGCGTGCTGGGTCACATCCTGCACAGCCTGCTGCGCGATGTGCTGAAACTGCTGGGTCAGGGCGCTCCACCACTGCAGGGGATCTGCACCTGTACCACCAGAAGCATTGGCAGTCGTGCCCGGGCCATCCTTTTTGGTGGATGCATCGGGGGGCGCGCTTGCGGCCACAGGCGACTTTGCAGCGGGTGGCGGAGCCTCCTGTGCGGCAGGCGCCTTTGGTGCGGCGCCCTTCTGCCCGGCCGTCGCAGCCTCCGCGCCCGAGCCGTTGGCGAACTGCTGCCAGTTCTGCACCACCGAAGTGGCCCAGTTCTCCACCGGAACGTTCATCGTCTGGAGTGCAGAAAGTGTCATCTTCTGCACTTCCATCGCCTGGATCGTGGCCGCCAGGGCACGCTGGTTCTGCTCCAGCCAAAACAACACGGTTTTGAGCTCGCCAATGCGCTTTTCGAGGTCGTCCACGCTCATGGTCGGGGCCACCCAGTCACTCCATTGGGGAAATGCCGAGGCGCTGCTTGCCACTCCGCCCTGGGCCAGTTTCTGCAAAAAATCAAAGCCGGGTGCAAAAGGATTGAATGAATCGCTGCTCGTCGCCATGAAAATAGCCTCCTGTTGTTGCCGCTGTTTCCGCCCAAGGCGTTGTGGCAGCTTATCCGATCGGCCGACCGCTGGCTATCCGCTTCTCCATCCAGGTTTCCCTCTATGCAAAGCCTCTTTCACCTTGCCTTCCACGTCCACGATCTGAATGCCGCACGACAGTTCTACGGCGCCACTCTGGGCTGCACCGAGGGCCGCAGTACCGATACATGGGTGGATTTCGATTTTTTCGGCCATCAGATCTCATGCCATCTCGGCAAGCCGTTCGAGACCACCAACACCGGCCATGTGGGCGATCACCTGGTGCCCATGCCGCATTTTGGTCTGGTGCTGGAGTTGCAGGATTGGCAGCAATTGGCGCAGCGCCTGCGTGATGCGCATACCCGATTCGTGCTGGAGCCCCAGGTGCGCTTCGAAGGACAGCCGGGCGAGCAGTGGACGATGTTCTTCTACGACCCTTCAGGCAACCCGATTGAGGTCAAGGGCTTCCGGTCACTGAAGCAGCTGTATGCCAACTGACGGCGGTATGACATTGGCAGCAACTCAGCCTGCCAATGTGCCCAGCGCTCTGCTGAATGGCGGGCACAAAAAAGCCAGCTGGAAAGCTGGTTTTTGATGTTCTGGTTGCGCGAGAAGGATTTGAACCTCCGACCTTTGGGTTATGAGCCCAACGAGCTACCAGACTGCTCCATCGCGCACCGCAATTATAGCGCGATATGGGGTGGCATTTCTGGAGTCTTGCGCTTTTCCTGATTATTTTCGCAGCTGCAACTTTGATAGCGCGTCCATGACAGGTCCGGCTGGAATGACGAACCGCCTGCAGAGAGGGCGAACTGCTTGCAGCAACAACAAAAAAGCCAGCTGAAAAGCTGGCTTTTGGTGTTCTGGTTGCGCGAGAAGGATTTGAACCTCCGACCTTTGGGTTATGAGCCCAACGAGCTACCAGACTGCTCCATCGCGCACCGCAATTATAACCCAGGGATTTCCTTGATATGAAGTCCATTGCCATATTTTGGAAATATTTTGCACTGCAGCATGCGAAGCCTCGGCCCAAGCAGCAGCAAGCAGGAGTCCGTCGTCCTGCAGGTCACGAAAGCCGCGGCGCCACCCACATATAGACATCAAAAAAAGAAAAAGCCCACCGAAGTGGGCTCTTTCATCAGCTTTGCAAAAATTGCGAAAGCTTATTCAGCAGCGGCTTCACCGGCTTCTTCAGCGCGGTCCACCAGCTCGACAAACGCCATAGGAGCGTTGTCGCCCACACGGTAACCCATCTTCAGGATACGGGTGTAACCGCCAGGACGGTTGGCCGAGCGAGGACCCAGCACGTTGAACAGCTTGGTGACGCTGTCGCGGTCACGCAGACGGTCAAACGCCAGACGACGGTTGGCAACGGTGTCCACCTTGGCCAGGGTGATCATGGGCTCGATCACCTTGCGCAGTTCCTTGGCCTTGGGCACAGTGGTCTTGATGGCTTCGTGCTCGATGAGCGAATTCATCATGTTTTGCAGCATCGCCTTACGGTGAGACGAGGTGCGGTTCAGTTTACGGAGGCCGTGTCCGTGACGCATGGTGCTTTTCCTTTTAAATCATTGATTCAATCAAACAGCCGTATCAGGTACTGTCTGACGCACTACAAATGGGCTTTCCCGAAACGGGAAGCCCGCCATTATAACTTAACGCTTTTCCAGACCGGCAGGTGGCCAGTTTTCAAGCTTCATGCCCAGCGTCAGACCACGGGAAGCCAGGACTTCCTTGATCTCGTTGAGCGACTTGCGACCCAGGTTAGGCGTCTTGAGCAACTCGTTCTCGGTGCGCTGGATCAGATCACCGATGTAGTAGATGTTCTCAGCCTTCAGGCAGTTGGCAGAACGCACGGTCAGCTCCAGCTCATCCACAGGACGCAGCAGGATCGGATCGAACGTGGCGTTGTTGCGTGCCTGGCCACCAGGTTGATCGAACACGTCGAGCGCGCCACCTTCCAGTTGGGCAAACACAGCCAGCTGCTCCACCAGAATCTTGGCCGACGAGCGCACTGCATCTTCTGCAGCAATGGCGCCGTTGGTTTCGATCTCGAGAACCAGCTTGTCCAGATCGGTACGCTGTTCCACACGAGCGGATTCCACCGTGTAGCTCACGCGCTTGATAGGCGAGAACGATGCGTCCAGCACGATGCGGCCGATCGACTTGGTCGACTCGTCGCCGTAGCGGCGGACGTTACCGGGCACATAGCCACGGCCCTTTTCCACCTTGATCTGCATGTCCAGCTTGCCGCCTTGCGACAGGTTGGCAATGATGTGATCAGGGTTGATGATTTCAACGTCGTGCGGCGTCTGGATATCAGCGGCCGTCACCACACCTTCGCCATCCTTGCGCAGGCTCAGGGTGACTTCATCACGGTTGTGCAGCTTGAAGACCACGCCCTTGAGGTTCAGCAAGATGTTGACCACATCTTCCTGGACGCCATCGATGGACGAGTATTCGTGCAGCACGCCTGCAATGGTTACTTCCGTCGCTGCATAACCCACCATGGACGACAACAGAACACGGCGCAGGGCATTGCCCAGAGTGTGGCCATAACCACGCTCGAACGGCTCCAGCTCCACCTCGGCACGATTGTGGCCCAGCTGTTCTACGTTGATTGTCTTGGGTTTCAGCAAATTGGTTTGCATGCAAACTTCCTCTCAATACCCCCGGCTCGTTACACCGGTAAGGCTGGTGAAGCACCAGAACCGCGATGCCTCGCGGTTCTGGGACGGATACTTCTGCAGTCGAAAACCGACCGTCGAAATTAACGGGAATACAGTTCGACGATCAGCGATTCGTTGATGTCAGCGCCGAATTCGTCGCGGTCAGGAGCCTTCTTGAAGACGCCTTCAGCCTTGTCTGCCGACACTTCCACCCAAGCAGGGAAACCCACTTGACCAGCCAGTTGCAGAGCTTCCACGATGCGGGCTTGCTTCTTGGACTTTTCGCGCACGGCAACCACATCGCCTTCCTTGACCAGGTAGGAAGAGATGTTGACGGATTGGCCGTTCACGGTGATTGCCTTGTGCGACACCAGCTGACGCGCTTCAGCACGGGTCGAACCGAAGCCCATGCGGTACACCACGTTGTCCAAACGGCTTTCCAGCAGGCTCAGCAGATTGGCGCCGGTGTTGCCACGGCGACGATCGGCTTCAGCGAAGTAGCGGCGGAATTGCTTTTCCAGCACGCCGTACATGCGCTTGACCTTCTGCTTTTCGCGCAGTTGCAGACCGTAGTCGGAAGTGCGGGCACCCGAAGTGCGGCCATGTTGGCCTGGCTTGGTGTCCAGCTTGACTTTGTCCGCAATCGAGCGACGTGCGCTCTTGAGGAACAGGTCTACGCCTTCGCGGCGGGAAAGTTTGCCCTTAGGGCCAATAAAACGTGCCACTTGAATATCCTTTTTTCAGCTACCGCATAAATGCGGGAGCCGCCAGAGCACCATGCACTGGCGGCGGTGGGCTTATGGTGAATTAGATACGACGACGCTTTTGAGGGCGGCAGCCGTTGTGAGGCACTGGCGTCACATCGGAGATCGACGTGATGCGGATGCCCAACGCACCCAAGGCGCGAACCGAGGATTCACGACCTGGGCCTGGGCCCTTGATCTCGACGTCCAGGTTCTTGATACCTTGTTCCATGGCAGCACGGCCGGCCACTTCGGAAGCAACCTGGGCAGCAAAAGGCGTCGACTTGCGCGAGCCCTTGAAACCCTGGCCACCGGACGAAGCCCAAGACAGAGCATTGCCTTGGCGGTCGGTGATCGTGATGATGGTGTTGTTGAACGAAGCGTGAACGTGTGCAATACCGTCAGAAATGTTCTTGCGAACTTTCTTACGTACACGAGCAGCTGCGTTGTTTGCAGGAGACTTAGCCATTGTGTACCTTCAATCTCTTATTTCTTCAAAGCCGCTGCGCCCTTGCGCGGACCCTTGCGGGTACGGGCATTGGTGCGGGTACGTTGACCACGCATGGGCAGACCACGACGATGACGGAAACCGCGGTAGCAGCCGATGTCCATCAAACGCTTGATGTTCATCGTGGTTTCACGACGCAGGTCACCTTCCAGGGTCAGGTGAGCAATCGCGTCACGGATCTTTTCCAGATCAGCGTCCGTGAAATCCTTTACTTTCTTGGCGTAGTCGATACCCGTGGTTTCGCAGATCTTGCGAGCCGTGGTACGACCGATGCCATAGATAGCGGTCAGGCCGATCTCCGCATGTTGGTGCGGAGGAATGTTAATACCAGCAATACGTGCCATTTGCGTCCTCTAGTCTTTCAATCAACCTTGGCGCTGCTTGTGGCGCTGGTCGGTGCAGATCACGCGTACGACACCCTTGCGACGGATGATCTTGCAGTTACGGCAAATCTTCTTTACCGAAGCTGAAACTCTCATTTCATTCTCCTAAAACTTCCATCCGCTCCAGTCTGTGACGGCATTTCAAATTTTTAGCCCGAACAGACTGGAGGGCACACTTTCCTGTCGATCTCAGTTTTTGGCTGAGGCCTTGAAGTTCGCCTTCTTCAGAAGCGACTCATACTGCTGAGACATCATGTAGTTTTGTACCTGGGCCATAAAGTCCATAGTCACCACCACGATGATCAACAAGGAAGTGCCACCGAAATAGAACGGAACGTTGTACTTCAGGATCAAGAACTCTGGCAGCAGACACACAAAGGTGATGTAGATCGCCCCTGCAAGTGTCAAACGCACCAAAATCTTATCAATATAGCGTGCTGTCTGATCCCCTGGTCGAATACCGGGAATAAAGGCACCACTCTTCTTCAGGTTATCGGCCGTTTCGCGGCTGTTGAAAACCAGAGCCGTATAGAAGAAGCAGAAAAAGATGATCGCTGCGGCGTAGAGCATCACATAGATAGGTTGACCAGGAGTCAACGTCCCAGCAATGTCCTTGAGCCAACGCATCGATTCGCCAGCGCTGAACCAGTTCACAACCGTAGCAGGCAGCAAGATGATCGACGAAGCGAAGATGGGAGGAATCACACCTGCCATGTTCAGCTTCAGCGGCAAGTGCGACGACTGGCCACCATACACCTTGTTTCCAACCTGACGGCGCGCGTAATTCACCAGGATCTTGCGTTGACCGCGTTCGACAAACACGACGAAGTACGTCACGGCTGCCACCACGAGGACGATGAAGATCGCGGCAATGATGCTCATCGCACCAGTGCGCACCAATTCGAGCAAACCGCCGATGGAGCTGGGGAGACCCGCAGCAATACCAGCGAAGATCAGGATCGAGATCCCGTTGCCCAAACCACGCTCTGTGATCTGCTCACCCAACCACATCAGGAACATCGTACCGGCAGTCAGGCTGACCACAGCAGTAAGACGGAACCCGAATCCAGGGCTGAGAACCAAACCGGCAGTGCCTTCCAGTGCAACGGCAATGCCGAGTGACTGGAACAATGCAAGGGCCAGTGCACCATAGCGGGTGTACTGGGTGATCTTGCGACGGCCGGCTTCGCCCTCTTTCTTCATCTGCTCGAATGTCGGGACGACATAAGTCATCAATTGCATGATGATCGATGCCGAGATGTACGGCATGATCCCCAGTGCAAACACGGTGAAGCGCGAGAGCGCTCCGCCCGAGAACATGTTGAACAGATTGAGAATGCCACCCTGTTGGCTATTGAACAGCTGCTGCAACTGGTTTGGATCGATACCAGGCACCGGGATATGAGCCCCGATGCGGTAGACGATCAGCGCCAGCAACAGAAAAACCAAACGACGACGCAAATCGCCGTACTTACCGGTCTTTGCAATGGTTGCGGTGTTCGTAGCCACTGATGATTTCTTTCAGAAAAGGTTAGGCGATGCTGCCGCCAGCGGCTTCGATCGCAGCCTTGGCACCAGCGGTGGCACCGATGCCATTGAGCTTCACGGCCTTGGTGAGTTCACCAGCCTTGATCACCTTCACGACCTTGGCCAGCTGACCAACCAGGCCAGCTTGCTTCAGCACTGCCAGATCCACTTCTGCGGCGCCCAGGCGCTCCAGAGCAGCCAGCGACACTTCGGCGTTGAACTTCAGCGTGGTCGACTTGAAACCGCGCTTTGGCAAACGACGCTGCAGAGGCATTTGACCGCCTTCGAAGCCTACCTTGTGGTAGCCACCCGAACGCGACTTCTGACCCTTGTGGCCACGGCCGGCGGTCTTACCCAGACCCGAACCGATACCACGGCCCACACGACGCTTGGCGTGCTTGGCACCTGCTGCAGGCTTGATGCTATTGAGTTCCATCATCAATCCTTTCAGAGAACCTTCACCAGGTAGGCGATCTTGTTAATCATGCCGCGCACTTCGGGGGTGTCCTTCAGTTCGCTGATGCTGTTCAGCTTGCGCAGACCCAGACCACGCACGGTGGCGCGGTGGTCTTGCTTGGTACCAATCGGGCTACGCACCAGTTGGACCTTCACAGTTTGTTGCGTTGTCATAGTGACGACTCCGATCAGGCGAACAGGTCTTCAACCGACTTGCCACGCTTTGCTGCCACTTCCGAAGGGGTCGTGGAATTGTTCAAAGCGTCGAAAGTGGCGCGAACCATGTTGTAGGGATTCGACGAACCATGGCTCTTGGCCACGATATCGGTGATGCCCAGGACTTCGAAAACGGCGCGCATTGGGCCGCCGGCAATGATACCGGTACCCTTGGGAGCAGGAGCCAACATCACGTTGGCAGCGCCATGGTGACCCATCACGGTGTGATGCAGGGTGCCGTTCTTGAGCGACACCTTGATCATGTTGCGACGGGCTTCTTCCATAGCCTTCTGCACGGCAGCAGGCACTTCCTTGGACTTGCCCTTGCCCATGCCAACGCGGCCGTCACCGTCGCCAACCACGGTCAGTGCAGCGAAGCCGAGAATACGACCACCCTTCACAACCTTGGTGACGCGGTTCACCGCGATCATTTTTTCGCGCAAACCGTCGTCACGACCTTCGTCTTGCACTTTGGGGGAAAATTTAGCCATTTCTATCCACTCCGCTTAGAACTGCAGGCCGGCTTCGCGGGCTGCATCAGCCAGAGCCTTCACGCGGCCGTGGTATGCAAAACCTGCACGGTCGAAAGCAACCTTTTCAACGCCAGCTGCCTTCGCCTTTTCAGCGATGCGCTTGCCGATGAGAGTCGCTGCTGCGGTGTTGCCACCCTTGCCGGAAGCGCCCAGGTTGCTGCGCACTTCGGCTTCGGCCGTCGATGCAGTAGCGATTACCTTGGTGCCGTCGCCGGAAATGATCGTGGCATAGATATGGAGGTTCGTACGGTTCACCGTCAAACGCGCAACGCCTTGGTTGGCAATGCGGATGCGGGTCTGCAGGGAACGACGAAGACGCTGCTCTTTCTTGTTGAACATCATGCAGCTCCTTATTTCTTCTTAGTCTCTTTGATCGTGACCTTCTCATCCGAATAACGGATGCCCTTGCCCTTGTAAGGCTCGGGAGGACGAACGGCACGAATCTCTGCTGCCAGCTGACCAACACGTTGGCGGTCAGCACCCTTGATCACCACTTCCGTAGGGGTAGGGGTGGCAACGGTGATGCCAGCAGGCATTTCAAAGTTGACTGGGTGGGAGAAACCAACGCTCAGGTTCAGCTTGCTGCCAGAGGCTGCAGCCTTGTAACCCACGCCGACGAGAGACAGCTTCTTTTCGAAGCCCTTGCTCACACCAACCACCATGTTGTTCACCAGCTGACGCATGGTGCCGCTCATGGCGTTGGCTTCGCGGGAGTCGTTCACTGGCTCGAAAGCCAGCTTACCTTCGCTATTGGTCACCTTGACCAGGGCGTTAGGGGTCAGAGCCAGCGTACCGCCGGCGCCCTTCACGCTGATTTGGTCTTCCTTGATGGAGACATCCACACCTTGGGGGATGCTCACAGGCATTTTTGCTACGCGGGACATTTCAGTATTTCTCCTTCAATGCCACGGGTTAAGCCACATAGCAAAGCACTTCGCCGCCGACACCGGTAGCGCGCGCCTTGCGATCCGTCATCACGCCCTTGGGAGTGGTAACGATAGCAACGCCCAAGCCGTTTTGGACTTGAGGAATTGCATTGCGGCCCTTGTACACACGCAGGCCAGGACGGCTCACGCGCTCGATACGCTCGATCACAGGGCGACCGGCGTAGTACTTCAAGGTAATTGCGAGTTCAGACTTGCCATCTTCGGTCTTCACTTCGAAGCCGTCGATGTAACCCTCTTCCTTCAGCACCTGGGCGATGGCAACCTTCACTTTGGAAGATGGCACCGACACGGTGGCCTTGGACACCATTTGGGCGTTGCGGATACGGGTCAGCAAGTCAGCGATTGGATCACTCATGCTCATGTTTAATCTCCTGACTGCTTACCAGCTGGCCTTGGTCACGCCGGGGATGGCGCCGACAAATGCCAGTTCACGAATCTTGGCGCGGCCCAGACCGAATTGACGGAAGGTGCCACGGGGACGACCCGTGATTTCGCAACGTGCACGTTGACGATTGGGGTTTGCATTGCGAGGCAGCTTCTGCAGGCCCAGACGGGCTGCTTCACGCTCTTCGTCGGTGCGCTTGCTGTCACCGGCGATTGCCTTCAGTTCTGCATACTTGGCTGCGTACTTTGCAGCCAGCTTTTCACGCTTCAGTTCGCGTTGGATCAGTGCTTGTTTAGCCATGCATCACCTCAGTTCTTGAACGGGAAGCGGAAAGCCTGCAACAAAGCCTTGGCTTCGTCATCATTCTTCGCAGTCGTCGTAATGCTGATGTTGAGACCACGCAGTGCGTCGACTTTGTCGTACTCAATTTCAGGGAAGATGATCTGTTCTTTGACGCCGATGTTGTAGTTACCACGGCCATCAAAAGCGCGGCCAGAGATACCACGGAAGTCACGCACGCGAGGCAGTGCCACGGTCACGAAACGGTCCAGGAACTCATACATCTGAACGCCACGCAGGGTCACCATGCAGCCGATAGCCTGGCCTTCGCGGATCTTGAAACCAGCGATAGCCTTCTTGGCCTTGGTCACCACAGGCTTCTGACCAGCAATCTTGGTCAGGTCAGCCACGGCGTTGTCCATCACCTTCTTGTCGGAAACGGCTTCGCTCACACCCATGTTCAGGGTGATCTTGGTCAGGCGAGGCACTTCCATTGGGGAGGTGTAGCCGAACTTCTTCATCAGTTCGGGAGCGATTTGCTCACGGTATTGTTTTTGCAGTCGTGCAACGTTTGCCATGTCTTACTCCTTAGACTGCCTTGATTTCAGCGCCATTGGACTTGAACACGCGAACACGTGCGCCGTCAGCGTTCACCTTGATGCCCACGCGGTCACCCTTGCCGGTCGCCGCATTGAAGATCGCCACGTTCGATTGGTGGATAGGCATGGCCTTTTCCACGATACCGCCGTTGGTGCCCTTCATGGGGTTTGGCTTGACGTGCTTCTTCACCAGGTTGATGCCTTCGATCACCAGGTGGGAGTCATCAGCGCGCAGCGTCACAACGCCGCGCTTGCCCTTGTCGCGCCCAGTCAGCACGACCACTTCGTCGCCCTTGCGAATCTTGTTCATGGTGCTGTCCTTAGAGAACTTCAGGGGCCAGGGACACGATCTTCATGAAGCGCTCGGTACGCAGTTCACGCGTCACGGGGCCAAAGATACGGGTGCCGATAGGCTCCAGCTTTGCATTGAGCAACACTGCAGCGTTGCCATCGAATTTGACGAGCGAACCGTCAGCACGGCGAATACCCTTAGCGGTACGCACCACCACAGCACTGTAGACCTCGCCTTTTTTGACGCGGCCACGTGGAGCAGCTTCTTTCACGCTCACCTTGATAATGTCGCCAACGCTCGCATAGCGACGGTGCGAGCCACCCAGCACTTTGATGCACTGGACAGACTTCGCGCCGGTATTGTCGGCAACCTCGAGTCGAGATTCTGTCTGGATCATTTCAATATTCCCAACTTGCACCAGCAGACCGGACAGCCCAATAAGAATTAATCCTCATGGACAGCCAAGCAGCCAGTCAGTCTTGGGCCCGTCGTCCACACCGCAACCATTTACGATGCTTCTCCTGGGCAGAAACCTCACGCGTGAATTCAGTCAAACCAAGAAATGGTCGCCAAATTACGCGCGAAGCTGATTATTCTGACAGAGCGCCTCTCCTCTGTCAATAGCGTAACCACCGTCCGGTTCCGCTTTGGCGGTTTTACGCCAGTTTTTTGCCTGTGTACTGTTGCGCCAATGCCAAAAAAGACTCCAGCGCAGGATCTGACCCCAATTCCTCGCGCAGGATTTCGGCCACCCGAGGGGCCAGCTTGGCAGCCAGACGCGCATCCAGAAACAGCATCCGGTTGCGGCGGGCCAGCACATCTTCCACAGTGCGAGCGTACTCATGGCGCGCGGCAAAGCGCACCATGGCTTCGCTCAGGCCATCAGCCAGCCAGACGGATGCACCCGGCAGAGCTTCGATGACCTCTGCCTCGCTGCCATAGGAGTGCATGCCCTGCCCCATGTGCATGCTGTGCTGCGAGCGGCCTGAGGCAGGCGAGCCCACCAGCGGCAGGTTCACCGTCACCCCGCCAGGCTTGCGCGGCAGCTCCCCCGCATTGAAGCAGGCCTCGAGCACGTCTTCTGCCATGGCGCGGTAGGTGGTCCACTTGCCCCCTGTCACGGTCACCATGCCCGATTTGCTGGTGAGCACAGTGTGCTCACGGCTGATGCCCTTGGTGTTTTCGCCGTCGTCATCCTGCGGCTTGGCGAGGGGACGCAGGCCTGCCCACATGCTGCGCACGTCGGCCAGCGTAGGCTGGCGGCTGAGGTATTTGCCCGCTTCACTGAGGATGAAGTTCACTTCTTCGTCAAACGGCACCGGCTCGCGCGCCAAGTCATGGCGTGGGGTATCGGTGGTACCCAGGATCACCTTGCCCAGCCACGGCACGGCGAAAAGCACCCGACCGTCGGCGGTCTTGGGCACCAGAAGCGCGTGGTCGCTGGGCAGGAACTCACGGTCGACCACCAGGTGCACCCCCTGGCTGGGGGCGACCATGGCTTTGACTGGCTTGCCAAGCATCTGCGCGTCTTCCTGGCGCAGTTGATCCACCCAGGGGCCGGTGGCGTTGACCACGCAGCGTGCACGCACCGTATATGCCAGGCCGGTCTCCGCGTCCTTGCATTCCAGGCCGACGACACGGCCACCTTCCTGCACCAGCCCGGTCACCGGACAGTAATTGATCAGCAACGCGCCCTTGGCCGCAGCCGTGCGCGCCAGCGCCAGTGCCAGGCGGGCATCGTCGAACTGACCGTCCCAGTATTTGACGCCCCCCTTGAGGCCCTTGCCCTGTACCGTTGGCAGCAGGCCACGGGTAGCGCCAGCCGACAGGAACTGGGTCGAGCCCAGCCCCGCCTTGCCCGCCAGTGCGTCATACATCTTGAGGCCGATGCCGTAGAAAGGCGTGTCCAGCAGCCGGTACGAAGGCATGACGAAGGCAAGCGGCTGTGCAATATGCGGCGCATTGTGCAGCAAGGTGGTGCGCTCATGCAGCGCCTCACGCACCAGTGCGATATTGCCTTGCGCCAGGTAGCGCACACCGCCGTGCACCAGTTTGGTGGCACGCGAGGATGTGCCCTTGGCAAAGTCCATGGCCTCCAGCAGTACCACCTTGAAACCGCGCGCCGCTGCATCCAGCGCCACGCCCAGGCCGGTTGCGCCTCCGCCTACCACGGCCAGGTCAAAAGAAGGCGTCTGCGCCAGCTGCTGGAGTAGCTCAGCGCGAACCGTTGCTTGGGGAGAGGTCGAGGTATTCATGAACAGGAAAACTGGTGATCAGACGGCGGCATGCCCGCGTTGCGTTTCCTAAATTTTCGCTCTTTTTCGTTTTTGATGCAATCTAGCCGGAAACAATGATTCGTTTTTGATAAATTTTGATCAAACGTAACAAAACCATCCTCAAACAAGCATTCAAGGACAGATGTCGCGGTTGATAAAAAGAAGAGCTGTCTGCGCTTGTTTTTATGGAGTTTTAGATATTTTTATAGCCCAAAATGTGTACTACCTTGCGCTGACAGCTATCGTTTTTGTGTTTCTGACATTGCGCCGTCAGTGCCGTACGGTCTACAGCCAGCGGTAAGGATCCATCAGCGGCCTTGCTCCGCTTCGCTGCCGCGCGGCCCAAGCGCCACCAACACCCCCTGCGCCCCGGGACATGGGCGTCAAGTCTTGCCTCTGCAGCCAGTCTGCAGTTGCCGGTTTGCAGGGTGATGTCAGCAGCAGCTCATGTCAGCGCACCTTGCCTTCCTTCCAGGCGCTCAGCAGCTTGTTGTAGTCAATGGTTTCCCCCTTGGGCTTTTCGTTGGCCAGTTTCTTCCAGGGCGCATGCGCATCGCTCAGCCACTTGTTGGGATCTCCCTTGGGGTTGAGCTTGGGCGCGCAATGGGCCATGCCGGCGCGTTGCAGGCGGGCCATCACGTTGTCCATTTCATCCGCCAGGTTGTCCATGGCCTTCTGCGGCGTCTTTTCACCCGTCACAGCCTCGGCCACGTTCTTCCACCACAGTTGCGCGAGCTTGGGGTAATCGGGCACGTTGGTGCCGGTCGGCGTCCACGCCACGCGGGCCGGGCTGCGGTAAAACTCCACCAGGCCACCGAGCTTGGGTGCCATGTCGGTCAGCGCCTTGGACTGGATGTCCGACTCACGGATCGGCGTGAGGCCGACAATGGTCTTCTTGAGCGACACGGTCTTGGAGGTCACGAACTGCGCGTACAGCCAGGCAGCGGCGGTCTTGTTGGCGTCGTGGCCATTGAAGAAAGACCACGAGCCCACATCCTGGTAGCCGTTCTGCATGCCCTGCTTCCAATAGGGGCCGTTCGGACCGGGGGCCATGCGCCACTTGGGGGTGCCATCGGCATTCACCACGGGCAGGCCGGGCTTGGTCATGTCGGCGGTAAAGGCGGTGTACCAGAAGATCTGCTGCGCAATCTGTCCCTGGGCGGGCACGGGACCGGCCTCGCCAAAGGTCATTCCCATGGCTTCCTTGGGCGCGTATTTCTTCATCCAGTCGATGTACTTGGTGAGCGCATAGACGGCCGCAGGCGAGTTGGTGGCGCCGCCGCGCGATACCGATGCACCAACCGGCGTGCATTTGTCATCAGCCACGCGGATGCCCCATTCGTCCACCGGCATGCCGTTGGGATTGCCGATATCGGCCGAGCCCGCCATCGACAGCCAGGCATCGGTAAAGCGCCAGCCGAGCGATGGGTCCTTCTTGCCATAGTCCATATGGCCATAGATGGGCTTGCCGTCGATCTGCTTGACATCGTTGGTAAAGAACTCGGCAATGTCTTCGTAGGCGCTCCAGTTCAGCGGCACGCCCAGGTCATAGCCGTATTTGGCCTTGAACTTGTCCTTCAGGTCCTTGCGCTCGAACAGGTCGGCGCGGAACCAGTACAGGTTGGCAAACTGCTGGTCGGGCAGCTGGTAGAGCTTGCCGTCGGGCGCGGTGGTGAACTTGGTGCCGATGAAGTCCTTGATGTCCAGGCCCGGATTGGTCCACTCCTTGCCCGCGCCTGCCATGTAGTCGGTCAGGTTCATCATCTTGCCGTAGCGGTAGTGCGTGCCGATCAGGTCGGAATCACTGATCCAGCCGTCGTAGATCGACTTGCCCGACTGCATCGAGGTCTGCAGCTTCTCGACCACATCGCCTTCCTGGATCAGGTCGTGCTTGACCTTGATGCCGGTAATCTCTTCAAACGCCTTGGCCAGCGTCTTGGATTCGTATTCGTGCGTGGTGATGGTTTCGGACACCACGGCAATCTCCTTCACCCCTTTGCCCTGCAGCTTCTTGGCGGCATCGATGAACCACTTCATCTCGGCCGCCTGCTGGTCCTTGCTCAAGGTCGAGGGCTGAAACTCACCGTCAATCCACTTCTTGGCATCGGCCTCTGCGGCCCACGCGCCGTGCATGGCGAGCATCGCCGCTGCCGCCGCCAATGCTGTGTATCGCATCTTCATGAATGTCTCCTAGGTGGCGCTTCCCCGGGGTGTCCGATCGCGGCTCCGGGGAGGCGGAGAGCCGGATACGTTGAAAAATACCGTTCGATCTCTCTCCGCCTGCGACTAGCCCTTGCGCATGATCAATGCGAGCAGCAGCATCGACAGGACAAAGCTGATCCACACCGAAGGCTCTGCCTCCAGCGACATCCATTCCTGCAGCTTGCCTGCAATGCCAACAAAGATCAGATTGAAGTAGGCGGCTGCCAGAAGCCCGATGAAGAGCCGGTCCCCGCGCGTGGTGGCAATGGGCAGCCAGCCCCGCCGCAGCGTGGTGGGCGACTTCAGCTCCCATACAGTCATGCCGATCAGCATCAGCACGATGCAGGTGAAAAATACCGCCACCGGGGTGGTCCAGACCATCCAGTCAAACATGGCGCTTCTCCTCTTTCATTCCGATGCCCATGGCGTCCGCATCGCCCGGCCTCACACCCGGCCCATCGCAAAGCCCTTGGCGATGTAGTGGCGCACAAACCAGATCACGATGGCGCCGGGCACGATGGTGAGCACACCCGCAGCCGCCAACGTGGCCCAGTCCATGCCCGAGGCGCTCACCGTGCGTGTCATGGTTGCCACGATGGGCTTGGCGTTCACGCTGGTCAGCGTGCGCGCCAGCAGCAGCTCCACCCAGCTGAACATGAAGCAGAAGAATGCCGCCACGCCCACACCCGCCTTGATGAGCGGCAAGAAAATGGTCAGGAAGAAGCGCGGAAAGGAGTAGCCATCGATATAGGCGGTTTCATCGATCTCGCGCGGAATGCCGCTCATGAAGCCTTCCAGAATCCACACCGCCAGCGGCACGTTGAACAACAGGTGCGCCAGCGCTACGCCCAGGTGCGTATCCATCAGGCCCACGGTGCTGTAGAGCTGAAAAAACGGCAGCAGAAACACGGCCGGCGGCGTCATGCGATTGGTCAGCAGCCAGAAGAACACATGCTTGTCGCCCAGAAACTGGTAGCGCGAGAAGGCATAGGCCGCGGGCAGAGCCACGGTGAGCGAGATGACCGTGTTGATGGCCACATAGATCAGGCTGTTGATATAGCCCGAATACCACGACTCATCGGTAAAGATGCGCACGTAGTTGGACCAGGTGAACTGCTGCGGAAAGAACGAGAAGCTCGAAAGAATCTCCTCATTCGTCTTGAAGCTCATGTTCACCATCCAGTAGATGGGCAGCAGTGCGAACACGATGTAGAGCACCAGGAAGATGCTGCGCTTGTGAAACCGCTTGTCGCTCATGTCAGCTCCTGCACTCATTGCTCCACCTCTGCTTCCTGCGTGCCTACGCGCTGCATCCAGTTGTAGAGCACAAAGCAGAACAAGAGGATGATGAGGAAGTAGATCAGCGAGAACGCTGCCGCAGGCCCCAGATCGAACTGGCCCACGGCCTTCTGCGTGAGGTACTGGCTCAGAAAGGTGGTGGCATTGCCCGGCCCGCCGCCGGTCAGCACAAAGGGCTCGGTGTAGATCATGAAGCTGTCCATGAAGCGCAGCAGCACGGCAATCATCAGCACGCCCCGCATCTTGGGCAGCTGGATGTAGCGGAACACGGCAAACTTGCTCGCGCCATCGATGCGCGCCGCCTGGTAATAGGCGTCGGGAATGGAGCGCAGCCCGGCGTAGCACAGCAGCGCCACCAGGGGTGTCCAGTGCCACACATCCATCACCAGTACCGTGAGCCACGCATCCGAGGCGCTGCCGGTGTAGTTGTAGTCAATACCCAGCTTCTGCAGAGTGTGGCCAAGCAGGCCGATATCGGCACGGCCATAGATCTGCCAGATGGTGCCCACCACGTTCCAGGGGATCAGCAGCGACAGTGCCACCACCACCAGCACGGCAGACGACTTCCAGCCCTTGGCCGGCATGGCCAGCGCCAGCGCAATACCCAGTGGAATCTCCACCGCCAGTACTGCCAGCGAGAACGTGATCTGCCGCCACAGCGCCGAATGCAGCTCTTCATCGCGCATCACCGCCGCAAACCATTCGGTGCCGACGAACACCCGCCGCTCGGGGTCGATGATGTCCTGCACCGAGTAGTTCACCACCGTCATCAGCGGCAGGATGGCGGAGAAGGCCACGCACAGGATCACCGGCAGGATCAGCCACCAGGCCTTCTGGTTGACCGGCTTGTTGGAGGGGTTCATGCCATCAGCTCCTCATTGCGGTAGTAGCAGGTGTGCGGATTCACCACCTCCAGCCAGACCGTGGCGCCAGGCGCGGGCAGCGCCGTATCGGCCATGAACCGGGCCTTCAGGGCCTTGCCGTCCACGGCAGCGGTCAGCAGCATGTGGGTGCCCACATCCTGCACGCGCTGGACCTGCGCGGGCACGGCACCGGCGGAGCCTGCGGGCGCAAGGCGCATGTATTCAGGCCGTATACCCAGATGCAGGGCTTGCTGCGCGGCGGCAGCGCCCTCCAGCCCTGCAGGCACGGCCATGCGCTGGCCTGCCACCCACATGGCGCCATCCCGGCACTGCAGGGGCAGGAAATTCATGCCCGGCGAGCCAATGAAGTGCCCGACAAAGGTATGGCTCGGGCGCTCGAACAGGGCCTCGGGCGCGCCCACCTGCATCACCCGCCCGCGCGACATCACCACCACCTGCTCGGCAAAGGTCAGCGCCTCCACCTGGTCATGGGTCACATAGATCAGCGTGAGCTTGAACTCCTGGTGAATCTGCTTGAGCTTGCGGCGCAACTGCCACTTCAGGTGCGGATCGATCACCGTCAGCGGCTCGTCGAACAGCACGGCCGCAACATCGGGCCGCACCAGCCCCCGGCCCAGCGATATCTTCTGCTTGGCATCGGCCGACAGGCCGGCTGCGCGCTGATTCAGCTGCCCGCTCATCTCCAGCATCTCGGCGATGGCGCCCACGCGCTTGCGGATCTCGGCCTCCGGCACCTTGCGGTTGCGCAGCGGAAAGGCCAGGTTCTGCTCCACCGTCATGGTGTCGTAGATCACCGGAAACTGGAACACCTGCGCAATATTGCGCTGCTGCGGGCTCTCCTGCGTCACATCGCGCCCGTCAAACAGCACCTTGCCGTGCGATGGCGTTAGCAGGCCCGACATGATGTTGAGCAAGGTCGTCTTGCCACAGCCCGACGGGCCCAGCAGCGCATAGGCGCCGCCGTCGGCAAACTCCATCTGCAGCGGCAGCAGGGCGTAATCGCTGTCTTGCTGCGGGTGGGGGCGGTAGGCGTGCGCCAGATCCAGGGAAATACGAGCCATGGCTTACACCTCTTGCGCCGCACCGGGCCACTGTGACGACGATGACCGCTGTGGCTGTTGCTGCTGTTGCGGCAGCTGCAGCAGGGCGCCGCCCTGGTTGCCTGCACGCTCCGTCTCAAAAACATAGCAGTCAACGGGCGCCAGATAAAGGCTGACTTGCTCATTGGCTGCCAATTTGTGCACACCCGTCAATTGCGCCACCCAACCGCCCCAGGGCAGCTGCACATGCACGAAGGTGTCCGAGCCGGAGATTTCCACCAGGTACACCTGGCCATGCAGATGGATGTCGCCCGGGCGCTCCTGCAGGCGCAGCGCACTCGCGCGAACGCCCACCACCACCTCGCTGGTGGTGGCGGTTGCGGGCAATGGCTGCTGCAGCGGCAGCGTGGCGCCTTGCGGCAAGGCAAGCTGCGCGCCGCCAGCCTGCACCTGTGCCGTCACCAGGTTCATGGGCGGATCGCTGAAAGCCCGCGCCACTCGCAGCGAGCGCGGTGCATGGAAAACCTGGGCCGTCGGCCCGTACTGCAGCAGCTCGCCCGCGTCCAGAACAGCGGTGTAGCCGCCCAGGAGCAAGGCCTCGCCCGGCTCGGTGGTGGCGTAGACCACGGTGGAGCGGCCTGCCTCGAACAACTGGCTCAGTTCATCGCGCAGGCCTTCGCGCAGCTTGTAATCGAGGTTGACGAGTGGTTCGTCAAGCAGCATCAGCGGCGCGTCCTTGGCCAGGGCGCGCGCCAGGGCGACGCGCTGCTGCTGGCCGCCTGAGAGCTCGGCAGGCAGGCGATCCAGAAACATATCGATATGCAGGCGCTCAGCCAGGCTGCGCACCTTGCTATCAATTTCAGAGTCACCACGCAGCCGCAAGGGAGACGCAATGTTCTGCGCCACAGTCATCGAAGGGTAGTTGATGAACTGCTGGTACACCATGGCCACATCGCGCTGGCGCACCGATACGCCGGTCACATCCTGGCCATCGACCAGCATCCGGCCGCCAGCGGGTTTGTCCAAACCCGCCATGATGCGCATCAAGCTGGTTTTGCCCGCCTGCGTTGCGCCCAGCAGCACCGTCACAGCATTGCTCTGCAGCGATAAATCCAGCGGATAGAGCCATGTCTGCCCTCCGACCCGTTGGACCACATTCTCCAACACCAGCTGCATCATCGCCTCTCTGCTCCGAATGAAAGAGCAAGCCTGCAAATCTGTGAAAATGAAAGCCTCGTGCTTTCGAATTCGTTCATTTTTGTTCTTTTGAACGCGCCTCCAATAGAAAGTTACCCTAGTAAGGGTTCGTTTTAATTCGATCTACAGTGTTTGGGAGCAAACTGCCGCAGACGGTTCCTGCTGCACCCACGCCCTCCTCACTGCCCCTATCAACACCTCCTGCGCTGTGAACACCAATCCACGACAACTCCAATTGATAGACGAGGTGCGCCGCCGCCAATCTGCCACGGTCGAGCAGTTGGCAGAGATCCTGGGCGTCACCTTGCAAACCGTGCGGCGCGACATCCAGAAGCTCGCAGACACGGGGCTGCTGGTGCGCTTTCACGGTGGCGTGCGCGTGCCCAGTTCCACCACCGAGAACCTCGCCCATACGCAGCGCGAATCACTCAATGCCGACGGCAAATCGCGCATCGCCAAGGCGGTGGCTGCCCAGGTGCCCAACAACTGCTCGCTGATCCTGAACATCGGCACCACCACCGAGGCCATTGCCCGCGCTCTGATGCAGCACCGCGGCCTGCGCGTCATCACCAACAACCTCAACGTGGCCGCCACGCTCAGCAGCAATGCCGATTGCGAAGTGATCGTCGCCGGCGGCGTGGTGCGCGGGCGTGATCGCGGCATCATCGGCGAGGCGGCGGTGGATTTCATCCGCCAGTTCCGCGTCGATATTGCGCTGATCGGCATCTCGGGCATCGAATCAGACGGCAGTCTGCGCGACTTTGATTTCAGAGAAGTGAAAGTGGCCCAGACCATCATGGAGCAGGCCCGCGAAGTGTGGATGGCCGCCGACCAGAGCAAATTCGGCCGCCCGGCCATGGTGGAGGTGGGCCCGCTCTCGCGCATTGATCGCCTCTTCACCGATGCGCCGCCGCCCGAGCCCTTTCCGCGCCTGCTGCAGGATGCCAATGTGCGCTGCACCGTGGCCTGAAATATGAACACCCGCCTGAGCTGCTGCGGGACGGCCCTTGTCTGGCTGCGCTGGCCCCGGCCGCTCCAGCGCCATCGACGTGCGTAGCACGCAATGAATCACGGAAAACCTATGACCTACTTGCTTGCCCTCGACCAGGGCACCTCCAGCTCCCGCTCCATCGTGTTTGACGCGCGCGGCAACATCGTCGCCCTGGCCCAGCAGGAGCTGCCACAGATCTACCCCAGCCCCGGCCATGTGGAACACGACCCATTGCAGATCTGGGGCACGCAGCTCGCCACCGCGCGCGAGGCCCTCAAGAAAAGCGGCATCAGTGCCAGCCAGATCACGGCGCTTGGCATCACCAACCAACGCGAAACCACCGTGGTGTGGAATCGCAAGACCGGCCAGCCCATCCACAATGCCCTGGTCTGGCAGGACCGGCGGGCAGAGCCCGTGTGCGCCCAGCTGCGCGAAGAAGGTCATGCTGGTCTGATCCAGCAGAAGACCGGCCTGCTCGTCGACGCCTATTTTTCCGCCACCAAGCTGCAGTGGCTGCTGGACCACGTACCCGGCGCGCGTGCCGCCGCCGAGCGCGGCGAGCTCGCCTTTGGCACCGTGGATACCTGGCTCGTCTGGCAGCTGACTGGCGGCCAACGCCATGTAACCGACGTGAGCAACGCCAGCCGCACCATGCTCTTCAATGTGCACAGCAACCAGTGGGACGACGAGCTGCTGGCGCTCCTGCGCATTCCGCGCTCGCTGATGCCGGAGGTCCAACCCTCGGCCAGCCACTTTGGCGATACCACGGACGATTTTCTGGGCGCGCCCATCCACATCGGCGGCATGGCGGGCGACCAGCAAAGCGCCCTCTTCGGCCAGGCCTGCTTCTCTGCAGGCATGGCCAAGAACACCTATGGCACCGGCTGCTTCATGCTGATGCACACCGGAGGCACCTTCCAGACCTCGCGCAATGGCCTGCTGACCACCAGCGCCGCGCAGGTATCCTCAGCACCCCAGTTCGCACTGGAAGGCAGCGTCTTCGTCGGTGGCGCCGTGGTGCAATGGCTGCGCGACGGCCTGCGCGCCATCGAGCACAGCGGCCAGGTGCAGCAGCTGGCCGAAAGCGTGCCCGACAGCGGCGGCGTCATGATGGTGCCCGCCTTCACCGGCCTGGGCGCGCCGTACTGGAATGCCGATGCGCGCGGCACCATCACCGGCCTCACCCGTGGCACCACCTTGGCCCACATCGCCCGCGCCGCGCTCGAATCCATCGCCTACCAAAGCGCCGCCCTGCTGCAGGCCATGAGCCGCGACGCCGTGGCCAACGGTGGCCAGCCCGTGACCGAGTTGCGCGTGGACGGCGGCGCCTGCGTCAACAACCTGCTGATGCAGTTCCAGGCCGACCTGCTGGGCATTCCCGTGGTGCGCCCCGCCTGCGTGGAAACCACCGCACTGGGCGCCGCCTACCTCGCGGGCCTGTCCACCGGCGTCTACCAGAGCACCGACGAGCTGTCGGCGCTGTGGAAGGCCGAACGCCGCTTCGTCCCCACCCAGGACAAGGCCCGCGCCGACGCCCTGATGGCCCGCTGGGAGCAGGCCGTGCGCCAGACTACGGCGCAATAAACCTCGTCACTATTAATTTGATAGCAATTTGCGCTTTATAGGTAAGCGCCAGCGAGCAAAATAACCCATAAAAAAAGGGATGCATCAGCATCCCTTTTGCATTGAGCCGTTTGCCTGCTCAGTCTTCCTGACCTGCCAGCAGTGCCTTGTGGATCAGCGCGCCGATGACAGCGCCCACGATCGGTGCCAGCCAGAAGAGCCACAGCTGCTCCAGCGCGATCGATGGGCCGAACAATGCAGGGCCGGTGCTGCGTGCGGGGTTGACCGAGGTGTTGGTCACGGGGATCGAGATCAGGTGGATCAAGGTCAGGCACAGGCCGATGCTCATGCCTGCAAAGCCCGCTGCAGCCTTCTTCGCGGTGGAGCCCAGAATCACCAGCAGGAAGACTGCTGTCAGTACCACTTCGGTCACCAGTGCAGCCACCATCGAGAACTTGCCGGGCGAATGCTCGCCAAAGCCATTGGTTGCCAGGTCGGTGACCGTGGCGCCAGCCTTGCCGGAAGCAATCAGGTACAGCACAGCGGCGGCGGCAATCGCGCCCAGCACCTGGGCAATGATGTAGCCTGGCAGCTCAGACGCCTTGAAGCGGCCAGCCACCGTCAGGCCCACCGACACCGCTGGGTTGAAGTGCCCGCCCGACACCGGGCCGAAGGCATAGGCGCCGGTCAGCACCGTGAGGCCAAAGGCCAGCGACACGCCCAGGAGGCCAATACCGACCTGTGGAAACGCGGCGGCCAATACAGCGCTGCCGCAGCCTCCGAAAGTCAACCAGAAGGTTCCTAAAAATTCCGCCGACCACTTTTGTGCTTGGGTTGCCATTACATCACTCCTCTTATTTACGGGCGCAGCCACCTCATGGCTGTCACCTCCAGCCGCGATGATAGGAACCCCTGTACCCTCGCAACACCGAGAAAATGTGAACAATTGCCGGGTAGTACCGTGGCGTTCCCGAGAATTTATACGCCAGCAACAGATGCAGCACAACCCTCATATTTTTACTACAAGCCGTCGCCGGTTTGCCATTGCCATGGTGGCAAGCGCCCTGGCCGGTTGCGGCCATGCGCCGTTTCACGCGCCGGACACCGGCCAGAAGACCCAGGCAGATGCCCCACCACCCGCATTGCCATGCACCGATCCAGCCTCCTTCCGTCTGCTGGGTGAAACGCGCTGGGGCCTGGATGTGCAGTTTGCCGGGGTACCGGTGGGCGGTCTCTCGTCCATCGACTACAACACCGCCGACGACCGCTATTACCTGGTGAGCGATGACCGCTCGGCGCATGACAGCGCGCGCTTCTACACCGCCCGCATCCACTACGATGCAGGCGGCCTGCACAGCGTGCAGTTGGACGAAGCCCGCTACCTGGGCGCGCCCGATGGCCAGCCTTACGCCTCCAGGCGCACTGCCCGCGCAGGCATTGCCGTGCCCGACCCCGAAGCGCTGCGCGTGCTGCCCGGTAGCCAGCGCCTCGCCTGGAGCAGCGAAGGCGATTTTGCGCGAGGCTTTGGGCCGGAGGTGAACGAAGCCACGCTCGATGGCCGCTGGCAGCAGGCCTGGCCGCTGCCGCCACAACTGCAGCTGCCCGCCAACAAGGGCTCCAGCACCGGCCCGCGCAACAACATGACGCTGGAAGGCATGGCCATCGGTGATGACCAGAAAACGCTGTGGCTGGCCATGGAAGGCGCCCTGAAGCAGGATGGCCCGCTGCCCGCACGCGGCCTGCCGGGCGGCCCCTTGCGCATCACGCAGTACGACTTGGCAACGCGCCAGCCGCAGCGCCAGATCGCCTATGTGCCCGACGCCCTGCCTCTGGACAACCTGACACTGCCCCTGGTGGCGGTCAATGGTGTGAGCGAAATCCTGGCCGATGGGCCGAAACACCTGCTGGTGCTGGAGCGCTCCTACGTTCTGGGCACGGGCTTTTCGGTGCGGCTCTACCGCATTTCTACCGAAACCACCGACACCCTGGCCATGGATGCACTGGTGCCCGGCCAGTTCGAGCCAGCCGCCAAGACACTGCTGCTGGACTTTGCCCAGGCAGGCCTGCAGACCGTGGACAACATCGAGGGCATGACCTGGGGCCCGCGCCTTGCCAGCGGCGAACGCGTATTGCTACTGGTGAGCGACAACAACTTCAACCCTGCCGAAGTGACCCAGTTCGTCGCCCTGGCCGAAACCCCATCCTGCTCGCGCTGAATGGCTCCTTGCTATCAGTCAAGCAGCCACGGCGCGCGATGGGTCGCCATGAGGCCCCAGGCCGATCACCCGTTTCTCTGCCGTCAGCATGCTCATCTCGACAAACTTCGAGCCCATGTGGCTGCGCGGTGTGAAGGTGACATCAAAGCCGCCAAAGGACTGGCGATCCAGCGTCTCCAGGCCAGCTATCAAACCCTCGCGCGTTGGCGACTTGGCGCGCTTCAAGCCCTCCACCAGCACCTTGGCAGCCAAAAACCCTTCCATGCTGGCATAGGTGCCTGCGGCGCCCCCGCCACCTTTGCGCATGGCCTCCTGGTACTCGCGCGCCAGGGCCGACGAACCGCTTGAGGGAGAAGGCACGACCTGCGACACCACGACGCCCGAGCCCTCCTTGCCCAGCTCATTGGCCAGGGCCTCTGCCCCGACAAAGGACACGTTGTAGAAAGTGCCGCTGAAACCGGCCTTGCGCGCTGCACGGATGAAGGCCGCGCAGGATTTGTAGGTACTGATCAGCACCACGGCATGGGGCTGCGCAGCCACGATGGTGCGCACGGCAGCGCCGACATCGACCGAGTTGCGCTCGACAACACCAGTGGCAACAGGCCGCAGCTTGAGCTGCGCCAGCGCCAGCGTCACGCCATCCAATCCCGCATGGCCATAGGCATCGTTCTGATGGAACACCGCAATCTGGTTGTTGCCAATGGTGGTCAGGTGACGCACGATCTGTGCCGTCTCGTCGTTGTACGAGGCGCGCACATGGAACACATTGCGCCGGAATGGGTTGCGCAATGACATGGCTCCGCTGAACGGGGCAAAGAAAGGAATGTTATCGCCGGCCGTCAGAGGCAGTGCGGCCAGGCTCGTGGGCGTGCCTATGTAGCCGAACAGCGCAAACACCTGCTCCTGAATCAGCTGGCGCGTGTTGGCAGCCGTACGCTCGGGGTCATAGCCATCATCCAGATGGCGAATCGTCACCGGACGCTGACCGCTTTGCGCGTTGTACTGTTCCAGAAACAGGTTCGCACCCTGGTTGAACTGGATACCCAATTGCGCAGCAGGCCCGGTAAATGGCGCCGACTGGCCCAGTACCAGCGGCGCATCTGCCGCATGCGCGCGAAGCGAGCCCAGGCCCGTCAAAGCGGCAGATCCAGCCAGTACCGAAAAATGCCTGCGATTCAAACTCGTCATCTCTTTTCCTCCAAGTGGGGCGTGGCAGCTTGGGCTGCCATCGGATTGCAATAATTTACCAAGAACGTGTTTACGATCTCTACGCAGCCGCGTTGGAGTGCAATCGGGATGAGTTCGAAGCGATGGGCCGCAGCTTGCACCGGGGGGCAAGCAAGGGTCAGCGCGCAGAAATCGCCCGATTTCACTCCAACCCAGAGGGACAGTGGGCTTGCGGGCGCCCGGCTAGGGGCGGTCTGCGTTGTTGCAAATCCTCGCAATAGCGGGGCTATTGCTGCGGTATTGCGCCTCGCATCCCCTCCCTAGCCGGGCGCCCCGCAACGCCACTGTCGCGGCGCGAGGAGATCGTAAACACGTTCTAGAACTCTGTTCAATTGTTATTTCAATCGCTGCCGAGGCTATCCCAGGTGTGGCGAGCTTGCTGCACACCAAAAAACGCATTGAACCCACCTCTTGGCGGCAGAAGATAGGCAAATGTGCTTCCAGCGCACGACAGGCAAGCGCAGAGGCATCAAATTACATAGCAAAAACCCGCCTGCCAACTTGGGGGTTGCACGAAGCGCTTGGGCCGTGCCGCTGCCGCCGCTATAGTCAACGACAGAAGCGCTGGCCCATGCCAGCCCCACCCTCTTTTCGGCCCATCGGCCTTCATTCATGAGCACCACAGACTTTTCCCAATTCCCTCCCATTGCCTTCATCGGCGGCGGCAATATGGCCAGTGCCATCATCGGCGGCCTGATCCGCCAGGGCGTGCCCGCAGAACGCATCATGGTGGTGGAGCCCTATGAGCCCCAGCGCGCCGTGCTGCTGCAGCAGTTTGGCATTACTGCGCTGCCGGCGGCGGACGGTGCGCTGGCCAGTGCGCAGGTCGTGGTCTGGGCTGTCAAACCACAAACCTTCAAGGATGCGGCCGCTTCAGTCGCATCCTTCACCAGCCACGCCCTGCACCTGAGCGTGGCTGCCGGCATCCGCAGCAGCTCCATCGCCCAGTGGGCCGCCAACGAACACATCGTGCGCGCCATGCCCAACACGCCCGCCCTGGTGGGCCAGGGCATGACAGCACTGTTTGCACGGCAGGGCGTGACGCCCGCGCAGCAGGCGCTGGTCGAGCAGATCATCGGCACCACCGGGCAATTCATCTGGGTGCAGCAGGAGTCGCAGCTCGATGCAGTGACGGCGCTCTCGGGCTCCGGCCCCGCCTATGTGTTCTATTTTCTGGAAGCCATGCAGCAAGCCGGCGTCGAAATGGGCCTGCCTGCCGAACAGGCGCTGCAACTGGCGATCGGAACTTTCACCGGCGCATCGCAACTGGCCGCGCAATCGAGCGAGCCGCCTGCCGTGCTGCGTGAACGGGTCACCAGCAAGGGCGGCACCACCTTTGCCGCGCTGGAGAGCATGCGCGCCAGCCACATGGGCGCCCATTTCATCGCCGCCATGAAGGCCGCCGAAAAGCGCGCAGTGGAGCTGGGCGACGAATTCGGCGCCTGAGCCCCCTCTCGCGCGGGCCGTCCAACGCGAAAGGCTGCTCGCGCCACCTCGCATCAAGGTTTGCAGGCATTGGCAACGCCATGAAACGCAAAGCGTATATTTTCACCAAAACACAAACGCAAAGCGTATAATTCTGCCCGTTCGCCATTTACCGGAGCCCACACATGGACAGCCAGCAGGATTTCCTCCGCGACGCAATGCGCCGTTTGAACTTGACGCGCGATGCATTTGCCGAGCGCCTGGGCGTGCGCCGCCGCACGCTGGACACATGGCTGCTGCCCGAGGCTTCGGGCGAAGCCCGCGCCATGCCTGACATGGCGCAGAAGTTTGTCTCCGAAATCCTCTCGCGTGAAGCCGCAGGCACCGACACGCAAAAGCACAACCGCCCGCTGGCCGAGCGCATGTCGGCAGATGGCCGTCCGCAGCTGCTGTCCGTTGCGCAACTCGAGCGCGAAAGCCTCGAAGAGCTGTTTCGCATTACCGATGTGATGCAGCCGATTGCACGCCGCCACAAGGTGTGCCGCGTGCTGGAAGGCGCTGTCATGGGCAGCCTGTTCTTCGAGGCCAGCACCCGCACCCGCGTGAGCTTTGGCGCCGCCTTCAGCCGCCTGGGTGGCTCGGTCTGCGATACGACGGGTTTCACCTTCTCGTCGATGGCCAAGGGCGAATCGATCTATGACACCAGCCGCGTGATGGCCGGCTACGTGGACGCCCTGGTCATTCGCCACCCCGAACAAGGCTCGGTTGCCGAATTCGCCCGCGCCACCAACATCCCGGTCATCAATGCCGGCGACGGCCCGGGCGAGCACCCCAGCCAGGCGATTCTCGACATGTACACCATCCAGCGCGAGTTCTCGCGCCTGGGCAAACTGATGGACGGCGCGCACATCGCCATGGTGGGCGACCTGAAGTACGGCCGCACCGTGCACTCGCTGATCCGCCTGCTGTCGCTGTACAAGGGCATGAAATTCACCCTGATCTCGCCCGCCTCGCTGGAAATGCCCGCCTACCTGGTGGAGCTGGCCTCCACCAACGGCCATGTGGTGGAAATCTCCACCTCGCTGCAGGACCTCAAGGGCGCCGACGTGGTGTATGCCACCCGCATCCAGAAAGAGCGTTTTGCCGGCGAGAACATCGAGGGTTACACGCCCGAGTTCCAGGTGCAGAAGTCGCTGGTCGATGCAGTCTGCAAGCCCGACACCATCATCATGCACCCGCTGCCGCGTGATGCGCGCCCCGGCGCCAACGATCTGTCGACCGATCTGAACCTCGATCCGCGCCTGGCCATCTTCCGCCAGACCGATAATGGCATACCAGTTCGTATGGCTTTATTCGCGGTTCTGATGGGCGTGGAGAACCAGATTACACGTAATTTGCGTGATGTCACCTGGCGTTCTCCGGCTTTTGTTGGCCCTGACGATGCAGTGTTTGATACTTTGGATTAAACTCTGCCTTACACAACACCATGATTTGAGACATTTTTTCTAAACATGTCCTCAAGCAACTACCACATCTAACGGTTTTTTCCTGCGACTCCAGTGTTAGCGGCCATCAATTGATGGCCGCTTTTTTCTGTGCTTTGCCTATGAATTTACAGGAAAAAATCGCAAAAACGCACAACTCCCGCCATTGGTATTTGCCGCAATAGCGGCCTGCCCGGCAATCAGCGAATGGCGTACGCCAGCACCACCCCGGCAAACAGCGCCACACCGATCCAGTGGCTTTTGCTGAAGGCCGTAAAGCAGCCTTCGCGCGTACGCGTGCGGATCAGGCGGTAGTGCCACGCCATCTGACCCCCAGCCACGGCCACGCCTGCCCACCAGGGCCAACCCAGGTGCTGAGGGGCGATGGCCACAATGGTGAGCACCAGGCACAGCCCAAAGAAACCCATGATGGCGGCCACATCGAAACGGCCCAGGGTGATGGCCGAGGTCTTCATGCCGATCTTGAGGTCGTCGTCGCGGTCCACCATGGCGTACTCGGTGTCATAGGCCAGCACCATGCACATGTTGGCCAGCCACAGCAGCCACGCCGTGAGCGGCACCGCGCCCCGAACGGCAGCAAATGCAATCAGCACGCCAAAGTTGAAGGCAATGCCCAAGAATGCCTGCGGCATGGAAAAAAAGCGCTTGGTGAAGGGGTAAAGGATGGTGAACAGCACCGCAGGCACCGACCAGGCAACCGCTTCCCAGCGCGTGGTGAGCACGAGCCCCAGCGATACCAGCGCCAGCACCACACCCACCATGGCCGCCTCGAACACCGAGATCTTGCCCGTGGTGATGGGCCGGTTCGCCGTGCGTTTGACGTGCTTGTCAAACTTGCGGTCGGCAATATCGTTGATACAGCAGCCTGCGCTGCGCATCAGGAAGGTGCCCAGCACAAACACGATGAGCAGATGCCAGCCCGGAAAGCCGCCCGACGCCACCCACAACGCTACCAGGGTGGGCCACACCAGCACCAGCCAGCCCGCAGGGCGGTTGAAGCGGATCAGATCGAGGTAGAGCGAAAACCGCTCGGGCAGGGAAACGGATGGGCGGGGTGCGGCTGACATAGGCGCCCAGCATAGCGCGCAAGCGGTATCCCAGGCAGGCTCTCGATTCTTCAGGACTGCGCCCGGGCCCGCTCCAGCGCGCCTGTCGCCAGGCCCAGGATGGCCAGGCCCAGCAAGCCCCCTGCCACCACATCACTGGCAAAGTGCGCCTCCAGCCAGATGCGGCTGGCAGCAATCAGCGCCACCAGCACCGCCAGCCCGGCGCCCAGCACCGCGCGGAAGCGGCGTGGCACACGCCCCCGCAGCAGCCACCACAGCAGGCCATACACCACGACGGAGCCCGCCGTGTGGCCGCTCGGAAAGCTGGCGCCCGAGGTCACCAGTTCGTGCAGCGCCTCGGGCCGCGCCCGGTCAAAGGCATTTTTCAACACCCGGGTGGACAGGCCATTCAAGCCGATGGCAAATACCCAGACCTGCAAGAGCAGCCAACGCCGCCGCAACGCCAGAAGCGCCGCCACCAACACCGACAGCGTCCCCAGCCACAGCACATCGCCCACATCCGTCACATGCCGCAGATAGGCGCGCACCGACACACTGACATGCTGCTGCGACCACCGTTGCGCCGCTTCGTCCCAACCCACCAGGAGCGCATGCAGCGCGTGGGCCGGGTTGGCCAGCGCCTGCCCCAGCAACAGCACCGCCGCCACGCACAGCGCAGCACCCGCCAGGGGCCATGGCGACAGCGGCGGCGCCACGGGCGCACCGGCCCCCAGTTGCGCGCGCAGCCGCCGCTGCGCACGCAGAGGTCGTGTGGCCCGCATCCAACAATACGCACCCAGCAGCAGCCACAGCGACAGCAAGGCCGGTATCCAGGGATCGATGCGCGCCAGCCCCGCGGCCACCTGCTGCGCAGCCTGCGCCGGCACCATGGCCTGCACCGAGCCTGCATGCAGCAGCAACAGGCACAGCCACCAGGGCGCCGCACGGGCAGGGGTGCGCCCCATAGCCCGCAAGAGCAATGGAGAGAAGGCATGCGGGAAGGTGAGGTGGTTGCGCATGCCCGCCATCATAGGCAAGGATGCAATTCCTCCAGTAAAAATCGCCTTTGGCGCTTGACTGGAAAGCACCAAACGCTATGGTATTGAGAGTAGACAGGCAAAAACAAACCCCATGCAGGCGGGCCTGGCATGGGGTGGTGTGGAAGCCGGGTAGAAACCGAAGCCGAAGCGCAGAGGCTCAGGACTGCAGCATCTCCACGCCGGGCAGATTGCAGGCGAAGATGGCGTTGCGCAATGCGGCAATCGCTTCGTAGCGGGTGAAGCTGCGGCGCCACACCAGCACCACGCGACGCTTGGGCGCTTCGCCCTGGGAGTCATCGGTCAGCGGAATGTAGCGGATGTGGGTTTCGTCCGATTTACGGCGGCGAACGCCCTTTTCCAGCGCATCCTTGGGCACCGACAGGCGCGGCACCAGGGTCACGCCCATGCCGGCAGCCACCATGTGCTTGATGGTTTCCAGCGAAGAGCCTTCGAACGTGCGGCGAATGCCTTCGGTATTGCTGGAGTAACGGGCAAACTCGGGGCAGACTTCCAGCACATGGTCGCGGAAGCAGTGGCCCGCGCCCAGCAGCAGCATGGTTTCGTTCTTGAGTTCGTTCGACGAAATGCTGTCGCGCGTGGCCAGCGGGTGTACGCTGGGCACGGCGGCGAAGAAGGGCTCGTCGTACAGGGGTGCCATGGCCAGACCGGTATCCGGGAACGGCTCGGCCACGATGGCGCAGTCGATTTCGCCGGTACGCAGCATCTCCAGCAGCTTGGCCGTCATGTTCTCATTGATCATGAGCGGCATCTGCGGAGTGCGTTCGATCGACTGGCGCACCAGCTCGGGCAGCAGGTAGGGGCCGATGGTGTAGATCACGCCCAGCGTCAGGACGCCGGCGAGCGGGTCCTTGCCGCGCTTGGCAATTTCCTTGATCGCAGCAGCCTGGTCCAGCACGATCTGCGCCTGACGCACGATCTGGTCGCCCAAGGTGGTAACGGAGACTTCCGAGGCACTGCGTTCAAACAGCTTGACCTCAAGTTCCTCTTCCAGCTTTTTGATCGCAACCGACAAAGTGGGTTGGGACACGTAACACGCGTCAGCAGCACGGCCAAAATGCCTCTCACGTGCCACGGCAACAATATATTTGAGCTCTGTAAGTGTCATGTCGGTTTTTTATAAGAATCGCTGAATAGTACATGCGTTCGGTTCCGGAAAACAGAGCGCTGCGCTGAGATTCTGAAAGACGCAAGCGTACAGTTGTACCCTATTCTGGCCGAAACCGGTTTGGGAATGTCCTACGGACAAAATAGGAATTCTCTATTATAAATGTTTGCGAGCGTTTGCTTATAAGAAAAACAAATATCTATGACAAAAAGCAACGGCATCACAGGGGACCGAACTCAGGCCTTGAGGTACTCCGCCTTGCCCCCCAGCCAGCGTGACACATGGGTGACTGCCAGTTCGGGCCAACGGTCCAGCATGTCGGGAGCCAACTCGCGCGCCCATTCCAGCAGGTGCTTGTCCGCCTCCAGGTCTGCAAAACGCAGCAGGGGAGCGCCGGACTGGCGGGCGCCCAGAAACTCGCCCGGGCCACGGATCTCCAGGTCACGCCGGGCGATCTCGAACCCGTCGCTGGTCTCGGCCATGGCCTTGAGGCGCTCCTTGGCAGTTTCCCCCAGCTTGCCGCTGTCGCCCACGGCATACAGCAGCACGCAGGCCGATGCCGCAGCGCCCCGCCCCACGCGCCCGCGCAGCTGGTGCAGTTGCGACAGGCCAAAGCGCTCGGCATGCTCGATCACCATCAGGCTGGCGTTGGGCACATCCACGCCCACTTCGATCACCGTGGTCGATACCAGCACGCCCATGACGCCAGCGGTGAACAGCTCCATCACCGCCTTTTTCTCTGCGGTGGGCATGCGCGAATGCAGCAGCCCTACCATGACACCGGGCAAAGCCTCGCTCAGATCGGTGTGGGTGGCCGTGGCGTTGCTCAAATCCAGCGCCTCGCTCTCCTCAATGAGCGGGCACACCCAATAGACCTGTCGCCCCTGGGCGATCTGGTCGGCAATGCGCGCCACCACCTCGTCGCGCCGGCTGTCACTGATCAGTTTGGTGACGACCGGCGTGCGGCCGGGCGGCAGTTCGTCGATGGTCGAGACATCGAGGTCGGCGTAGTAGCTCATCGCCAGAGTGCGCGGAATGGGTGTGGCGCTCATCATCAGCATGTGCGGCTCCATCCCCGTTGAAAGCAGCTTCTGCCGCAGCGCCAGCCGCTGCGCCACACCAAAGCGGTGCTGCTCGTCGATCACCGCGAGACCCAGTTTTTTGAACTGCACCTGCTCCTGGATGACCGCATGCGTGCCCACCACCAGCGCGGCCTCGCCACTCTCCACCAGTGCCAGCATGGCGGCGCGTTCCTTTTTTTTCTGCGCACCGGCCAGCCACGCCACCTTCAGGCCGCGCGGCGCCAGGAGTGGCTCCAGCCAGCCCACCAGTTTGGCAAAGTGCTGCTCGGCCAGAATCTCGGTCGGCGCCATCAGCGCGCATTGCCAGCCTGCATCGATGGCAATGACGGCCGACAGCGCTGCCACGATCGTCTTGCCTGAGCCCACATCGCCCTGCAGCAGGCGGTGCATGGGTACATGGCGCGCCAGATCGCGGGCAATTTCTTCGCACACACGGCGCTGGGCACCTGTCAGCGAAAAGGGCAGCGCCGCCAGAAACTGCTCATGCAGATTGAGGCTGCCGTCCTCCATGCGCCGGGCCTGCAGGGCCGGGGCGCGCAGGCGGTCACGCTCGCGCTTGGCCGTCAGCTGCGACAGCTGCTGCGCCAGCAACTCCTCGGCCTTGAGGCGCTGCCAGGCCGGATGGCTGTGGTCTTCGAGCGCGGCAATCGATACATCAGGCGTCGGGTGGTGCAAAAACTGTAGCGCTTCACGCAGGCTGTATGCACGCGATCTACCGTTTTCACCCAAATAGCGGGCATAGGGCAAATCTGCGCCCGGCGGCAGGGTTTCGCCCAGATCGGCGCGCTGCAAGCCACCAATCACCGCACGGCGCAAATAGGGCTGCGGCAGGCCGGCTGTGGTGGGATACACCGGGGTGAGCGACTGCGGCAACTCGCCACCCGCCTGGCGGAAAGCCGGGTGCACCATCTGGCGCCCCCAGAAACCGCCCTTGATCTCGCCACGGATGCGCAAGGTGGCGCCTACGGACAGCGTCTTCTGGTGCGATGGGTAGAAGCTGAAGAAACGCAGCTCGCACTGGTCGCCATTGGCGTCTTCCACCTGCACCACCAATTGGCGGCGCGGGCGCATCTGTATTTCGCTGGAGATGACCGTCGCCTCGATCTGCGCCACCTCGCCGTCGCGCGCATTGCGCAACGCGATGATGCGTGTCTCGTCTTCGTAGCGCAGCGGCAGGTGCAGGGCCAGATCGATATCGCGGGTGAGCCCGAGTTTGACGAGCGCCTGCTGCGCCGGGTTTTTTGCCACTGCCTTGGCAGGCGGCGCTGCGCCGCCATCGGCCGCAGCCGCTTTGCGCGGGCGGCCGGGTTTGCGTGCCTTGGGTGCGGCACTGTCAGCAGCAGGAGATGCGGGCGTTGCAGGCATGGGCAGGTTCAATCACCGCACATTCTGGCATGGTTTGCACAGTCACTGGTTATAAATCCAGTAAAAGCACTCCCATATTGGTAGCTGACTGCGCCAGTCCATCAAGCGCCTGCGGTCCTTTTTTCACTGGCTTTTGCATGCCATGGGTGCCGTGCAAGCTTCAGGGAGATGCAATCTGTTACTGCGTTCCCCTCCGATTGGAGGGTGCGCATTGCAGCCATGCTTTGTAGAGTGGCGCGCGCCCCTGCAATGCCTCCCTTCCAACAAGGTCTGTCTGCCATGCTGCCTGAACTGCTCGTCAAAGATGCCAATGCGCAACTGCTGCATTCGCTGATCGTCAAGGACGGCCTGTTCAGCGTCGGCCGCGAGCCGGGCTGCGCCATCGTGCTGTCCTCACCCGATATCAGCCGCCGCCATGCGGCCTTCACGCACAGCAGCCATTTTGGTGTGCTCGCGGTGGAAGACCACGGCAGCAAAAACGGCATCTTCGTCAACGGCCTGCAAATGCGCCGCAGCGTGCTGTACACGGGCGACGTGGTGCGCGTGGGCAACTACCTGATCCATGTACGCACCGGCTCCTCCGGTCCACCGGGCATGGACAGTGTGGCGGCGCGCCGGGAAGGACGTGCCGGAGATGTCACCCTCCAGGGACTCTCTGCAAAACTCCCTGCCGTGGGCTGAACGTGGCCTCGGGCGATCCGCGTCCATCCCATCTGACGAGGATTTTGCAGAGGCTCTCTAACGCCGCAAGCGCTTGCGGCGCAGATAGCGCTCCCACAGCTCGAAAAACAGCTCGCTGAGCAGTGCCAGTGCCGCCGCAGGCAGGGCACCGGCCAGCATCAGTGCGCTGTCGTTCAGCGCCAGGCCCGTCACGATCCGCTCGCCCAGTCCACCCGCGCCAATGAAGGCGGCAATGGTGGCGGTGCCGATGGCAATCGCGCAGGCAGTGCGGATGCCTGCAATGACGGTGGGCATGGCAATCGGCAGCTCCACCCAGCGCATGCGCTGCGGGTGCGTCATGCCCAGGGCCGATCCCGCGTGGCGCAGGCCGGGCGACACCTCGGCCAGGCCCGCGCAGGTGTTGCTCAAGATAGGCAGGATGGAGTACGCCGTCAGCGCCACCAGCGCAGGAATACGCCCGATCATCCCCAACGCGGCAATCAGCACGGCCAGCAGCGCCAGCGACGGAATGGTCTGCATGACACCCGCCGCTCCCAGCGCCAGCGCACGCAGGCGCGTGTGCGGAAACAACGCAATCCCCGCAGGCACTGCGATCAGTGCCGCGGCCCCTACCGAGAGCAGCACCAGCAGCAGGTGCTGGCCGGTCAGCCGCCACAGGTCATCGGCCACGAGGCGCTGCCACAGCTGTGCCGCAAAGCCGGCGCGGCCACCGGCTGTATCCGTAGCGGGCGCAGCGCCCGTGGAGCCACCTGCCAGAAACTGCTGCGCAATGGCCGCAAAACCCTGGCCTTGCAGCTCTGCCTGCGCGTTCATGCGGATCATGCCTGCCTCGCTGATGCGGCCTGCGAGCGGCTGCAGCGCAGCCCACGCAGCCGGGTGCTTCTGCGGCAGATCCAGCCGGTACAGCAGCACGGCGTCGTAGCGCGGAAAATACTGGCGGTCATCCGCCAGCACCAACAGCCCCAGGTGATCGATCTTGGCGTCGGTCGTGTAGATGTCCATCACATCGATGTGCTGCTGCGCAATGGCCTCGTAGGCGAGGCCATGGTCCAACCCCTGCGGCTGCGCCTGCAGGCCGTAGCGCTGCGAAAGGCCCTTCCAGCCATCGGCACGGCCCACGAACTCGTTCGACAGCCCATAGCGCAGCGTAGGATGGCGCGCCAGATCGCTCAGGCTGCGAATGCCCAGCTTGTCTGCCAGATCGCGCCGCATCGCCAATGCATAGCCATCATTGAAGCCCAGCGGCACCCCCACCGCCAGCCCCAGCGGCGCCAGTGCGCGGTTCAGATCGGGGAGCGAGGTATGGGCCGCGTCCTTGACGATCTCCTGCGCAATGGTGCCGGTGTATTCGGCATACACGTCGATCTGCCCGCTCTTGAGCGCCTCGTACACGATGGCGGTGTTGCCCAGGCCCTGGCGCACCTCGGTGGTGGTGCCCGCCGCCCGCGCGGTCTGCGCAACGATTTCGGCAAGGATGTACGACTCGGTAAAGCGCTTGGAGCCCACCCGCAAGGGCTCGGCCTGGGCCCAGGCAGACAGCAGCAGACACCAGGCCGACAGGGCGGCCACGAGCAGTGGGTAGGCACGCTTCATCGGGCCACTATAGCAAGTCGTGGGGAGTGCACCTGTAGGTGGTGAGGCTGGGGTGGTGGCTGGTTATGGGGGACTGTAAGGTTACGGCATGCACGCGGGCAGGCAGTGCAGTGCAGGCGCATGGTTTTCTATTGGGTACTGCTGGCCGGGTCTCGCCCCGGCGGGCGAGGCACTTTTCTTGGCGGCCAAGAAAAGTACCCAAAAGAAGGCCACCCTGCTGCCTGCGTCCCTGCGGCTTCGCCTTCGGGCAACCTGCGGTGCGCGGGTGCGGGCTGTACCGCATAACTCACTACGCGCCTACAGCGCTCCGTTCAAACAGATGCGGTAAGTCAGTTCACGATGCAGTTGCACTCTGCGGTGCAACTGCCCAGCCCACACCCTGTGCTCCTCGGCGCAGGCAAAAGGGGGTTGAGAACCAACCCGGGCCATCGCTACGCTCGGCCCGTATGGATGTCTGGCTGTCGGCTTGCTTATCCCTTTTGCATGCGCCTGTGACGTGGTGTTTGCGGGGTGGCACCGGCACCGCAGAGTGCCAGTGCTTCGTTATCTGGCTTGCCGCATCTGTTTGAACGGAGCGCGTAGCGCGCAGTGAGTTATGCGGCACCCCCGCAGATACCACGGCGCAGGCTGCCCGGAGCGAAGCGCAGGGACGCAGGCAGCAGGGCACATTTCTTTGGGTACTTTCTTGTTGCGAGACAAGAAAGTGCCTCGCCCGCCGGGGCGAACTCCCGGCATCTGTGCGCCAGCGCAGAAAAAGAATATCCGCGCCTAACTGGAATCCATAAAACAATAGCTGCCGACGCAAATTACATCTACATCGGCAACTATTTTTGCTTCAAAGGAATTCAACAACTCAGCGTGGCAGCGCTTCCACTTCCTTGGTCCAGCGGTCAATCAGACGCTTGCGCTCAGCAGATTTGCCGTACTTCTCGAAGTCGTACTTGATCAGCTTGACATCGTCCATGGTCGGAATGCGCGGGTCCATCTTGAACGTCTTGTTGGCAGGCACCTGGTAGCTGCCCACCTTCGCGCCCACGGCCTGGCCCTCGGGGCCCATCAGCCAGTCGTAGTACTTCTTGGCGTTGTCCATGTTGCGCGCGCCCTTCACCAGCGCAATGCCACCCACCTCGTAGCTCGTGCCTTCGCAGGGCGCATGGGTCTTCACAGGGTACTTGTCGGCCTTCCACTTCTCGAAATTGAACATGAAGGTGATGCCCACGCCCACCTCACCCTTGGCCACATTGGGGGCCTGGGCCTGGCCGCTGCGGGTGTAGGTAGTGGTGTTCTTGTGGAGCTTCTTGAGGTAGTCAAACGCCTGGTCTTCGCCCATCAGTTGCACCAGCCCGGCGATCACCGTATAGGCCGTGCCGCTGGAGGCGGGGTGCGAAATCTCTACCTCGCCCTTGAACTCGGGCTTGATCACATCGGCCCAGCACAGTGGCTCGGGCAGCTTCTTTTTCTTCAGGATGTCGGTGTTGTAGCCAAAGCCGATGGCCGAGCTGTAGAAACCGCCCACCTGGTTGCCCGACATGGCGTACTGGCGCACGCTCCAGTCGCGCAGGTCGTTGATGTAGGCCGGACGGTATTCAGCCAACAGGCCTTGCTCGGCCGCCTGCAGGAAAGGATCGCCCGTGCCGCCCCACCAGATATCGGTCTTGGGGTTGTTGGCCTCGGCACGCAGTTGGGCAGCGATCTCGCCGGTGCCCTTGTGCGCCTGGTTCACCTTGATGCCGGTCTTCTTGGTGAACTCCTTGGCCGCAGCCTCGCACCAGGGCGCATCGGTGCTGCACAGCGCATTGACCACGCCTTGCGCCTGGGCGCTCGCGGCAAGTGCTGTCAGCACGGCGGCTGCGGAAAGACTGCGGATGTTGAAGGGTGCCATGGGCTTGCTCCTGGTTGTGTTGTCTCAATACGTTGGTAGAACGTTTTTGCGGTCTCGAAATCGGGTGGATGGCAGCATCCCGCCCCAGATGCCAATTGTGACAAATTTATGACAACTTTCGGCGTTTCCCGCGCTGCCTGCTGTGTCACTTGTGCGGTGGCACAATCGCCCCCTTGTTTGATCCCTGTGAGCTGCGGGTGTGTACCGCCTGCAAGAGCCGAAGATGACTGCCTTTTCCGGTGCCCGCCGCACCTTTCACCTGAGTGATTTCGATTTCGAGCTCCCCGCCGAGCTGATTGCCCAACACCCCGCTGCGGAGCGCAGCGCCTCGCGCCTTCTGGATGCACGCGAGCCCGAACTGGCAGACCGCCACTTCTACGAACTCCCCGATCTGCTGCAAGCGGGCGACCTGCTGATCTTCAACGACACCCAGGTGATCAAGGCGCGCGTGTTCGGCGAAAAATCCAGCGGCGGCAAGATCGAATTGCTGATCGAACGCGTGCTGGACGGCAATGAAGTCGTTGCCCACATGAAGGTGAGCAAGAAACCGGCCGTGGGCGGCGTTCTGCACATGATGGGCGGCAAGAAGGCCGGCGGTTTTGACGCCGTGCTGATGGGCCGCTGGCCCAACGAGATGGGTGCCCTGTTCCGCCTGCGCCTCGATGGCCCCCATGGCGAAACCCCGTGGGAGCTGATGCAGCAGCACGGCCACATTCCGCTGCCGCCCTACATCGAGCGCGAACAGCAATCGGGCCAGGACCCGAACCAGGCCGAAGACGAAGTGCGCTATCAGACGGTGTTTGCGAAGAACCCCGGCGCAGTGGCAGCCCCCACCGCTGCGCTGCACTTCGACGACAAGGTGCTGGCCGCGCTGGAAGCCAAAGGCGTGGAGCGCGCCAGCGTCACCCTGCACGTCGGCGCAGGCACCTTCCAGCCCGTCAAGACAGAGAACCTCAAAGACCACCAGATGCACAGCGAGTGGTACGACATTCCGCTGCCCACCCTGGCCGCGCTGGAGCGCTGCCGCCAGCGCGGCGGCCGCGTGGTTGCCGTGGGCACCACCACCGTGCGCACGCTCGAATCATGGGCGCGCACCGGCCAGCTCTCGGGCGACACCAACATCTTCATCACGCCCGGCTTTCCCTACCGCGTGGTTGACATGCTGGTCACCAACTTCCACTTGCCCAAAAGCAGTCTGATGATGCTGGTGAGCGCCTTTGCGGGCTACGAACACATCATGGATCTGTACAAGCACGCGGTCGCACACCAGTACCGCTTCTTCAGCTACGGCGACTCGATGCTGCTGCAGCGCAAGAAGCACATGGCAACGGGCGAAGAGCCCCAACCTGGCAGCGAAGAGCCAGCAGCGGCCAACACCGGCACTGCGGCCTGAGGCACTGGCCCATCGCCCACTAAGAGCTGCTGCCTTCAGCAGCTTTTTGTCATTGGGCACTTGTAGCAGTGCTTCCCGAAGCGCCAAAAACATGCAGTTGCACAGGGGAAGACGGAGAGCACTCAGCCCTGCTGGGCGCTACCCTCGTCCGCCGAGGCACCGCCCGCCTGGGTTGACCCGTGCCGCACGTAGACCTGGAAGTCTCCCACCTGCACCACATCGCCAGCAAACAGTATCTTGCGCTTGACCCGCACGCCATTGACCAGGGTACCGTTGGTGCTGTCATGGTCCTCCACCGTCAGAATGCCGAAGCGCTCGCGCAGAAAAAAGGCGCCATGGTGGCGGCTGACGCTGGCATGGTCCATCACGATGGCGCTGCTGGCTTCACGGCCAAAGGTGGAAAAGCCGTCCTCCAGGAACAGCGAGCGCAACGCAAGCCTGTTGTGCTCCTTGATCAGCAATTCGGTGGTCATGGGAAGATCGTTGAAGGTTTTTTGCATCAAATTGCTATTAATTATACTAAGTAGTAAAAATTTCACGGCGCGAAATTCTTCTTACTTAATTGTTAATTAAACAATTTCACAATAAATCACCAAACGCACTCGCTGTCAATATCTGCTGCTTATAGGCAGATAAGTACCTATTTTCCGCCATCCAACCTTGAAGAATCGCGATGGGGAACGGTCAGAAATAGTCGCAGAACCGGCGCCCCGCCACCTCGTGCACCCGCACCGGGATGGCGTACAGGTCACTCAGCACCTCATTGCAGACCACCGTCTGCGGCGGGCCCTCACGGTACAGGTGGCCGTCCTTCATGGCGATGATGTGGTCTGCGTAGGTGGCCGCAAAATTGATGTCGTGCAACACCACCACCACGGTCTTGCCCGTGTCCTGTACGGCCTGGCGCAGCAGCTTCATCATGCCCACGGCATGGGCCATGTCCAGGTTGTTGAGCGGCTCGTCGAGCAGGATGTAGCGCGTGTCCTGGCATAGCACCATGGCAATGTAGGCCCGCTGGCGCTGGCCACCCGAGAGTTCGTCGAGAAAGCGCGTCTCCAGCGATTCCAGGTTCAGATAGGCCAGGGCCCGGTCCACATGGGTCTTGTCCTCCGCACTCAGTCGGCCCTTGGAATGCGGAAACCGGCCAAAGGCCACCAGATCGCGCACCGTCAGGCGCAACGCGCTCTGGTTGTCCTGTCGCAGAATGGCCAGAATGCGTGCCAGCGCATCACTGGCCGTGGTGGCAATGTCCTGCCCTTCGATGCGCACCTGGCCCGAGGTCATTGGCACCAGGCGGCTGATCAGGCCCAGGGCGGTCGACTTGCCCGCGCCGTTGGGGCCGATGATGGCGGTGAGCTTGCCTTGCGGAATGCGCAGGTCCACCCCATGCAGCACCGTGGTGGTGCCATGCGTCTTGCACAGTTTTTCTGTTTCGATCATGACTTTCTGACTCTCCGGCTCTCAATGCCTGGTTTTTCGTACCAGCAGGTAGATGAAGGTGAGCCCGCCCAGAAACTCCACCACGATCGACAGCGAGGTGTTGAAACCAAACATGCGCTCCAGCACCATCTGCCCGCCTACCAGAAGCAAGGCCCCAAGCAGCACGGTGGCCGCCAGCGTGTAGCGGTGCTGGTGCGTGTGCATCAGCTGGTAGGCCATGTTGCTCACCAGCAGGCCAAAGAAGGTGACCGGCCCCACCAGCGCGGTCGAGACCGACACCAGAATGGCGATCACAACCAGGATGCCCATCACCGCGCGCTGGTAGTCCACACCCAGGTTGATGGCTACCTCGCGGCCCAGCGCCAGCACATCCAGCACATGGCGCTGGCGCCATACCCACAGGCCCATGGCCGCAATCACCACGAGCGACAGCGCGAGCAGCGGGCGCGAGACGGTGTTGAAGTTGGCAAACAGACGGTCCTGCAGCACCACAAAGTCATTCGGGTCCATCACGCGCCAGACGAAATTGTTCAGGCTGCGAAAGAAGATGCCCGCCACAATGCCCACGAGCAGCAGCAGATGCAGATTGCTGGCCTGCCCGCGAAACAGCCAGACGAACAGCGTGGTGGACAGCACCACCATCAGCCCCACGTTCATGCCAAAGCGCGCCAGCTCGGGTATCTGCATGGCCGCCACCCCCACGGTGAACGCCAGCACCGACTGGATCAGCTGGAACAGCGCGTCAAAGCCCATCACCGCAGGCGTGAGGATGCGGTTGCCCGTCACCGTCTGGAACAGCACCGTCGATATGCCAATTGCAAACGCCACTGCCCATAAGGTGGCCAGCTTGGTACCCCGCAGCGGCAGCACAAAGCTCCATTCAGCCTGCACGTCAATGGTCATGAACAGGCCACTGGCAAACAGCGCAAGCGCCAGCAGCAGCCAGAGGCGACGTACGGGGGTTCCCAACAGCGACAAATTTGCTGCTTTTTTCATAGCTGATGGCGCTTCATCTGCAAGCACTGCAGGCATTTTTTGCATGGATGCCTTGCTCACATCAGCCTCCCATGCGCTTGCGCCGCGCCAGCAGCAGGGCGAGGAACATGGCGCTGCCGATCACACCCATCACCGTGCCGATCGGCACCTCGTAGGGCGCAATCACCAGGCGGCCGATCAGGTCGCAGACAAGCGCCATCAAGGCCCCGGCCCAGGCTACCCACAACACCGATTTGCGCACGTTGTCGCCCACCACCAGCCGCACCAGGTTAGGCACGATCAGGCCGACAAACGGGATGATGCCCACGGTGACGATGACCGATGCCGTGACCACCGACACCACGGCCACGCCCTGCGCCACCAGGCGCTTGTAGTTGAGCCCCAGATTGGTGGCAAAGTCCTGCCCCATGCCGGCCACGGTAAAGCGGTCGGCTGCCACCATGGCCACGACGGTGACCACCAGCGACAGCCACAGCAGCTCGTAGCGGCCTTGCACGATGGCGGAAAAATCCGCCGTCATCCACGAGCGTGCCGTCTGCATGAGGTCAAAGCGGTAGGCGAGGAAGGTCGTGGCCGACTCGATCACCCCTGACAGCACCAGCCCCACCAGCGGCACGATCAGCGCAGCACGCAGGCGGATGCGCGAGAGCACCGCCAGAAACAGCGCCGTGCCCGCAAGCGCAAACACCGCAGCCAGCCCCATCTTGGCAAAGACCGGCATGTCCGGCCACAGCAGCACGCCCACGAGCATGCCCATGCCAGCGGATTCGGCAGTGCCCATGGTTGACGGCTCCACGTAGTGGTTGCGCGCCAGCATCTGCATCAACAGGCCCGCCACGGCCATGGCGCTGCCCGCCAGCAGCAGCGCCAGGGTGCGCGGCACGCGGCTGGCAACCAGCACCTGCGTGGCCAGGTCGTCTTCGTTGTGCGAGAAAAGGCGCACGATGGTGGCGACCGACACATCGCTCACCCCCACCAGCAGGCTGATGAAGGCCAGAACGGCCAGGGCTGCCACGGCGGGCAGCGCGAAAGCCAGCGGGCGCAGCACCGGGCTGCGCTCGCTGCGTGGCGCTTTCAAAACCATGTCTGTCATGCTGTGGCTCGCGGCAAGGCTGGCTGCAGCCCAGCCATCAGGCTTGGGAGAATGCGTTGATCAGCTGCGTCACATCGTCGTGCAGCGAGCCGGGGCTGGCGTTGCCCAGCAGGTACCAGTTGGCCGAGTTCAGATAGACGATCTGCTTTTTCCTGGCCGCCTTGGTGGCGTTGACCAGCGGGTTGTCCAGCAGCTTGGACGCCGATGCGCCTTCGCGGCCAATGGCGGCATCGCGGTCCAGCACGAACAGCCAGTCGGGATTGGTCTTGAGGATGAATTCAAACGAGATCGCCTGGCCGTGGCCCGCCACCTGGATGTCCTTGTTGGCAGGCGCAATGCCGTACACATCGTGCAGCATGCCAAAGCGCGAGCCAGGGCCGTAGGCGCTGAGCTTGCCGCCATTGGTCATCACCATCAGGCCCGTGCCCTTGCCCGCCGTCAAGCCCTTGAGCTTGTCGATATCGGCCTGCATGGCGGCGATGAGTTCATCCGCCTTGGCCTCGGCGCCCACCATCTGGCCCAGAATCTTCAGGTGCTTGAAAGCGCTTTCCACCGGCTTGGCGTTGTTCACCGTCAGATCAAGCGTTGGGGCAATCTTTGACAGCTCGGGCACCTTCGCTGCCGAACGGCCACCGGCCACGATCACATCGGGATTGAGGCCCTTGACCACTTCGTAGTTGGGCTCGAACAGGCTGCCGATACGGGTGTAGTCCTTGCTGGCGTACTGCTCCAGCACCTGGGGAAACTTGACCACCTCGGGCACGCCCTTGACCTGCGCGCCCAGCGCCCGCAGGCAGTCGAGCGCCGCCATGTCGAACACCAGAATGGTTTTCGGTTTGACGGGAATCTGCACCGCACCATTGGATTGCTGCACCGTGAAGCTTTGCTGTGCCAGGGCCGAGCCCGCCGCCCAGGGCAGGGTCACCAACGCACCCAGTTGCAGGAGCGACTGGCGGCGGTTGACGGAAAACGTCGAAGTCCCCGAAGAAGACAAGGCAAAGCGCGACATGGAACATCCTTTGGTCGGTGAGCTGGCAGCCCATGCATGCATCCGACCCAAGCCCGTATCGCTACGTGATGCTATTGATTGCTCTCCAATTCATAGCTTCTTGCGCCCGCCACATATGCTCCAGCGGTTGATTTACTGGAATGACCGCAAACCCCGCGAAAAAAGGGCACCGCTGCATGAGCTTTACGCAAATTAACACGTATGCGAATCATTCTCATTTAATGGTAACACGCTGTTGCTACCTCAACCAAACGCAAGGCCTTTATTCCTGCATGGCGCGTGCGGCTTTGCAGGTGTCGCAGGCCGGACAACAGCGCCACGAAATCGCCTGCCGGGAGCCACGGCAGGCTCGCCAATGGCGGCAGGCTTTTTACAATGGACAAGTCATTGCGCCAGCCCTTCGACTCCGCAGGAGACCGGCTGCCGCGCCTTGCACCAGCCCGCGTGACCTCCCCGACCGCCTCACCCGCGCCTGTGGCCCTGCGCCCAGGCGATTTGACCGTGACCCCACCCTCCGCGTCAGCGCTGCCTGCAGCCCCGGCCGCCGCAGCACCCGCGACCTTGCCATCGCCAGGCGCTCCCCGTCCGGGCAAGGGATCGGCCTTCACCGGCATTGCCATGACGGTTACGGCTTGCGCCTTTTTCTGCCTGCTGGACACCGGCTCCAAGTACGTGGGCGCCATTTTGCCGCTGCTCATGGCTCTGTGGTTGCGCTACGTGCTGCAATCGATCTTCACGGTGAGCTGGGGGCTGGCACAGAGCGGTATGGATATCTTCCGCACCACGCACCCGCGCTTTCAGGTGATGCGCGCCGCACTGTTTTGCAGCAGCAATGCCTGCGCCATGATGAGCCTGCGCTACCTGCCGCTGGCCGAGTTCACCGCCGTGGTGGCGATGACGCCGCTCGCCATGACCCTGGTGGCCGCACTGTGGCTGCGCCAGCCGGTGAGTCCTCTGCGCTGGGTGCTGGTGGCCATGGGGTTTGTCGGTACGGTGGTCATCATCCGCCCCGGCGGCGCCAATTTCAGCGGCGGCGCCCTGGTCTGGCCCCTGCTGCAACTGGCCGCCAATACGGCTTACCAGATCGTCAGCAGTCAGATGGCTGGCAAGGAACGGCCGCTGACCACGCAGATCTACACCAGCCTGCTCGCCCTGGTGCTGACCACCGCGAGCCTGCCCTGGTTCTGGCAGATGCCCGATACTGCGGCCCTGTGGCTGGGCGCACTCGCCATGGGCGTGGGCAGCACCATTGGCCACTTGATGCTGCTCAAGGCTTACGAACACGCCAAGCCGGCAACCATTTCGCCCTTCCTCTACAGCCAGATCCCGTTCGCCGTGTTCTCCGGCTGGCTGCTGTACGGCCACATGCCAGACCATTGGGCGGTGCTGGGGATGGTGGCCATTGCCGTGGGCGGCGCGCTGAGCGCCTGGCTGTCGGTACGGGAATCGCGTTAGCTATTTATTTGATAGCATCTTGCGCTTTACAGATGAGCGCCAGAGACGCTTTTATTCATTGTTTTGCTGGCCCCTGATTGCGGCCAGCAAAAAGCCCCGCCAAGGCGGGGCCAGAAACGGTCACAGCACATTACGCATCAAGACGCCAGCTTGCGCACCTTGAAGGCTGCAAAAATCTGCAAGAGCCCGTACACCAGCGCCCCCACGCCAATCCAGATCACGCCGACGATCAGGCCAGCCAGCGGCGCGGCCAGCATCAGACCGCCCAGAATGACGCCCAGCACGCCGCCCAGAATCAGCATCCACTCGTTGTCGATCTCCTCGCGCACGCGGATGGCAAATACGATGCGCATCACGCCCGAGACGATGAACCACACCGCCATCACCATGACGATGCTGGCCGCCATCGAGACCGGGTTGGCGATCGCCATCACGCCAAAGGCGAGCGAAATCAGCGCGTAGAGAATCATCCAGCCGCGCGAAACCCCGGCGTTCTTGCCAAATGCGCCAATCAGACCCACTACGCCTTCTGCCACCGCCAGAATGCCGATGGCCCAGGTCATGCTCGCGCCCATCGACAGTGGGTTGACCAGCGCCATCACCCCAAACAGCGCAGAGACGATGCCGAACAGCAAGATCACCCACCAGCTGCGGCCGACGGTGTGCCGCAATGAATCAGACAGTGGAAGATTGGTAGCCATGGTTCACTCCTTGTGGATAAAACCATCCGATTATCCAAAGGCCTGCGCGGGCGGCGCGTCGTCCAATGCCGCGACCTGCCCTGCCAGGGGTTGTGCCGTGGCCTGCCCGCTACATATGGCTGCTGCCGGGGCAAAAAAAACGCCGCAGGCAATGGCACTGCGGCGCTGGCTGGGTGTGTTCTCCTGGTCAGTAGGCAACAGCCTGCCCGTCCTTGCGCGGGTCGGAGCCCGCGATGTAGTGGCCGCCCTCTCGCTGAATCAGCTGCGCGCCGCCAAAGGCAAACACGCCATTGCCTTCTTCGACCGTGATCTCATGGCCGCGCGCACGCAGCGCCTCCACCACCTGCGGATCAAACCCGGGCTCGACCGAGACCTTGTTGCCCCCGGTCACGCGCCAGCGCGGAGCGTCGGCAGCAGCCTGCGGGTTCTGGCCGTAGCGCAGCACGCGCACCGCCATCTGTACATGGCCTTGCGATTGCATCGGCCCGCCCATCACGCCAAAGGCCATCTGCGGCGTGCCGTCGGCATTCATCGCAAACGCAGGAATGATGGTGTGCGAAGGCCGTTTGCCCGGCGCCACCTGGTTGGCGTGCCCTGCCTCGGTGGTAAAGCCCGCGCCACGGTTCTGCAGGCTGATGCCGGTACCCGGCACCACCACGCCCGAGCCAAAACCCATGTAGTTGGACTGGATGAAGGACACCATCATGCCGCTCTCGTCACACGCGCACAGGTACACCGTGCCGCCGGGACGGGGTGCGCCATAGCTGGCCACACGGGCCTTGCTGCGGTCGATCAGCTGCGCACGTTCTGCCAGATAGGCGGGGTTCAGCAGCTCCTGCTGCGGCTTGACGCGCATGTGGTCGATGTCGGCGTTGTATTGCGCCAGATCGGCCAGCGCCAGCTTCATCGCCTCGATCTGCAGGTGCACGGTTTCCGCGCTGTCCAGCGGGTCGCTGCCGATGTCGAGGCTATCGAGCATGCCCAGCGCCATCAGCGCGGCGATGCCCTGGCCGTTGGGAGGAATTTCGTGGATCACCGAATCGCCAAACGGCTGGGAGACCGTGCCCACCCAGTCGCAGCGGTGCGCGGCCAGGTCTTCGACGGTCATCACGCCGCCGTTGGCCTGGCTGTGCGCGGCCATCTTCTTGGCAAGCGCGCCCCGGTAGAAGGATTCGCCCATGGTGGCGGCAATCTCTTCCAGGGTCTGTGCATGGGCTTCACTCTTGAACACCTCGCCCGCCTTGGGCGCGCTGCCGCCTGGAGCAAAGCATTCCTGGAAGCCGGGCTGATCGCCCAGCTTGGCAAGCCCCAGCTCCCACAGCCTGGCGATGGTGGGCGAGACGGCAAACCCATGGCGCGCGTAGTCGATGGCCGGTTGCGCCACCTGCGCAAAGGGCAGCTTGCCGAAGCGGCGGGACAGTTCGACCCAGGCCGACACCGCGCCCGGCACGGTCACGGCGTTCCAGCCCTTCTCGGGAATGCCGCCCAGCTTGTCGAAGTACCCGGGCGTCCAGCCTGCGGGCGCGCGGCCCGAGGCGTTCAGGCCATGCAGCTCCTTGCCGTCCCATACGATGGCAAAGCCATCGCTGCCAATGCCGCAGCCGGTAGGCTCCACCACCGTCAGGGCCATGGCGGCTGCCAGCGCGGCATCCACCGCATTGCCACCGGCCAGCAGCATGCGCAGGCCGGCTTGCGCCGCCAGCGGCTGCGAGGTGCTGACCACATTGCGGCCCAGCACCGACGAGCGGTGCGATGCATAGGGCAGCGCCCAATCACGGATGGTTGTCATGTCTTTGCCTTCTTATTCCAAAGTAATGTGGTTGTCCTTGATGACCTTGGCCCAGCGCGCGCTGTCTGCCTTCACCATATCGGCAAACTGCGCAGGCGTGCCAGGCTTGACCACATCGGCGCCCAGCTTGGCCAGGTTGGCGGCCACCTCCGGCGTCTGGATCGCCTTGTTGAAAGCCGCATTCACCTTGGCCACCAGTTCGGGCTTCATGCCTGCGGGACCATACACGCCAAACCAGGTGACGGACGAATAGCCCGGCAGGCCGGATTCCGCAATCGTGGGCAGGTCAGGCGCCAGCTTGGTGCGCTGCTCGCTCGTCACCGCCAGCGCACGCAGGCGACCACTGGCCACGTGCGGCATGCCCGTGGGGATGGAGTCGAACAGCATATGCACCTGGCCGGTGGCCAGATCGCTGATGGACTGCGCCGTGCCCTTGTAAGGCACATGCGTCAGCTGCACGCCCGCCTGCGCCGCAAAGGCTGCGGTATTCAGGTGCACGATCGTGCCGTTGCCACTGGTGGCGTAGTTGAGCTTGCCGGGGTTGGCCTTGGCGTAGGCAATCAGCTCCTGCACATTCTTGACGGGCAGCGACGGCGTGACCAGCAACACGCTGGCGGCATCAGCCACATGGGCGATGGGGGTGAAATCCTTGTCTGCCTTGTAGGCCAGCTTGGGCATCAGGTGCGGAGAGATCGCATGCGTGCTGCTGGTGGTAAAGAGCAGCGTATAGCCATCGTTGGGCGCCTTGGCCGCTTCTGCAGTGCCAATGGTGCCGCCTGCGCCCGGGCGGTTGTCGATCACCAGCGACTGGCCCAGCTCGTGCGCCACCTTCTGGGCCACCACGCGCGCCACCAGATCGGTGGCGCCGCTCGCCGGGAAGGGCACGATCACGCGGATGGCATGGTCGGGCCAGCCCCCCCCTTGCGCCAGCGCAGCTTGCGGCAGCGCCGCGAAGGCGGCCAGGCCCATGAGACTAAGCAAAGCGGCAACTGCGCCCCGGCGCGATGGAGAGCGCTGCATGTGCGGCTGAGGGCTATGGAAGGAGCAGAGAGATGGAGTGGTAGTGCGTGGCATGAGAAGGCTGAAAAAGCAGAAAAGCGGGAAAAGCGTGGCTGACAACGAGGCACTGCGGGGCGCCGAAGGCGTACCGCGCAAGTACCGGATACCAAAAAGCCCTGCCCCGCCATTGGCCCTGCGTGCTTAACGCCAGCCATCGCGCCTACCTGGGTGTTTGTGTGCGCTGCGGTGTGGTGCTTCTGAATCAATTCAAGGCATTGATAGTAAAAGCAGCGGCTGCAAGGCGCCATCACTGATTTGGCAAGGGGTGTTTGCCGATTCGGCAATACAATAATTGCAATCAGCATATTTTCAGCAACACCGCCATGCCCACGCGCCATCCTTCGCACCTGCAAGACACCGCCCTGCGCTATTTTTTTGAGGTGGTGCAGTGCGGCACGGTCAGTGCAGCTTCAGCCAACCTGCATGTCGCCAGTTCGGCCATCAGCCGCCAGATCAGCGGGCTGGAGGCGCAGCTGGGTACGCCCCTGTTCGAGCGCCATGCGCGTGGCATGGTACCCACGGAGGCCGGGCTCATCGTGGCGCAACTGGCGCGCCGCATCAGCCTCGACGCAGAGCAGGCCATTGATGCCATCAACGCGCTCGACAGCCTGCGCGCGGGCACGGTGCGCATAGCCACCTCCGACGCCTTTGCCAACGAGCTGGTGCCGCAGGCCTGTGCCGCCTTCCAACGCCAGCATCCCGGCGTGCGATTTGAGGTGACCATGGTGCCGACCTTGCAGGTCTCGGCCCGGGTGCTGGCGGGCGATGCCGACATCGGCCTGCGTTTCAGCATGTCGCCGGTGCAGAACATTGCCGTGGTCTACCGCCAGAGCGCCCCCGTGCTGGCTGTGCTGCGGCCCGACCATGCACTGGCCCGGGAAGCCACGCTCACACTGGCCGATCTGGCCCGCCATCCACTGGCGCTGCCGCCAGCCGAAACCACCATTCGCCAGATGATCGACCTCGCCTGCAGCCGCCAGGGCCTGCAGCTCGATGCCGTGCTCACCACCAACCACGCCAAGACCTTGCTGAACTTTGTGCTGCACAGCGGCGGCGTCACCGTATCGAGCGAGGTGGGCGCGCGGCACATGCTGGAAGCGGGCCTGTTGGTCGCCAGACCGCTTTCCGATGCGGGCATGGATTTGCGCGACATCGAAGTGCAGACGCTGGCCGGACGCCAGCTGCCGGTGGCGGCCAAGGCGTTTCTGGAGTTGCTGGTGGCGCAACTGGCGCCTTGACGCCAGACGCTCCTTTTTTAATAGCTACTGGCACCTATCCAACATACGCAATCAGCCAATTTCTTCGAAATTTTGCAGAACTAACCGGCCTGCTGCGCCTCGCGAAACGCCTTGGCCTTGCCAAAGTGGCCGTTGCCGATAAATGGCACCGGCGGCCGCAGCGCGGACAGCGGAGACGGGTGGTTGCTGGTCAGTACCAGATGGCCCCGGTCTTGCGGAATGAAGACGCGTTTGCTCTGCGCATGGCTGCCCCACAGCATGAAGACCACCGGCCTGTCGCCCTCTGCCACCTGCTGGATGACGGCATCGGTCAGTTGCTCCCAGCCTTTGCCGCTGTGGCTGGCAGCCTGGCCCTCTTCCACCGTGAGGCAGGTGTTGAGCAGCAGCACGCCATGCGTCGCCCACTTGACCAGGCTGCCGCCGGGCTCGGGAAACGGCGGAAACGGCACGCCCAGGTCGCGCTGCATTTCCTTGAAGATGTTCTGCAACGACGGAGGCATGCGCACACCGGGCGCCACCGAAAAGGCCAGCCCCTCGGCCTGCCCCCGGCCATGGTACGGATCCTGCCCCAGAATGACCACGCGCACCTCCTCGGGCGGCGTCAACTCAAGCGCTCGCAACGGTTGCGGCGGGAAAATCACCGCGCCCGCATCCAGGCGCTGCTGCACAAACTGCGTGAGCTGCTGGCCCTTGGGGCTTGCAAAGAAGGCGTCCACCACGGGCTGCCAGCCCGGGGCGACCTGGTGGTTGTGAAAGGCTTCGGTTGTCAGTTGCATGGGCCGCATTGTGCACTTTGTGCGCACTTGCCAGTCTGATACAAGGTACAGGGCGGTCGGGATAAACGCAATGCTCAGTGTGCGCCTGCAGACGCACATGCCTCCTGCACCCGGCTCCAGCTGGCAGGCTGCAACAGCGCCACCAGTCCGCAGGCAAGCGAGCCCTGCCAGTGCACATAGTCGTGACCCGTGCTGTGCTCTACCTGCGTCACGCGGTAGCCTTTGGCGCGCAGTACATCGCCCAGGGTGCGGCTGGTCTCCAGAATGCCCGCCTGGCCGCCGCGTGCGCTTTCATACCGGCCCGCGTCAAAGTAGAACGCCACCGGCAGGCGGGGCGCGGCCTCCCACCAGCGGGCCAGTGCATTGGGCGCTTCGCCCTGGGGCGCCCACCAGTACGAGCCCGACAGGCTCAGCACCTTGCCAAAGCGCCCGGGGTATTGCAGCGCCACATAGCTGGAGGCCAGGCCGCCATAGCTGGACCCGGCCAGCACCGTGCGCGCCGCAGGCACCTCGATGCCTTGCGCAACAAGCCAGGGCATCAGCTCCTCGCCCATCATGCGGGCAAAGTCAGGGTTGGGCGGCAGTTCCTTGCCGCGCAGCGCGCTGCTGGCATTGGCTACCAGTACCACGGCGGTGCTGGGGACCAGTTGGTCGGCAACCAGGTTGTCCACGATCTGCGGCGTGGGCACGTCGTACAGGTAGGCGTGCGCGTCAAACAGCACCAGTACGCTGCGCTGCGCCGCTGGCGCCTGCGACCAGCCCTTCGGGCGGTAGATCCATACATCGCGCCCGTTGCCCAGGGCTTGCGAGGTAAACCAGTGGCGCTGCAGATCGCCGCGCGGCACGCCTGCGCGCTTCTGGCCCCACGGCTGGGGCGGCGCATCGGCCAGTTGCAGCACAGAGCGGCCCTGGTAGCGATCCACTGGCGGCGCGCCGTCTGCTCCTGCGCCCCAGGTGCGGGCATTGAAAGGGTCGCGCTGCAAGGTGGCGAGAATGCTGCGCCGCTGCTCCAGCGCCGGGGCATCGATATTGGGTACATCGGGCGCAAAGCCGTAGCTCAGCCGCACATCGCTCGGCATCACAAAGCTGGCCCACCACACGTCGGACGCGCCCATGCGCTGGAGTGACTCATGGTTGCCGCTGGGCGACCCGAACAGCCGCACACTGTGCTGCGCGCCGCGCCACACAAAGGTGACAAGGCGCTCGCGCTCGCTCCATGGCTCGACCAACGGCGCGCCCTGTTGCGCCACTTCGCGCCAGAAGGCATCGGTATTGCCTCCGGCCTGCAACTGCTGGGCCAGCGCCTGCAGACGTGGGCTTCGCAACGGGCTCTCAGGCAGTTTCACCTGCTGGTCTGCGGCAGGCTGCCAGGCCTGCTCCAGCAGCAGGCGGTATTGGCCGATTCTTGGAGTTTCTCCCACAGGTAGAGCGTCACCAGCTATCTTTTTCGAAGCAACATACTCCACATGCGCGGCATCGCTGGCATTCAGCACCAATTGCTCGCCCGCCTGTACCTGCCAGGTAAAGCCTTCGCCCCTGGCATCCTTGCCCAGCAGGCGCCGCACGTGGCGGCCCTGCGCATCCTGCACATCCAGCTGCAGACCGGTGGCATCGATCTCGCCGCGCACCACGCTGCCTGCGGGCAGCGCGCGGGCGTCGAGCTGCCAGCGCTGCTGCGTGCCCGGTGCAAGCCTTCCTTGCACGGCCGTGCCGACTGCCAATATGGAAAAGGACGCAGAGGCCTGGGTGGTCGATGGTGCGGTTTCAGTATTCATGCGGTGGCTCGGAGTGCAAGCCGCCAGCAGGTTGGCAGCCGCCAGTACGGCGGCGATGCGGCACGCGGATTTGCGCCATGACTTCGGATAAGACAAGGTGTCGGCGCACATCAGTAAAGCGCTCGTAGCTATCATTCTTAAAAATCCACAGAGGCGCTGACACGGTAGGTGCGCGGTGCGCCCACGGTCAGGAAGTTGTCGGCAAAGGCGCCCGCCCAGTACTTGCGGTCAAAGGCGTTGTCCACATTGGCGCGGAACACGGTTTTCTTGCCTGCAATCGTGGTGGCATAGCGCGCGCCCAGGTCCACCCGCGTCCAGCTCGGGGCGCGCAAGGTGTTGGCGGCGTTGACCCACTGCTTGCCGGTGTGCACCACGCGGCCGCTCAGCGCGGCGCCGGGCAGGCCCGGAATGTCCCAGTCGCCACCCAGGTTGGCCGTCCAGCGCGCCGCGCCAAAGGCATCGTTGCCGTCGTTCTTGCCGCCTTGCGTGCCCGTCAGCCGAGGCTGCAGGTAGGCGATGCCGCCCAGCACACGCAAGCCACGCAGCGCCTCGCCCGAGGTGTTCCATTCCACGCCCCGGTTGCGCTGCTCGCCGCCCAGCTGCAGCGTGTTGGTTGCGCTGTCGATCACGGTCGATGGTTTTTCGATCTGGAACAGCGCCAGCGTATTGGTGAATGCGCCAGCACGCCACTTCACGCCCATCTCCATCTGCTTCGTCTTGTAGGGCGGAAATACCTCGCCCGCGTTGGCGTAGGTGGAGCCCACTTCTACGCCTGGGCTCAGGCCCTGGATGTAGTTGGCGTACAGCGATACGTCGTCTCCCCACGGCTTGACGACAAGGCCCACAGCGGGTGTCACGGCTGATTCGTCGTAGCCCTTCATCTTCTGGTGCACGCGCTGGTGGCGCAGGCCCAGCGTCAGCAGCACCTTGTCCTGCGCGAACGAAAGCGTATCGGCCAGCGCCAGGCTGCTGATGTCGTTGTCGTTCTCGCGCCGCATGCCCTGGCGCGCCGGTGCCAGGATGGGGTCGACCGGATCGTAGATGTTGGTGGTGTAGTTGGGGCTGACAGTGATCGGCAGTGCGCGGCCACTCTTCTGGTTCATGAAGTTGTAGGCCACCACCACCTGGTGCTTGACCGCCCCGGTCTCGAAGCTGCCTCGCACGCCGGTCTCCCAGGCAGTGGTGTTGGTGAAGCCTTCGAGGTTGTAGGTCTGGCCGATGGCCGAGCCATCGCCCACCGCATTGAGCACCACGCGCGTGCCCGTGGGCTGGCCTTCGTAGTGGTGCAGCGCGCGGCCCGCGCTGCCGTACAACTGCCAGCGGTCATTCAGGTCAACGCTGCCACGCAGCACCACGCCTTCGTTCTCGACCACCGAATTGACACCCCGGAACAGGTTGTTGCGGCCATCGGGTGCGGCGATCAGGTGGTCCATCTTGGCAAAGCTCACCATCACCGGGCTGCCATTGTTCATGTGTGCGCGGTAGCGGTAGGCGTCCAGCCCCAGGCTGAAGCGGTCGCCCTGGTAATCGAGCGCCAGCGCGCCCAGGTTGCGGCGGCGTTTCTGGTCGCCCACCGAGGTCTCGCCATTGCCCAGCAGGCCGTTGAAGCGGATGCCCAGGCGGTTTTCGGGCCCGAAGCGGCGCGACACATCGGCATGCGCCTGCCATTGCGAGCCCGAAGTGAAGGAGGTTGTCACCCGTGTGAGCGGCTGCGCAGTGGGCCGCTTGGTGACGATGTTGACCACGCCGCCCACGCCGCCTGCCGGAGACATGCCACTCAGCAATGCGCCCGGCCCCTTGAGCAGCTCGACGCGTTCAATGAACTCCGTAGGGATGTTGCTGTCCGGCGCAATGCCATAGAGGCCATTCATGGCCACCTCGCTGGCGTTGATGTCAAAGCCGCGGATCAGGTAGTTCTCGTTGATGTGACCGGTGTTGGTGGTAAAGCGCACCGAGGGGTCGTTCTCCAGCACGGCGGCCACGGTGGATGCATTCTGGTCCTGCATCAGTTCGCTGCTGTAGGCGGTGATGTTGAAGGGCGCATCGATGGTGTCGACATTGCCCAGCAGGCCCAGGCCTGCAGCCTTGCCCACCTGGCCACCGGGCGCAAGGCGCGGCAGCTGACTCTTGTCTTGCGCGGCCTGCACCTTGACTTCACTCAAGGTGGACTCCGGCACATTTTGCGCAGAAGAGGAGGCCAGGGGTGCGGATTGCGCCCATGCGGCAGGAGAGATGGCAAGCATGGCAGCAGCCACGCCATGCAGACGACGCGCCTTGCGCGCGCTCAAGAGTTTGGTTTTCAAGATAGACCTCGGCGATGGTGTCATTCCATCTATCCACCCGCCCGGCGCGCGAAGACGACACAGCCCTACCCGGTACGGCTGGCAGGTCGTCAGAGCAATCGCTGGGTGGGGAGATGGATCAAGCCTGCTGGCTGGGCACGGCAGAAGTCTGCCTGGCTGAGGCGAGCGTGCGAGTCGCCATCAAGGGCCCCCTGCAGAGCAGCAGAATGGCATGCTGTGGCGATTCGCACCAATGAATGCGAATAATTCTCAATAAAATGTTAACACAGGTTTACAGCGTAAAGGAGCAGTTCACGGCAATATCTGCGCATGCCATCTTCCATTCTCACCTTCGCCAAGGCTGCATTGGCCGCCACCTGCCTGTCAGCTGCCTCGGTGCATGCCACAACGCAAGCCGCCACGGCCATCGAAATTGACGGCCTGTTTTCGGCCCTGCTCACATCCGGCTGTGAGTTCAACCGCAACGGCAGCTGGTACAACGCCAAACAGGCCAGCCAGCATCTGCAGGGCAAGTACGACTATCTGCTCAAGAAAAAGCTGGTGCCCACGAGCGAAGCCTTCATCGACCACGCCGCCAGCCAAAGCAGCATGTCTAGCAAACCCTACCGGGTGCGCTGCCCCGGCCAGCCCGAGATCGACAGCAAGCAGTGGTTTACCGAGCAACTGGAGCAGATCCGCGCCCGAAAATAGCACCAGCTCTTTTTTTGATAGTAAATTAAGCGCGTTCGACCGGATGGGCAAACAAGGCAGCCAGCGCTTCGCCCGGCTCATCCGCACGCATGAACGCCTCCCCCACCAGGAAGGCGTTGATACCGGCATCGCGCATGGTCTTCACATCGTCGCGGGTCATGATGCCCGATTCCGTCACCAGCAGGCGGTCGGCAGGCACGTGCTTTTGCAGATCGAGCGTCGTCTGGATGTCCACCTCGAACGTGCGCAGGTTGCGGTTGTTGATGCCCACCAGCGGCGTCTTGAGCTTGAGGGCGCGCTCCAGCTCAGCCCCGTCGTGCACTTCCACCAGCACGGCCATGTCTAGGCCGCGTGCGATCTGCTCCATCTCGGCCATCTGCGCATCATCCAGGCAGGCAGCGATCAGCAGTACGCAGTCGGCGCCCATCGCCCGCGATTCATAGATCTGATAGGGATCGACCATGAAATCCTTGCGCAGTACCGGCAGCAAAGTGCTGGCACGCGCCTGCTTCAGAAAGTCGGGCTCTCCCTGGAAGAACTGGCGGTCCGTCAGCACCGACAGGCAAGCCGCCGTCGCGTTACCGTGAATTTTGGCCTTGTTGTTGCTATTGCCCACCATGTAGCTTTGAGCAATGTCGGCAGGGTCAAAGTCTGCACGAATCACTCCCTTGCTCGGACTCGCCTTTTTGATCTCGGCAATCACCCCCGCCTCACCGGCTGCAATTTTGGCGCGCAAGGCCCCTACAAAATCGCGCGTCACAGCGCGGCTTTCCGCATCGCGGCGCATGCCTTCAAACGACAAGCGCTTTTTCGCTTCAGCGACTTCTTCGACTTTGACGTCGCAGATTTTTTTCAGGATATCGGACATAGGTATTACTTTCTTCAGGCGTTGGCGTACTGCTGGGTGAATGCCACCAGCGCTTTGAGCTTGGCCAGTGCAGCGCCGGTGTCGATTGCCTCGCGCGCGCGCCGCAGGCCGTCTTCGATGGATTCCGCCACATTGGCCGCATAGAGCGCCGCGCCTGCGTTCAGGCAGACGATGTCGCGCGCCGGGCCTTTTTCGCCCTGCAGAATGCCCAGCAGCATGGCTTTGGACTCCTCAGGGTTGTCCACGCGGAAAGCACGGGTGCCGACCATCTGGATACCGAAGTCTTCGGGGTGGATTTCGTACTCGCGCACCACACCGTCCTTCAGCTCGCCCACCAGGGTGCCAGCACCCAGGCTGATCTCGTCGAGCCCGTCGCGGCCGTACACCACCAGTGCGTGCTCGGCGCCTAGGCGCTGCAGCGCGCGCACCTGGATGCCGACCAGATCCTCGTGGAACACACCCATCAGGATGTTGGGCGCACCCGCCGGATTGGTGAGGGGGCCCAGGATGTTGAAGATGGTGCGCACGCCCAGCTCCTTGCGCACGGGCGCCACGTTCTTCATCGCCGGGTGGTGGTTGGGCGCGAACATGAAGCCGATGCCCACCTGCGCAATGCTCTGCGCAATCTGTTCCGGAGCGAGGTTGATGTTGACGCCCAGCGCCTCCATCGCATCGGCACTGCCGGATTTGCTCGATACGCTGCGCCCGCCGTGCTTGCTGACCTTGCCGCCAGCAGCCGCGATCACGAAGATGGAGCAGGTGGAGATGTTGAAGGTGTTGGCGCCGTCGCCCCCCGTGCCGACGATGTCGACCAGGTTGGTGCGGTCGTTCACATGCACCTTGTTGGAAAACTCGCGCATCACCTCGGCAGCCGCGCTGATCTCGCCAATGGTTTCCTTCTTGACGCGCAGGCCGGTGAGGATGGATGCCGTCATCACCGGCGAGAGCTCGCCCTTCATGATCATGCGCATCAGATGCAGCATTTCATCGTGGAAGATTTCGCGGTGCTCGATGGTGCGCTGCAGCGCTTCCTGGGGGGTAATCGACATGGAGATTCCTAGAACATTCAAGTGGAGTGAGGCAAATGGAAGCTAGGCCTGCCATCGGCGCCCCGGCTCCAGCCGGTGCAAGAAGGTGGTGAGTGAATCACGTGGCAAGGCCACGCCATGAGGCGCCAGAACACGTCCGGCCGCCCCTCGGTGGTAGGTGCCATGCACGATCAGGTGGTGCAGCATTTCGCTGCGCGTCATGCTGCCGGTATCGCCGTCGGTAAAGCGGAACCGGATCAGCTCACCCAGTTGCGCATCCTGCAGGTCTTGTACGTACTGTTCCAACTGTGCGTCGGAACGGGCCAGACGTGCCTGCAGATCGGCCAGCGTTGGTGTGTCCTCGGTATTGGTCGAGCCGAAGTGGTGCGCGGCACCCTGCATGTGCGCAGCAAAAATCTGATCGACCACCCAGGTGTGGTTGAGGATGCGGGTGAAGAGGCGCAGTTCATCGGCGGAGAGCAGATGCTGCGACGCCAACCCCAATTGCACCAATTCCTCGTTGGCCCAGCGCTTGTACGCAAATTGCGAAGCCAGGACGGCGGCGCCAGTCATCAGCGCTGCTCCAGAAAGTTCTTCAGCATGGCGTGGCCATGCTCGGTCAGAATGCTCTCGGGGTGGAACTGCACGCCCTGGATCGGCAGTGTTTTGTGGCGCACACCCTGGATTTCGCCGTCTTCACTGGTCGCCGTCACTTCCAGACAATCGGGGCAGGTGCTGCGCTCGATCACCAGCGAGTGGTAGCGGTTGACGGTGAATTCCTCTGGCAGATCGGCAAACACGCCTTGCTGCGTGGTGTGGATGACACTGGTCTTGCCGTGCATCTGCTGGACCGCGCGGATGATATTGCCGCCAAAGGCTGCGCCAATGGCCTGGTGGCCAAGACACACGCCAAGAATGGGCAGTTTGCCGGCAAAGTGCTGGATGGCTTGCACCGAAATTCCCGCCTCCGCCGGGCTGCAGGGCCCGGGGGATATCACCAGCCAGTCCGGTTGGTGGGCGGTAATCTCGTCGAGCGAGGTTTCGTCATTGCGCACCACGACCACATCGACACCCAATTCGCCAAAGTACTGAACGATGTTGTAGGTGAAGCTGTCGTAGTTATCGACCATCAACAGTTTTTTCATCGTCACTTCCTCGGTGTGCCGCCTGCCTGCAGGCGCGCCAGTTCACGGTGTTCATAGGCGATGTAGGCTTCCATCATCGCGCGGTAGATGGCCTCGATCACGTCGGGCTGGCCCCCTTCCAGTGCGGCGCGCTCACGCACGCGGGCAACGATGGTTTCGATACGCTCTTCGTCGCGCACCAGATCGGGGTTGTTCTTGACCTTGGCGGCCTGGGTCATGTAGCCGCCGCGCTCCACCAAGAGCGGCACCAGGATGTCGTCGAGCGCATTCACATGGCGGCGCACGTCGGTCATGGTGTTGCAGTCTTGCACTTTGTCGATAGCGCGGGTCATTCCAGTCCTTCCTCTACGAGTTCGGCCGCGCGCAGCAGTGCGCGCGCCTTGTGTTCAGTCTCTTTCCATTCCAGCTCGGGCACCGAATCGGCCACCACACCGGCTGCGGCCTGCACATACAGCATGCCGTCCTTGATCACACCAGTACGGATGGCAATGGCCAGGTCCATGTCACCGGCATAGCTCAGGTAGCCGCAGGCGCCGCCATAGATGCCACGCTTGACGGGCTCGAGCTGGTCGATCACCTCCATCGCATGCACCTTGGGGGCGCCCGACAGCGTGCCCGCCGGGAAGGTGGCCTTGAGCACATCCATGCTCGTCATGCCGTCTTTCAGAATGCCTTCGACATTGCTCACGATGTGCATCACATGGCTGTAGCGCTCCACCGCAAAGGCCTCGGTCACCTTGACGCTGCCGGTCTTGGCGATGCGACCGATGTCGTTGCGCGCCAGATCGATCAGCATCACATGCTCGGCACGCTCCTTGGGATCGTTCACCAGCTCGTGCTCGGTTGCCTTGTCCTTTTCTGGCGTGGATGCGCGCGGGCGCGTGCCAGCCAGCGGGCGAATGGTGATCTTCTTGGCCACGCCACCTTCGTGCTCGACCTGCTCCTGCCGCACCAGGATCTCGGGGCTGGCCCCCACCACCTGGAAGTCACCAAAGTGGTAGTAATACATGTAAGGGCTGGGATTGAGCGAGCGCAGCGCCCGGTACAGCGAAAGCGGGCTTTCGGTGTAGCGCTTGTGGATGCGCTGGCCCACCTGCACCTGCATGAAGTCGCCTGCAGCAATCATCTCCTTGGCCTCTTCAACGGCACGCAGATAATCCGCCTTGGCAAAGCTGCGCTCGGCCGGGTAGCTTTCGCCCGCACGGATGCGTGGCACGCTGACCGAATAGCGCAGTTGCTCCTTGAGCTGGCGCACGCGCTTCTTGGCCTTGCTGTAGGCCTCTGCCTCGCCGGGGTTGGCGTAGACGATCAGGTAGAGCTTGCCCGAGAGGTTGTCGATGACAGCGACCTCTTCGCACTGCAGCAGCATGATGTCAGGCGTGCCCAGGGTATCGGGCGGGCAGCTGTTTTCGAGCTTTTTCTCGATGTAGCGCACGGCGTCGTAGCCAAAGTAACCCGCCAGGCCGCCGCAAAAGCGCGGCAGACCCGCCCCCAGCGCCACCTTGAAGCGCTGCTGGTACGCAGCGATGAAGTCAAGCGGGTTGCCCTGGTGCGTCTCCACCACCTGGCCGTCGGTTACCACTTCGGTCTTGGCAGCAGCACCAAAACCGGTGGCACGCAGCAGAGTGCGCGCGGGCAGGCCGATAAAGCTGTAGCGGCCAAAGCGTTCACCGCCCACGACGGATTCCAGCAGAAAGCTGTGTTTGCCATCGTCATGCGCGTGGCAGAGCTTCAAATACAGCGATAGAGGTGTTTCGAGATCCGCAAACGCATCAGCGACGAGAGGAATGCGGTTGTAGCCTTGGTTGGCCAGACTTTTGAATTCGAGTTCGGTGATCACGAAGAATCGTCCCCAGCTTTGGCAGCGCACGCTGGATGTGTGCGTATCGTGCGCTGCAGTTCATCTTGGCGGCCATACCGGTCGGCATGGCCTCGGGCGCACGCTGGGGCGTGTCACCCAGCGGCAATCAAACAGACATGGTCGCAGGCTTACGCCAGGGCCAAGCTCCCCGGCCTGCGAGACCTGCAATGACTGCGTGATGGATGAACATGGGCTTTAGTGTAGCAAACGATTGGAGGCGCCAGTGCCAATTCCCGCAAATGCCGAGTATTGGCCCATGATGCGGTGTGATCGTGCTGTCAGGCAGCGTTGCAGATATGCCAATCAGCGGTCACCATCGCTGCCACTGCCGGCGCCAAAGGCAACTGCCGCGCTGGCGTCTCCTCGCCGCAGTTGCTGCTGCTGCACGCGGGTGGGTGCCAGTGCATTGAGCAGGCTTTGCATGAGCGCGTGGGCCTTGGCGGTGTTGTCTTCAGAGAAGTTGCAGACGTACAGATCCAGCGACACGCTGCCGCTTTCGGGCCAGGTATGGATCGCCAGGTGCGACTCGGCCAGCAACACCGTGCCGGTCACCCCCGCCGGCTGGTCGTTGACCGGCGCAAAACTGTGCCAGCGCTGCGCCACCACGGTCAGGCCCGAGCGCATGGTTTGCCCCACGCACAGCTGCGCCAGCTGCACCTGCTCGGTCAGCAGCGACGGCGCGCACTGGCATTGGTACAAATCGGCGGTCAGATGCAATCCATCCATGGGGCAAGAGTGTAGTTTGGCAAGGGTGAAGATGCGCCCAAGGCCGCCATGCAGGCGGTTGGCAATAGCGCCATCATAGCGGCAGAGGCTTGTGCGGCACAGCGGCTGTGCAGATGAAACCGAATGCCAGCGGTTTGCCTGTGCGCACAACAACTCCTAAATCAATAGCAACTACCGCACCAGTTCAGCCAGCGAGTCTACGTAGCCGGTGGCCTGCACCTGCCGGATCGGCTGGCCGTGGTTGTAGCCGTAGCTCACCAGCACCACAGGGCAGCCTGCGTTGTGCGCTGCTTCTGCGTCGTTGCTGCTGTCGCCCACCATCAGCGTGGTGGCGGGCTGGCTGCCCAGGGCCTGGCAGGTCTTGATGAGCGGCAACGGGTCGGGCTTTTTCCGCTCGAACGAGTCACCGCCAAAGACGCAGTCGAAATAATCACGCAGGCCCTTGGCCTTGAGCAGCGGCTCGGCAAACGACAGCGGCTTGTTGGTCAGGCAGGCCATCTTCAGACCCAGGTTGCGCATCTGGCGCAAGCCTTGTTCGACGCCGTCATACACCCTGGAGAACCGGCCGTTGATCGCCAGGTAGTGGTGTTGGTATTGCTCCCAGGCGCGAGCGTAGTAGTTGTCGATTTCGGTAGCAGCAGGCGCGCGCCCCTGCTGCGACAGCACGTGCTGGAGCACCGACCGCAGCAGATTCTCCGAGCCCTTGCCCACCATGGGCTCGATGGCTTGCGCGTCGATCGCGGGCAGTTGCAGATCCGCCAGCATACGGTTGAGGGCCTCGGCAAAATCACCCATGGTGTCGACCATGGTGCCGTCCAGGTCGACGATCACGGCTTCGCAGCGGAGCTGGGCCAATAAAGAGGAGTTTCGAATCACTGAATGCGCTCTGCCATGTGTGCCGTACCGATCGTACGACCCGAAGTATAAAGTTTGCGCACCGCCCAAAGCCAGACCACCCACGGCAGAGCAGCCTGCCTGTGCGCATCTCAATATACGTCACGCCGGTAGCGCCTGCGCGCCCTCAGCGCCTGCACCCCATCCTCTCCCAGAATGTCGGTCAGAGCCCTTTCGACATCGCTGCCCATTCCTGCATGGCTGCCGCAGACAAAGAGGGTGGCGTCACGGGCGATCCACTCTTTCAGGGTTGCGGCGTTCTGGCGCAGCACATCCTGCACGTAGCGCAGCGAAGGTTCCGCACCGGCGTCACGCGAGTAGGTGAAATCAACCCGCTGCAACTGGCCACCGACCAGCCATGCGCGGACTTCCTTCTCCACGCTGTGGTCGAATGCCTGCTGCCGCTCTCCAAAAATGAACCAGTTGTTGTGGTTTCCCGCGCGCATGCGAGCCAGCAGATGCGACCGCAGGCCCGCGTAGCCCGAACCGTTGCCAATGAAAATCGCAGGCAGCCCCGGCTCCTCCACTGGCGAGAAGCCTGGATTGGCGAGAACCCGCAGCACCAGGCTTGCGCCAATCTCCGCGTGCTGTGTGAGCCAGCCAGAAGCGAGGCCCAGGCGCGGCTCCCCACCGGCTTCGGCGGGCGCAATGGCCTGCCGCACCCACAGCTCGATACCCTTGTCCTCCGGCAGCGATGCCACAGAGTATCTGCGCCCGTGCAAAGCTTGCAGCCTGTCTGCAATCGATTGTGCAGAGCTTCCCGCGTGCACGGTATCGGGCAGCAGGCTCACAGCAAGGGCTTCGGCCAGCGTGTGGCGCTGCCCACGGCAAGTCACAGGTACCTGCGGATCGAGATTGTGGGATTGCAGCCAAGCCTGCACGGCGGACGTGGCGTTTCGCGGTTGTATCTCGGCCAGTGCGCCCGCTTGCCAGTGGGCTGCAGTCTGCTGGGCTGGCTGCAGTTCCACACGGTACAAAGGCGCCCCCTGACTTCCCGGGTTGCAATGCATGCGGCGGCTGAGGGTCCATGCCTCCAAACCGGGCTCGGCAGACACTGCGTCCGTCTCCATCAGTGCCTCTGCCTGCGGCATCTTCAAACCCCATGGGCCAGCCAGCAGCTGCATCCAGTCGCTCCAGGTCTGCGCATCGTCATCATCCATGGTCACAGCGGGAAACAAGGCCTCCGCCCCCGCCCGCTGCAGTTGCGCATGCAGCTCCAGCCCAAAGCCACAGAACGAGGTGTACTGCCGGTCACCCAACGCCAGCAAGCCAAAACGCTGCCCGACAAGCGCGTCGGAGGGGGCCTGTCGCAGCAGCGATGCAAAATGCCGGGCATCATCCGGCGGCTCGCCGTCGCCAAAGGTGCTGACAATCCACGCGACATCGGAGAATCGCCGCAGCGCAGCCATATCCAGCTGCGCGATGGATACCAGCTCTGCAGGCTTGCCCGCATGGCTCAGACGCCCTACGGTTTGCGCCGCCAGGCGCTGCGCATGGCCGGACTGGCTGGCATACACGACAGCCGTTACCGCCATGGCGCTGGCTGCGGTGGCCGGATTTTCGGCCAGCCTGCGGCTTTCCTGTCTGGCTGCACGCGCCTTGCGGCGGCGGTCCAGGTACAGCATCCAGCCGGTGATGGCGAACAGGGGGAGCATCAACCCCGCAAGGGTGACAATGATGCGCCCCGGCAGTCCAAAATACGCCCCCGTATGCAGCGGGTACAGCGCCAGCAGCCCTCTTCGGCCTGCAGGCAGCGCGGCAAAGCGCTCATCACGCTGCACCGATCCATCGGCGGCCAGAAACAGCTGGTTGCGGGCCCGGTCGTGCGGCGCGCTGGCGTCATACCAATGAACCTGTACTGCCTGGCCAGGCTTTTGCGGCAGGCGCACCTGCGCGAACTCCCAGGAATCGGCAACCCCCGTGAAAGCCGCCCAGGCCGGTTTCCACTGCGCCGGGGCCATGGGTAAAACCTTGTTTGCCGTGCCCTGCTCTGCCTGGGCCTGCGCACGGGCAGCAGAGCGAGACGGAGCGCCGGCCAGCCGATCCACCGGGGCCCGGATCGCATCGAATGCCCAGTACATGCCTGTGAGCGTCAGCATCACATACACCACCAGCGCCCAGGTTCCAGCCACCGAATGCAGTCCCCAGAGAAATGAGCGGCCCTTGCGCCGGGTGTTGAAGGTGAGCCAGGTTCGCAGCGAAAGAGGCTTGGCAGGCCAGCGCAGATACAGGCCAGAGAGCGACAGCAGCAACAGGCAACCAGCCAGCGTGCCGGTGATCGGTTTTCCATTCTCGCGCGTGAGCAGCAACCAGCGGTGCAAGCGCTCGATCCATTCAAAAAACGCCTCGCCATGCTGTTGCGGCAGGCGCACGCCGGTATAGGGGTGAACGAAAACACTGGCGCCACGCCGCTGGCCATGCTCGGGAACAAAACTCACCTGTGCGCTCTGCCCAGGCTTTGCATACACACTGATGCGGTCCATGCGCCGCGTTTCTCCTGCGTCCACCATGGCCTGCGCGATCTCCGGCGGCGAGAGCATGCGTGCGTTCTGCACAGGCACGCTGGCGGTACCGGGATTGAGCCAATCCAGAATTTCCTCATGGAACGCGTAGATGGATCCCGACAGGCCAATGGCGATGAGCACGACCCCTGCCGTGATACCCACAAACCAGTGCACCTGGAACCATATCTTCTTAAAACTCCACATTCACCCACCCAGCGCTCCAGGGAGCCTCAAAAATCAACCACCGCACGCAGCACTGCCTGCCGGCGCTCGCCAAGCGAAACATAGATCGGGCTGCCTGACGAGGCCACGTAGTTCTTGTCAAAAAGGTTTTTGATATTGAACTGCAGCTTGACCATGCGCCCCGACCAAGGGCGCTCCCAACTCACAAACGCATCAGCCACGCTGTAGCCACCATTGTCGAACGTATTGGCCGCATCGCCTGCGCGGCTGCCAATATGCCGTACCCCTGCGCCCGCTCGCCAGCGGCCTGCCGCTGAAGGCATGAAGTCGTAGGCGGCAAACAGCGACGCCGTGTGTCGTGCCACATTGGCCAGCCGGTTGCCCAGGTATTGCGGATCATCGGTGACAGACGCGTCGGTATACGCATAGCTGCCGATGATTTGCCATTGCCTGCTCAGCCGCCCGGCAGCATCGAGCTCGAAACCCCGTGAGCGGGCGCCGCCCACGGCCCGTGCATAGCTCTGGCCATCGATGGTTTCATTCACCACCACATGGCGCTTGCGTATGTCGTAGACGGCAGCGGTTGCGGTCATCCCTTGCGGAGACTCCCATTTGGCCCCCATTTCCCAGGATTTGGCACTCTCCGGCGCCAGTGTTCCAATCACATTGCCGATGCTGCTTTGCGGCTTGAACGATTCGCTGTAGCTGCCATACAGCGACCATGCACGATCAGGCTGCCAGACGATGCCGAGCCGCGGCACGAATTGGGTGCCGTCGGACTCGCTGCCCACGACAAACGGGCGGCCCTTGCCCGCAATCTGATCGTAGCGCTGCCAACGGCCCGCCAATTGCACAACCCATTGGTCCGTCAGACGGATGGAGTCCTGTGCAAACAGTGCCTGCTGGCGAATCCTGTCGCTCTGGTCACTCTGCGCCGCATCGATGTTCGTGGAATTTGGCAACAATCCATACACCGGGTCATACACATTGAACCCGCCGGCGTTGCTGCCGCGAATGAGATCCCGCCGGAAGATATTGCTGTCCTCGACATCCAGCCCTGCCAGTATCTCGTGTCTTGTGGCGCCCCAGCGCAGATCGCCCTGGAGGTTGAATTGACCCACATGCTGCTGGCTCAAGGCCCCGCGCGTGCCATCGGGCCTGCGGGTGAGAATGCCTGTGACCGGGTTGAGCGAGACCGGCCGTGCCTGGTAGTCGTCATAGCGGTTGCGGTTATAGCTGTACGCGGTATTGAGCTTCCATTGCGGGCCGAGCGAATGCTGGGCCTGGACCGTGAAGAAATCGGAGTCTCCCAGGGTGCGGTTGTAGCGCTCATCCAGCCGGATGCGGCGGTTGATGTCCACCGGCTTGCCTGTGCGGGAGTCGATCACGGTTCCACGGTCAAAGGGCTGCTCGTACTCGGTGTGTTCATAGGAAACGCGTACATAGGTGTCACTGCCATACCAGGCGAGTGAGGGTGCAATCACGGTCTGCTTGTTCACGCCGAAGTTGCGCCAGTAGTCCACATGGCTGGTGTCGGCGATGAGTCGATAGGCGAGGCCGTTGCTGCCGATCGGCCCGGTCAGATCCAGCGACCCGCCCCCACCGCCATAGCTCGACAGCGAAGCCCCCACCTGGCCCGCAAAATCGAGCTGCGGCTTTTTGGTCACCATGTTGATGACACCGCCAGGGTCCATCGTGCCGTACAGCACGGACGACGGCCCTTTCAGGACTTCGGCGCGCTCAGTCGTGAAGGTGAGGTTGCGCGCCAGCACAGTGCGGATGCCGTCTCGCAAGATGGAGCCGTCGCGGTTGAATCCAAACCCTCGCTTGATGACCGCGTCCTGCGTTCCACCCAGGGTATTGGCCTGGGTGATGCCGCTCACGTTGTACAAGGCCTCGTCAATGGAGCGCACCTGCTGGTCTTGCAGCACTTGCGCAGGCACCACGGCAATGGCCTGCGGTGTGTCGCGCAAGGCAGTGTCTGTGCGCGTGGCGGTTGTGCCGTGCCGTGGCTGGTAGCCGTCTTCCTGGGCTTTTTCCTGAATGATGACCTGGGGCAGAAGCGCTTCTTCCTGCACCTGCGCAAAGGATGGCGATACGGCCAGTACGGCGCAGGCACCCACGGTGCCGAAAGTCCCTAAAGCACCAAGAGCGTCAGGAGCTCTGTTGGCAAAGAGGGAGGATGAATCCAGGGGATTTCGCATAAGGTGGTGCCGGGGCTGGCAAACCGCGGGCAAGGGGTCGCGGTTGAATGGATGGAGCGTGGTGAAACGCGGTGGTTTTGCGCATCCTGTGGCGGAAATGGCCTTCGTCACCTCCCAAGGGGCTGACCCGGCCTTTCCGCCCTCAGACGTCAGAACGCGTAGCGCCCTTGTACATAGAACGTGCGCGGTGCGCCCACCATGCGGCCCGGGTTGCCATCCACGTTGCGGGTGTAGTAGCGCTTGTCGCCCAGGTTATTGATCCCCACCAGGACCTGTGAGCCCTTGTGCCCAGGCACTTTCCAGCCCGCCTGCACATTCCACAGGCGAAAGCCGGGGATGCGGCCCACATTGGCATTGGCCGATTCTGTCTCGGTGTTGGCAGTGTCGGAGTACTGGCTGCTCTGGTGCGTGGTGGACAGATTGAAGCTCCAGGCGTCGCGTTCGTACTTCGCGCCGACCGTGTCTGTATTGCGTGAATAGAATGGCACGTCCATTCCTGCCGTTGCGCCCGATTTCTGGATGGCCTTGGTATAGGTGTAGTTGGCATACACGCTCGTACCTGCCAGGGCCCCGCCCTTGTCAAAGGAATACTCCAGCGCCATTTCAATACCGTTGTGCTTGGTGGCGCCAATGTTGGCAAAGGTGGGCGGAGTCACGCCGGGTATCTGCAGGATCTGGTTGTCAAACCGCAGGTCAAACACCGTTGCCTCGGCTCGCCACTGGCTGTCCTGCCAGCGCATCCCCAGCTCCTTGGTCTTGGCAACCTCCGGGCGAAGCGGATTGGATGCCGTCTGCGAGTTCAGCTGGATGTTCTGCACCGGCCCGAACGACGTGGTGTAGTTCGCAAACACCGTCAAGGCCGGGTTCACGAGATAGGACACATTGATCGATGGCAGCCACTTGTTGTTGCGGGTGGAGAAGTTCTGCGCACCCGAGCGGTCATCGCGCTCCGTATCGATGTGCTCAAACCGCACGCCAGGTGTGATGCGCCAGGCGCCGACGGCGATGCGATCATCGATGTAGAAGGCATGCGCGTCCGTGGCGTTGTCAAAAGAGGTGGTTGGCCCTGTGGCGCCGCTGGCCAGTGTCTTGATGTAGCTGTTGTCATCACCGCGCTCACGCATGTAGCGGTAGCCCACCGTCACATCGTTGGTGGTCGACCCCAAGGCAAAACGCTGCGTGTAACGAGGCTCGACCCCCAGCGTCTGGTAGTTGCGTGGCTGGTAGGTCAGCTGGGTCTGGGCGGCGTTGATGAGCCCGCTTGTTCGGGTGCTGTCGTTGTAATAGGCCCTGACCTCGAACTCCTGTGTGCTGGAGATGGTGTTGAGATAGCCAAGATCGAGGCCTTTGCGCTCGCCTTCCCAGAAGTCCGTAGGACGGGTGTTCTGAAACGGATTGGCCTTGTATTGCGCCACAGTCAGGCCTCCCGGAGTACGGGAGCGCACATCGTAGTAGGAAACCTTGCCATAGACTTCCGAACTGGGCGACAGCTCATAGCGGAACTTCAGGGCCACGTCGTTCAGTCGCTCATTGCTGTCTTTGCGCCACTCCGATCCCTCCATTCCGGAATAGAGCAGCGCCCAGCCCAGGCCGTTGTCCAGTTGGGAGCCCAGAAATGCGCTGTAGTGCGTATTGCTTTCGCCCCCCTTGCCAAAGCCGTTGTAGCGAGCGGATACGTCACCCGTGATCGCGGAGCTTGTCGGGATGGCACGCGTGTTCATGTTGATGATGCCGCCTACATTCTGGGGGCCATAGCGCACAGCGCCGCCTCCGCGCACGACGTCAATCGATTCGATATTGCTCAGGCTGACCGGCGCAAACGATAGCTGAGGCTGCCCATAGGGCGCAACGGCCAGCGGAACTCCGTCCAGCAGAACCGTCGATCTCGGCGAGTAGCGGCCCGTCAGACCTCGGATACCAATATTGAGTGATATGGCGCTGCCGGCGGTGCCCGAGTTGTCGGTGGACTGCGCCCCCGGTATGCGCCGCATCACCTCTCCAATGCTGGAGGCACCGCTGCTTTCGATGACGTTCTTGTCGACGACGGTACGTGCGCCTGGGAACGATTTGACGCCGTTTTGCAGGCCCGATCCCAGCCAGTCCCCAGAGACCTGAATGGTCTCCAGCGTTGCCTCGGAAGGCGCCGCCTCCTTTTCCGGGGACGAAGCCGTGTCCTCCACCGTTTGCGCCGCAGCAAGCGAATGCCCCGACAAGCCGACCAGCACCGCAGCCGTCAAACGGCTCAAATGCAGCACAGGGAGTGGAAATGGACGAGATGAGCGCACAGCGCTTAAGGATGAAGCAGTCAGGTTGACCATGGATTCTTGTGGCAACCCGGCATTTGCAGCAGGAATTTACGCCAACTTTTGATATTGAATTCAAATGATAATCAATTTCATTCAATATTTACTTGCCACACATCAGAATTCTTGCTGCATCGACAAAAGTGTGAGTGAGCCGCAACTATCAACCTGAAGTACAGCACATAAGGCGCAGAAAATCGGGTCGAAAGCGCGGCACCCGCCGCAAATGCGTCCGGGCGATGAAATGCAGCGATTGCAGACAGGCGACGGTAGCCACCCCGAAAAAGAGGCGGCCGCCGTGGAATGCTGGTGGCACGGGGCAAGCCCGGCCCAAACGGAATCTGGCTTGCCTCAGGCCCCCAAGGCCGTACGCATCTGATCGATCACCGCCTTGTAGTCCGGTTTGCCGAAAATGGCGCTGCCGGCCACAAAGGTGTCTGCGCCGGCATCCGCCACCTTGCGGATATTGCTTTCCTTGATGCCGCCATCCACTTCCAGGCGAATGTCCTTGCCGCTCGCCTCGATGCGCTTACGGGCCGCCTCGATCTTGCGGAAGGTACTGTCGATGAAGCTCTGGCCGCCGAAACCGGGGTTCACGCTCATCAGCAGGATCAGGTCGATGTCCTCGATCACCCAGTCCAGAACATCCAGCGGCGCTGCCGGATTGAATACCAGACCCGCCTTACAGCCCTGTGACTTGATGGCCTGTATGCTGCGGTGGACGTGGGTCGAGGCGTCGGGGTGGAAGCTGATATAGTCAGCACCCGCCTCGGCAAAGGCGGCTGCCAGCGCATCGACGGGCTGCACCATCAGGTGCACATCGATGGGCGCAGGCTGTCCATTGGGCAGCACCGCGTGCGGCTTCAGGGCCGCGCATACCATGGGGCCAAATGTCAGATTGGGAACGTAATGGTTGTCCATCACGTCAAAGTGAATCCAGTCGGCGCCGGCAGCCAGCACGGAGCGCACCTCTTCACCCAGGCGGGCAAAGTCTGCGGACAGGATCGAGGGGGCAATTCGGTAAGGGGAGCTCATCCCGTTATTGTCGCAGTTAGTATTTCCATATGCCAAAGCACCAGTTTGATGTCTCAGTGACACCGCAATACATGCCCGAGCACTCGGCACCCGAAGCCGGGGTCTACCAGTTCGCCTATACCATCACCATCCGCAACAGCGGCGCCACCGCTGCGCAGCTGATCGCGCGCCACTGGATCATCAAGGATGCCAGCGGCAAGCTGCAGGAAGTGCATGGCCTGGGCGTAGTCGGCCACCAGCCGCTGCTGCAGCCCGGTGAATCCTTCCAGTACCAGAGCCAATGCCGCCTGGCGACGCCGCAGGGCAGCATGGAGGGCACGTATTTCTGCATCACCGAAGATGCCGAAACCTTTGACTGCCCGATTCCCCGCTTTGTGCTGGATGCCACGCAGTACCCCGAGCAGGATGACGATCTGGCCCAAGGACGGGTTCTGCACTGATGTTTGGCAAAAAGAAGCAAGAGCGGCTGCCTGCCCTGCTGGCCAGCCTGAACCCCGATGCACCGCTGGCCGAGCGCAACCTGTGGATCATCGAGGTGGCCGACTGGATCCGGGGCGAGCAGGTGTCGGTGGATGCGGCCGTCGCCCGCGTGGGCCTGCTGCTGGATGCCATGGAGGCCAACCCCGAGCTGCGCCGCAAGCTGCAGGCCTGGTGGGCATGCCTGCTGCAGACGGTAGATCTGACGGCGCTGCTGGCCGATTTCGGTTTTGCACCGCGCACTGCCTTCTTCAATGAATTGGCCGAGCGGCTGCGCTGGAAGCTGCTGCCCTCGACGCCCGAGACAATCGACGCCACCGTGCTGTTCTCGATGGCGCTGCACACGCCGTTTGACGCGCAGTGGCTCAAGGCACTGGATGCCAAGACACTGGAGCGCATTGCCGCCCTGCTCTCGCCCGGCTTTGCGGCGATTGAAACGCCCGTGGTGGTGCCCACCCAGATCGCACAGAGCGATGTGCATGAAGGTGTCATCGCCGGGCAGGAGCACTACGGCAACCGGCTCTCGCCCTGGCAGATGCTGGTGCTCAATGCCGTCACCTACTGCGCCGGGCAGATTCTGGCCTCCGGCTTCACACCCGAGCTGCGCCTGCGCATGAGCGGCAGCGCGCAGAACACCCAACCGTTCTACACCTTGATCAGCCATGTGGAAGAGTTGCGCAAGGCCATGCTGCACCACAGCCCCAAGGCCACCGATGTTCTGGAGGCCGAGGTGAGCGTGCGCAGCAGCCTGGACGAGTGCCGTGCCGCCGTCGCATCGATCTATGGGCATTTCGAGGACAACGGCGTGTCGGTCGGTGTCGTCTTCCGCCTGCGCCAGCTGCGCATGCGTATCCTGCGGGTGCGTGAGCTGCTCGACTGCCTGCTGTCCGCCAACCCCAACACCATCACCGCCAAGCTGCTGGCCCACTTGGTCGTGGTGGGGCTGGAACGCCAGAGCGTGCGCGCGCTGATCTCGTCCAACTCCTCACTGCTGGCCTCCAAGGTGGCCGAGCGCAGCGCCGAGACGGGCGAGCACTACATCACCCGCGACAGCCGCGAATATGCGCATATGGTGCGCAAGGCCGCAGGCGGCGGTTTCGTGATGGCGTTCACCACGCTCATCAAGTTTGCACTGCATGCGGTGGCGCTTTCGGCCTTCTGGGGCGGCTTCATTGCAGGCATCAACTACGCGATCAGCTTCGTGCTGATCCAGCTGCTGCATTTCACCGTTGCCACCAAGCAACCGGCCATGACTGCGCCCGCCATGGCGGCCAAGCTCAAGGAATCGGGCAACACCGATGCTGGCATTGCGTCGTTTGTCGATGAGGTGAGCTATCTGGTGCGCTCGCAGGTGGCTGCGGTACTGGGCAATGTGCTGGTGGTGTTCCCTACGGTGCTGGTTCTGGCCCTGGCTTGGGCCTACGCCAAAGGCACGCCGTTCATTGACAAGATCTATGCCGCGCAGACGCTGCACTCCATCAGCTTGCTGGGGCCGTCGGTGCTGTATGCCGCCTTCACTGGCGTGCTGCTGTTCTCGTCGAGCATCATTGCCGGCTGGACGGAAAACTGGTTCGTGCTGCACCATATGGATTCGGCCATCCGCTACAACCCCCGCATCACCGGCTTTCTGGGCAAGGCACGCGCCGCGCGCTGGGCCCGCTTCATGCGGCGCAATGTCTCGGGGTTTGCCTCCAACATCTCGCTGGGCTTCATGCTCGGGCTGATTCCCGTGACGGCGCAGTTCTTCGGCCTGCCCATCGACATCCGCCACGTCACCCTGGCGTCGGGCCAGGCAGCGGCTGCAGCGGCGAGCATGGGCCTGCAAGCCCTGCACTACCCCGGTTTCTGGCTGGCGATTGCCGCGTTGCCCTTCATGGGGGGCTTCAACATTCTGGTGAGCTTTTACCTCGCCTTCCGCCTGGCACTGCGCGCGCAGAACGTCAGCAACGTCGAGCGCTCGCACATCTACAAGGCGCTGACCAAGCGCTTTTTCTCACGCCCGATGAGCTTCTTGCTGCCGCTGCGGCTGAACAAGGGCGCAACGGCAGAGCCCGTTGGAGGCCGCTGACATGGTGCTGGGCGAATTCGATCTGATTGCCAAATACTTCAAGCGACCGGTGCACCGCGCCGCGCTGGGTATTGGTGACGACTGCGCCCTGCTCGCCCCCGCTCCCGGCATGCAGCTGGCCATCTCTTGCGACATGCTGGTGCAGGGCCGCCACTTTTTCGCCGATGTGGATCCGCACGCCCTGGGCCACAAGGCGCTGGCCGTCAACCTGAGCGACCTGGCCGCCAGCGGTGCCGCGCCGCGCGCCTTCACCTTGGCGCTGGCCCTGCCGCAGGTCGAGGAGGCCTGGCTGCAGCGCTTTGCCCAAGGCCTGTTTGCACTGGCCGATGCCCATGGCTGCGAATTGATCGGCGGCGACACCACGCAAGGCCCGCTCAATATCTGCATCACGGTGTTCGGCGATGTCCCCGCCGGGCAGGCACTGCTGCGCAGCGGTGCACAGGCAGGCGATGACATCTACGTGAGCGGCAACCTGGGCGACGCGCGGCTCGCATTGGAAGCCCTGCTCGGCCACATCACCCTGCCTGCCCAAGCATTGGCTGCCACCCGCGAAAGGCTGGAGCGCCCCACGCCACGCGTGGCGCTGGGTACAGCATTGCGCGGCATTGCCAACAGCGCGCTGGATGTGAGCGACGGCCTGCTGGGCGATCTGTCGCACATCCTGCAGGCGAGCCAGGTGGGAGCCGAGATTCATCTGGAAGAAGCTACCAAATTGATAGCTTCAAGCGCTTTATGGGAAAGCGCCGTATCCGGTTTTGACCAAAATCTTCTGCAGCAATGCACCCTGGCCGGCGGCGATGACTACGAACTGTGCTTTACCGCAGCCGTGAGCAAGCGCGCTGCCGTGCAGGCCGCAAGTGCCACCGCGCAGACACCTGTCCACCGCATCGGCCGCATCACTGCCGCGCCCGGCTTGCGCGTGCTGGATGCACAAGGCCAGCCTGTCGCACAGCGCTGGCGGTCGTTCGATCACTTCAAGTTCTGAAGGGGCCGCTTGCCTGCGGCGCGCCAGCAACCACGGCAGGCGCCAAGCCTGCTATCGTGCGACGGTACAGGAGATTTCATGCAACGCAAGCCCCGGCAATTCACCCACGCCACCCCCATCACCCTGGCCACAGCTCTGGTTGCAGCATGCACCCCTGCATTCGCGGCTGACCCGGGCGCGCAGGTACTGGCTGGCGCCCAGGCGCCCATCAGCCAGGTGGTGCTCTACCCCGGCGTGGCCGCAGTCGAGCGCACGGCCCGCATCAATGCAGGCACGCGCCAGCTCACATTCGAATGTCTGCCTGCCGCCATCGATGTGACCAGCCTGCAGGTCAGCGCCGATGCCCAGGTTCGCATCGGAGACTACAAAACCCTGCTCCAGCCGCGCGATGTAGCCGGAAAAAGCTGTGCCAGCCCGCTCGATACGCAGATCCGCGCACTGGAAGACCAGCTTGCCGCGATCAATGCCGACACCGGCGCATCGACCCTGGTGGCCAGCTATCTGCAGGGCCTCACCCAGCCCGGCAGCGAAGGCAGCAAGCCCACACCGTCCAGCCAGATTGGTGCCACCAGCGACGCCCTGCGCACCACCAGCCGCGACAACGCGCTGCGCGCCCATCAATTGCTGCGTCAGAAAGAGTTGATCGAGGAACAGCTCAAACCACTGCGCCTGGAACGCGACCGCACTGGCGCACAACGCGCCCAGGTGATGCGCGTAACAGTGCAACTGGCCACCAATGCTGACGCCACCGTGCGCCTGAATTACCAGGTGCGCGGCCCCAGTTGGCAGCCCAGCTATCGGGCGCAGCTCGATACCGCCAAAAACCAGGTGCAGCTGGAGCGCCAGGCCCTGGTAGTGCAGGCCAGCGGCGAAGACTGGAGCAATGTGCAACTGACGCTGTCCACCGGCCAGCCTGGGCGCAACACGCAGGCCCGCCTGCCCCGGCCCTGGACACTGGATGTGCGGCAGCAGCGCGCGTATGAAGTCGCAGCCGCGCCCGCTGCAATGCCAGCACCGGCTCCCAGTTCGGTGACCTTGTTTGGTGCGGTAGATGCAAAGGCCAGCCCTGTGCTGCCGGAGCTGGATGTCTCCAGCATCAACACCGCCTACAGCACCCAGTTTGTGGTGCCCTACAAGATCACCGTGCCCGCCAGCAGCGAACGCATCACCCTGTCTCTGGGCTCCGTGAATCAGCCGGTGAGCCTGATCACGCGCAGCACACCGGCGGTGGAAGAAGCGGCCTACCTGGTTGCCACCTTGGCAGCGCCCCCCGGCGTATGGCCTGCGGGCCCGGTGGCGCTGTTCCGCGACGCAGCCTTCGTCGGCAATGGCCAGCTGGATTTTGGCAATGCCACGGCATTGGCGCACGGCTTGTCGTTTGGCCGCGATGACAAGATCAGCGTGCGCCAGCTGCCTTCCGAGCAGGACACGGGCAGCGGCGGCTTTCTGGCCAGCAAGACTGCACGCAAGGTGCTGCACCGCTACGCCATTACCAACCGGCATGACAGCACCGTGCAATTGCAGGTGCTGGAAGCTGCACCGGTATCGCGCAATGACAGGATCGCCGTGGCCTCCACCTACCGGCCCGAGCCGCGCAGCCAGCGCTGGCAAGACCAGGCCGGCATGGTGGAGTGGTGGCAGCCGCTGGCCGCTGGCGACACGGCGGAGTTCAGCGCGCAGCATGACATCCGTTATCCGCAGGATGTGGCCGTCGAAGAGATTCAATAGTCGCCGGTGCATGCAGGCTTATCATTGGCGCCATGAGCGATACGCCAATTTCCACGCCGCATGCCGCCCCGGCGGAATCTGCCAGCCCCATGCAGGCCCCGCGCAAAGCCGGCTGGGCGTTCATGCTGCAGAATCCATTGCATTGGATCGCCATGGGCTTTGGCTCCGGCCTCAGCCCCAAGGCGCCTGGTACGGTGGGCACCCTGTGGGCCTGGGTGGCTTATCTGGTGCTGCAGCTGTGGCTGACACCGCAGGCCATCGGCATTCTGATTGCGGTGTCCATTCCACTGGGCTGGTGGGCCTGCACGGCTACGGCCAGAAACATGGGCATTGCCGATCCGGGCAGCATCGTCTGGGATGAAGTAGTCGCCTTCTGGATCATCCTGTGGCTGGTGATGCCGGTGGGCTTCTGGGGCCAGCTCATCGCATTTGCGCTGTTCCGCTACTTTGATGCCGCCAAGCCCCAGCCCGTGCGCTGGGCCGACCGCTGCTTCAAGGGCTTTGGCTGGGGAGGCGGCTGGGGCATCATGTGGGATGATCTGGTGGCCGCGTTCTGTACGCTGCTGGTGATTGCACTGTGGAGGCATTTTGTATGAGTACCACCGCTGCCTTGCTGTCCAAAGATGCGCTGCCAACGCACGAATACGTTGCGCAACTGGCCCATGCCTTGACGCACAGGGGCTGGCTGATGGCGACCGCCGAGAGCTGCACCGGAGGCCTGATCTCCGGTGCCTGCACCGAGCGGCCCGGCTCCAGCCAGTGGCTCGATTGCGGCTTTGTCACCTATTCCAACCGCGCCAAATCAGCCATGCTGGATGTGCCCGCCGCCCTGATTGCCACCCACGGCGCTGTGAGCGAGCCTGTGGCACGCGCCATGGCCCAGGGCGCGGTGGCGCAATCGCAGGCCCAGGTGAGTGTGGCCGTGACCGGGGTTGCGGGGCCCGATGGCGGATCCGCCGCCAAACCCGTGGGCACCGTGTGGTTTGGCTGGCAGGTGGCCGGCAGGCTGCACAGCGAAGCCATGCATTTTGAGGGCGATCGCCACAGCATCCGCCAGCAGACCGTGCAGCACGCCTTGCGCCGCCTGCTGGCCCTGGTGGAAGCAGCGGACGCGCACGCCGGGTAAGTCTTGTCCCACACCACGGTTGAGTCTTGACCGATGGAAACAATGCCGTCGCCGCGCGACACTAAAGCATGACCGCATGTGTGCAACAATGCCATCCGGCATGATTGCTCGCAGCGCTTACGAGGAGTTCCGCATGAAAAAATTTGCTATCACCATTGCATCTGTTGTTCTGGCCGTATCGGGGCTGAGTGCCTGCTCCAGCAACCCTACCAATGCACAACTCGGTACCGGCATCGGCGCCGTGGCTGGCGGCGTGCTGGGTGACGCGGTATTTGGCTCCACCCTGGGCACCATTGGTGGCGCCGCAGCAGGTGCCTATTTCGGCAACCAGGTGGGTGACAACATGGACGGCAAACGCCGCCGCTAAACACACCGTGCACAGACAACAAAGCCGGGCTTGCCCGGCTTTGTTGTTTTTTCCGCGCTGCCCGCCCCGGGGCCGCGCATCAGTTTTGTGACAACGACAGAAAAATTCCGATCAGGATGATTGCGCACAGCACCGCAAACGCAATCTTCACCCAGCTGTACGGCTGCTCGCCCGCAATCTGGCCGGTGTAGCCATTGGCCACGATCTGGTAGCTTTTGGCGCCATAGGTATAGCTGACCAGCCATACCGGCACCAGCACATGCTTGAAGGTACGGCCCTGGTAGGCGCGCTGCACCTGCAGATTGCGGTACGTATCGCCCGGCACCTGCTGCGCGCACAGCGATTGCACCTGCTGGTCCATATCGCCTTCGTTCACATCGGCAGCCCGGCGCAGATCCACCTGGTAACGCTCCACCGTCCAGCCACGCACGAACTCGGGCGAATACGGCTTCAGATCGGTGGTGGTGGGAAAAGGCTCCACCTTGTGCAGCAGCGCAGGGTGTACGCCCACCGTGCCTGCCACCAATTCGTCATCGAAGAAATGCTGCAGGCTGCCTGCCGCTGGCTCCCAGCGCACATGCTGCACCTGGCGGGTGCTGATGTTGCCATTGCTGTCGCGGTACTGTTCGGTCGTGTAGTAGTAGTAACCGGCATCTGCACGCCACTGGGCCTGCACATGGGCGTCGAACGTCCAGTACGGCAGGTAGATGCCCTTGAGCGTATCGGTCAGCGCCGCATTCTTGAGCTTGTTCGGCGCAAACCAGCGGCTGCCATACCACTTGCGGATCAAATCGCGCACCTGGCCATCGCTGATCTTGAACGGCAGCAGGCTTTGCGGCGTGATGGCGTCGTTGCGCTCTTCGTGCGCCTGGATCGCGGGGGAGCCGCAGAAGTCACAGCGCGCAGCCACCCGGCCATCAACAAAAACCGAAATCGCCCGGCAGTTCTGGCACTGATATTCGCGCCGCGCCTCTCCCCAGCCTCTGCCCGTGGCAGGGTTGGCCAGCGCTGCCGCCAGGTCTTGCTCGACGATGTCGCCACCCAGCTGCTTTTGCTGCTCCTCGCTCCAGGGCACCACAGTGCCGCAGTAGGGACACTTGAGCGATTGCGCCTTGGCATCCCATTCCAGATTGCCGCCGCACTCGGGGCAGACATGCTTGGCCACCATCGTGGTCGAGGGCGGCGCAAATGGATCGGGGACGGGGGTAGATGAATTCACAGCTAATCAGGCTCTAGCGCACAATCAGTCTACGCCAATAGCCATCAAAATCATAGCAATACAACACAAATGGGCAATGCGCCTGCACTATCACAGCGCAGATGCAGACACCAAGCAAGGGCTGCCCCAGCGAGGGTGTCGTCCCCCTCCACTACAGAGAGGGGGCGCCCGGCCAGGGGAAGGCGCGCAGCGCCACAGGGGGTGGCGTTTACCCACCGCGCAGGAATTCGTTCAACGACTCCTGCGAGATACGCCAGGCGCTGCCGATCTTGCGGCCCTTGAGCGCGCCCGATTCCAGCTCGGCCACCACATCCTGCACCGTCACCCCCAGCACCTGCGCGGCCTGCTCGGGGGTGAGCACCTGCACGCCGCCACCCACAGCAGGGGCTTGCGCCGCCTGGGCAGCCTGCGCCGCAGCGGGCGAGAAGGGATCGGTGGCAGCGCCGCCTGCGGGTTGCTGCATACCCTTCATCATCTCCTGCGCCATGCCAAAGCCCATGGCCATGGTGGCGGGAATGGTGGCCGCAGCCGCACCTTCGCCGCCATTGGCCATGGCCTGGCCCATCTGGTACTTCACGTAGTCGTTCAAGTTGCCGATGGCGCTCATCGACGAGCGCTTGTCGATGGCCTCTTCCACTTCGGGCGGCACCGACACGTTTTCCAGCAGGAAGCTGGTGATCTCCAGGCCGTATTTTTCGGTGACGGCGGGGTTGATCAGCTGCAGCAGCGCATCGCCCAGTTCGGAATAGCGCTGCGCGACATCGAGCACCGGCACCTGGGCCTTGGCCAGGGCTTCGCTGAAGATGCTGACGATGCGCGAGCGCATGGTGTCGGCAAATTCGTCGATGCGGAAGTTCTGGTCGGTACCTGCCACTTCCTTGAGGAACTTCGCCGGATTCACGATGCGGAAATCATAGGTGCCGAAGGCGCGCATGCGCACCACACCGAAATCCTTGTCGCGCATCATCACGGGGTTGGAGGTACCCCATTTGTTGCCGGTGAAAAGGCGGGTGTTGATGTAGTAAACATCGCACTTGAAGGGCGAGTTGAAGCCGTACTTCCAGCCCCGCAGCGTGGACAGGATCGGGATGTTCTGCGTCGTCAGCTGGTGGCGGCCGGGGCCGAACAGGTCGGCAAACTGGCCTTCGGAGACAAACTGCACCTGCTGCGACTCGCGCACGATCAGCTGTGCGCCATTCTTGATTTCCTTGTCTTCATCAGGCCAGCGATACGACAAGGTGTCGCGCGAATCATCGGTCCACTCGATGATCTCGATCAGTTGCTTGGTGATGATATTCATGAGGTTCATGGATGATCCTTGCTCTGTGAAAAGGAGAAAACCGGCCCATTTTAGAACGTGTTTGGCATCCCTACGCCACCACATCGCAGACCAACCCGTGCGCGCTCCGGAGGGCTCGCTTTCCGGCCTCTCGCCCGGCGGGCTGCAACGGCCGCACGGCAATGGGGGTCAGACCGATCCTACCGAGGCGCCGAGGCCTGGCCTACAGGCTGCCACATTTGTTAACTTCTATCATCAATTGGCAGAGAAAGCACGGGGCCCTCCCCCCACAACCCATAACACATGTGCCGGCTTTCCCGCTCTTGCCTGCACATCGCTCTGCGCCTGAAGGAGAGAGCATGTCTACATCGATCCCCACTTTGAGTCGCCGCCACTGGCTGTCCATGATTGGAAAGGCTGCTGGCGGCAGTGTCATGTACCAGGCCATGTCGTCGCTGGGCTACGCGCAGGAATCCAATTACCGCGGCCCGCTGGAGCTGTCCAAGGCCAAGCGTGGCGGGTCGGTGGTCATCCTTGGCGCAGGCCTGGCAGGTATGACGGCCGCCTATGAGCTGCGTGCTGCAGGCTACCGGGTGCAGGTGCTGGAGTTTCAGGAGCGATCAGGCGGCCGCTGCTGGACGGTTCGCGGCGGCGACAGCTTTACCGAACTGGGCGGCGCCAAACAGACCTGCAGCTTTGCCAAGGGCAACTACATCAACCCCGGCCCCTGGCGCGTGCCCTACCACCACTATGCCGTGCTGGATTACTGCAAGAAATTCGGTGTCAAGCTCGAACCCTTCATGCAGGTGAACTACAACGCCCTGGTTCACAACAGCAAGGCCTTTGGCGGCAAGCCGCAGAAGTTCCGCGAGGTGCAGGCCGATGCCTACGGTTATGTGGCCGAGTTGCTGGCCAAGGCCACCAACCAGGGCGCGCTGGACCAGGGCGTGACCAAGGAAGACAAGGAAAAGCTGCTTGAGAGCCTGCGCGGCTGGGGCGCGCTCGACAAGGATTTCCGCTACGTGCAAAGCCATGAGGTCAGCAACCACCGGGGCTTCAAGATCGAGCCCGCCGGCGGCCTGATGCCGGTGGCGCAGCCTTCCACCCCCATCGAGATGAGCAGCCTGCTCCAGTCGGGCCTGTGGAACAAGATCAATGACGGCCATCTGATGGAATTCCAGACGGCGATCTTCGAGCCGGTGGGCGGCATGGATGCCATTGCCAAGGGTTTCGAGAAGGAGGTGGGCAGCCTCGTGCGCCACAACTGCAAGGTCACCCGCATCGAGCAGAACGACAAGGGCGTGACCGTGACCTTCAGCGACACAAAAAGGGGAGGTGCCGCGCAGCAGGTCAAGGCCGATTGGTGCGTGTGCACGATTCCGGCGTCCATCCTGGCGCAGATCGATATCCAGGTGGGCGATGCGATGAAGCAGGCCATCCAGTCGCTGCCCTACGGCGCCTCGTTCAAGGTGGGGCTGGAGTTCAAGCGCCGCTTCTGGGAAGAAGACGAGCGCATCTACGGCGGCATCAGCTACACCGATCTGCCCATTGGCCAGATCTCCTACCCCTCGACCAACTTCTTCAGCAAGGGGCCTGCCGTGCTGCTGGGGGGCTACCAGTACGAAAACGCCCATGCCTATGCTTACACCGCCATGTCGCCGGCCCAGCGCATACAGGCAGCGGTGGAGCAAGGCGCCAAACTGCATGCGCAGTACCCCCAGGAGTTCCTGAGCGGCTTTTCCGTGGGCTGGCACCGCGTGCCCTGGATCAACGGCTGCTTTGGCCTGTGGACCGATGCCCTGCGCGAGCAGCACTACAAGAATCTGTGCGAGATCGATGGCCGCATCGTGCTCGCGGGCGAGCACTGCTCGTACATCCCAGCCTGGCAGGAGGGGGCGATTCTCTCTTCGCTCGACGCCGTCAAGCGCCTGCACGACAAAGCCCAGGCCACCGCCTGATCTGCCCCGACCCAGCACCGATGACACCCACGAGGATTTCACCATGAAAACCCTTGCATTCCTTCTTGCCGCAGGCGCTGCAGCCTGTGGCCTCGCCTACGCCCAAAGCAACCACGCTCCCACAGCCGAGGAAGTGAAGGCGCAATCGTCTCCCACCGGCCCGTTTGGCGGCTTCTCCGACAACAAGATCACGTTTTCGCAGCAGGGCGGCGAGAAGATCTACCAATCGCTGTGCCAGGGCTGCCATATGGTCAACGGCCAGGGTGCGCAGGGCGCGGGCTTCTACCCTGCGCTGGCCAAGAACCCCAAGCTCGCGGCAGGCGCCTATCCGGTGATCGTCGTATCGCGCGGCCTGCATGGCATGCCATCGTTTGCCAACCGGCTGACCGACGAGCAGATTGCCGATGTGGTCAACTACGTACGCACCCATTTTGGCAATGACTACAAGGACGCCGTCAAGCCCGAAGATGTGAAACCGATGCGCCCGGACGCCGCATCCTTCAAGGATTCATGGGGTTGATCCCCCTGTTGCAACCATCCCAACCCAAGGAGACCCCTACCCATGCCCCCTTCCCATCGCGCCTCTTCCCGCACCGCCTTGCGCACCTGGATGACCCTGGCAGCCGCCGCGGCCGCCATCAGCACCCTGGCGGGCTGCGCCAGCTCTTCAATGGGCGACGGCCGCTCGCAGTCCGTGGTGCGCCACGGCATTCCGGGCTCCAACTTCCCCATCTCGAATGCCGTGGAAATACCGCCCGGCGCAACAACGGTGTACCTCTCTGGCCAGGTGCCGCCGGTGGTGGATGCCTCCAAGCCTGCCAATGACCCTGCCGCCTATGGCGGCGACACACGCGCCCAGACCATTGGCGTGCTGACCACCATCGACAAGCAGCTCAAGGCCATGGGCCTGACCATGAAGGATGTAGTGAAGATGCAGGTCTTCCTGGTGGCCGACCCGGCCAAGGGCAACAAGATGGACTTTGCCGGCTTCATGCAGGGCTACACCCAGTTCTTTGGTACGGCCGAGCAGCCCAACCTGCCCTCGCGCTCCGCCTTCCAGATTGCCGCACTGGCCAACCCGGCCTGGTATGTCGAGATCGAGGTGACCGCAGTGCGCATGCCCAAGTAGGCACCGGGTCACTGCAAGCCCCAGGCAAACGTTGGCACATACAAAAAGAGGCATTGCGTGCGCAATGCCTCTTTTTTTATAGCACCAGACGCTTACCTATCAAGCGCCACAGCACTTTTTATACTTCTTTCCGCTGCCGCAGCTGCAGGGGTCGTTGCGGCCGGGCACATCGCCTTTGATGACGGTGGCCTGGCGCGGGCCCATGCTTTTCCAGATCTGGCGCAGGTCGTACACCGCCCAGATGGCTTCGCCAAAGGTTTCCACCCGCTCCTGGCTGGTGCTGGCGGGACCGTTCTCGTCGTACATGCAGACGGTGGGGGTGCCGGTGTCATCCTCGGTCAGTGCCACCACGGAGTCGAGCGCATCGTTGAGCCAGCGCGCGGCGTCCTTGTCGCGTGGCGCGGCCCATTCTTCGGCCCAGTTTTCCACCACAAACATGAAGCCCAGCGCCCAGACCTGGCCGAACGACGGAATGTCCTGGCCTTCCATCTCCTTGCGCTCTTCCTCGGGCAGGCTGGCAACGGCGCCGCGCATGTCCATGGCATCGGGCTGGAAGGTGTCGTCCTCTTCCAGGCTCTTCACATCGGTATCGAGCTGGGCCACCACTTCGGCCCAGCGAATGTTCCACAGCGCCAGAAAACGGTCCTGCTGGGCGCGGTCGGCAAAGGCGGGCAGCACGGGCAGGCTGCCGTCGGCGCTGCGCTCCAGCATTTCGCCATCGCCCACCAGCATGGGCAAAAACTCTTCTTCGGGCACGGCGCGGCGGGTGCAGACCAGCGCCGTCAGCACGCCATCGACAAATTCCCACTGCGGAATCTCTTCGGCGCGCTCGCGCATGTCGTCGAGCATCTGGTCGATCTCGGCCAATTGGTCGTCGTTCAGTCCGGCGGGAATCTGGGGCTTGGTCATGGTGGTTCTCTCCAATACGGGTACCGCCCGAGCGCACAGCCCCTATGATGGGGCCTGGATTCGTAACAACAGCGCAATGGCAGATGGCCGCCGGGCAAGGAAGGGCATGCAGTGTAGCGCCGCTACCGGCACTTTGCTGCAGCCCGGGTTTTGACAGGCGGCACCATGGCTCGACGCGCGACACGCCCCCATGAACCAGCTCAACAAGATTTTCCCCGTTCGTTACACCGTCATGGTGCTGTGCATGTTTTTGCTGCTGCTGGGCGTTGCTGCCCTGGTGGCGGACGGCAGCCCCTGGTGGTGGCTGGCGGTGGCCGCCGGCACCGCGCTGACCCTGCTGGGCGTCTACGACCTGCAGCAGACGCGCCATGCCATTTTGCGCAACTACCCGGTCATCGGCCATATGCGCTTCTTCCTGGAGTTCATCCGCCCGGAAATGCGCCAGTACTTCATCGAAAGCGACACCGAGGCCCTGCCGTTTTCGCGCGCACAGCGCTCGCTGGTGTACCAGCGCGCCAAGGGCGACCCCGACAACCGCCCCTTTGGCACCCTGATGGATGTGGGCGCACGCGGCTATGAGTGGGTCAACCACTCGATGTCGCCCACCCGGCTGGATGGCCATGACTTCCGCGTCTGGATCGGGGGCTCGCCCGATGCGCCATCGCCATCGGTATCGCCCTGCACCCAGCCCTACCATGCCAGCGTGTTCAATATCTCGGCCATGAGCTTTGGCGCGCTGTCGGCCAATGCCATTCTGGCGTTGAACAAGGGCGCCAAGGTGGGCGGCTTTGCCCATGACACGGGCGAAGGCTCGATCAGCCAGCACCACCGTGTGCATGGCGGCGACCTGATCTGGGAGGTGGCCTCGGGTTACTTTGGCTGCCGCAACGACGATGGCACGTTCAGCGAAGAGAAATTCATCGCCAACGCCACACAGCCGCAGGTCAAGATGATCGAGCTCAAGCTGAGCCAGGGCGCCAAGCCTGGCCACGGCGGTGTGCTGCCCGGCGCCAAAGTCACGCCCGAAATCGCGGCGGCGCGCGGCGTTCCCGTGGGCGTGGATTGCATCTCGCCCGCCAAGCACAGCGCATTCAGCACGCCCGAGGAGATGATGCACTTCATCGCCCGGCTGCGCACCCTCTCGGGCGGCAAGCCCACAGGCTTCAAGTTCTGCCTGGGCCACCCCTGGGAATGGTTCGGCATCGTCAAGGCCATGCTTAAGACCGGCATCACGCCCGATTTCATCGTGGTCGACGGCGCCGAGGGTGGCACCGGCGCGGCGCCGGTGGAATTCACCGACCACGTCGGCGTGCCGCTGCAGGAAGGCCTGCTGCTGGTGCACAACACCTTGATTGGCGTCAATTTACGCGACCGCATCAAGCTGGGCGCCGCAGGCAAGGTGATTACCGCGTTCGACATCACCCGCATGATGGCGCTGGGCGCCGACTGGTGCAACGCGGGCCGGGGCTTCATGATGGCGCTGGGCTGCATCCAGGCCCAGACCTGCCACACCGGCAACTGCCCGACCGGCGTGACCACGCAGGACGCCGTGCGCCAACAGGCGCTGGTGGTGCCCGACAAGGCCACCCGCGTGGCCCAGTTCCACAAGAGCACGCTGCATGCCCTGCAGGAGCTGGTGCAGGCCGCCGGGCTGCACCACCCCAGCGAGCTGAACGCCCACCACATCGTGCGCCGCATCAGTGATACCGAGGTGCGCCTGCTGTCCAACCTGCTGCTGCAGGTGCGCCCCGGCGCCCTGCTGGAAGACCTGGCGCACCAGCATGACGTCTTCCGCACCTACTGGCCGCTGGCCAGCGCCGAGAGCTTCCAGCCCGTGACGGCGCCCCAGGTCAAGCCCTCTGCGCCGCGCGACCACCAGGCCATGGCACCGCAAGCGGCGGGCACGCTCTGACAGCCCATGGAAGGCAATGCGGCCAACTTGGTGATAATGCGCGGTTTGTATTCTGTTTGCGGCGCCCGGGAGGGTTTTCCGGGCGCCAGCCATTCCGCTGCGCATGACTGACTCCACCCCTTTGCCACAGGCTGCACCGCCCGCCCTTGCCAGCACCGCTCGCCGCGTGGACTACGCGCAGTTTCTGCAGCAGCACCTTTCGCAGCAAAGCTTCAATGTGGTGCGGTATGAGCTGCCGGGCGAATCGGTCTGGCTGAAGAAAGCTGGCCCCCCGATTGCCGCCTGGCGCTACCGGGCGCTTGCCATTGCTGCGCGCGTGCTTGATGTGCCGGTGCTGCAACCCGTCGTCAACCCCGGTGGGCGCGAAGCCCTGGCCACCGAAGTGCGGCGCCTGCGCGACCTGCATGCCCGTGGCCTGCGCGTGCCGCAGGTGCTGGCCAGCAGCCCGGACGGTTTTCTGATGCGCCACCTGGGTATGCCGGGCCTGCCCAGCCCGTCGCTCAGCGACGAGATCGAAGCGGCAGCCCGCGAAGCGCCGCAGGAAACCCTTCTCCTGTGGCAACAGGGCTTTGCCGCCATGCAGCTGGTGCACGCCAGCGGCACCTGCCTGAGCCAGGCCTTTGCCCGCAACATGGTGCGCTGCCCCGACGGGGTGATTGGCTACATCGACTTCGAGGACGACCCGCTGGCCACCCTGCCGCCCGCGCTGTGCATCGTCAAGGACGCGCTGTGCTATGCGCACTCCACCGCTTTGTTCCTGCGCAACGCGGGCACGCTGGACGCTGCGCGCACGCAGTGGCACAGCTGGCTCGCGCAATCCGACCCTGCCGTGCAAAGCGCCATGGAACGCACCCTGCAGCAGATGCGCTGGGTGGCCCGGCTGCCCGACAGCCGCAAGCTGGGGCGCGACGTGCTGCGGCTACGCGCGATGCACGGATTGCTACAAAAATAAGAGCTTATAGCGCCTAATGGATGTGCGCTGAAAGCCTTTTTATCTCCAACCCGGCAAAAACAGCAAGGCCCGCCATTTGAACGGCGGGCCTTGCTGTTTCATGGGTAGCGGGGCAGAGTTCTGCCCCTCATGCACCCCTGTCGGTATCAGTGTGTCGCGGCGCGAATGGGTTCGTCGTCCGGATCCACTGCATTGGGATCATTCAGCGCAGCGTTGAGCTTGTTGTAATCCAGTGCGTTTTCCCAGCGCGACACCACCACGGTAGCCACGGCGTTGCCGATGAAGTTGGTGAGCGAGCGGCATTCGGACATGAAGCGGTCCACACCCAGGATCAGCGCCATGCCGGCCACTGGTACTTCGGGCACCACGGCCAGAGTTGCCGCCAGCGTGATGAAGCCCGCACCCGTTACCCCTGCGGCCCCCTTGGACGAGAGCATCGCCACCAGAAGCAGTGCCAGCTGGTGCCCCAGGGTGAGGTGCGTATCGGTGGCCTGGGCGATGAAGAGCGCGGCCAGGGTCATGTAGATGTTGGTGCCGTCCAGATTGAACGAGTAGCCGGTAGGCACCACCAGGCCCACCACCGATTTGCTGCAACCGGCCCGCTCCATCTTTTCCATCAGCGCAGGCAGTGCTGATTCAGAAGACGAAGTACCCAGCACCAGCAGCAGCTCGGCCTTCAGGTAGCGGATCAGCTTGAGCACCGAAAAACCGCACAGGCGCGCCACCGCGCCCAGAATGACCAGCACGAACAGCAGCGACGTGATGTAGAACGTAGCCACCAGCTCTGCCAAGTTGAGCAGCGAGCCCAGCCCGAACTTGCCGATGGTGAAAGCCATGGCGCCAAACGCGCCGATGGGAGCAGCCTTCATCACGATATGCACGATCTTGAACACGGGCGTGGTCAGCGCCTCGAAGAACTGCAGCACCGGTTTGCCACGGTCGCCCGCCATAGCGAGGCCAATGCCGAACAGCACCGCCACAAACAGCACCTGCAGAATGTTGTCGCCAACAAAGGGGCTGGCCAGGGTCTTGGGGATGACGTCCATCAAGAAACCGGTGACCGTCATGTCATGCGTCTTGGCCACATAGGAGTTGACCTCCTTCTGATCCAGATCAGCCACGTTGATGTGCATGCCCGAGCCCGGCTGCATGGTGTTGGCCACCACCAGACCCACGATCAGCGCCAGCGTGGAGAAGAACAGGAAATACGCCATCGCCTTGCCGAACACGCGGCCCACGGCACTGAGGTGCGTCATGTTGGCGATGCCGGTGACGATGGTCAGAAAGATCACCGGCGCGATGATCATCTTGACCAGCTTGATGAAGGCGTCGCCCAGCGGCTTGAGCGCTGCCCCATACTGGGGCTCTAGGTACCCGAGCAGCACGCCCAGGACAATGGCGACGATCACCTGAAAGTACAGGCTGCGGTAGAACGGCGGGTGCGCCACAGGTGCGGCAGGCGTGGATGGGATCTGCATGGTGTCTCCAGGGAAGCTGCACCTGAGCGGTGCGCTGAGGCGGGTTTGTATCGCAGCCCATGCCAGATGCCCATTACACATTAGTATTAGGCTGCGCCGCTCCCGAGCTATGGAAAAATCCAACCAAGGGAAAACACCTAGACTTTGGCGGCTGCCATTTTGCGTTTTGCCTTCCGCGCCCATGCCTTTGCACCGACCCTTCCACCCCGCCTGGACCTTGTGCGCCGTGCTGCTGACCACGGCCGGGGCTGCCACGCTGGCCGGGCGTTGGATGCTCCAGCACAGCCTGGCCGAAGAGAACCTGCTGGCCCACCGCCAGGTGAGCCTCTATGCCCAGGCGCTCGCCCAGCGCATCGACCGCTACCGCGCCCTGCCCGATGTGCTGGCGCTGGACCCTGAACTGCGCGCCGCCCTGGTCTCGCCCCCTGCGGCGTCGGCAGTGCGACAGCTCAACCAGAAACTCGAACGCGCCAACGGTGCCAGCCAGGCCTCCACGCTCACCCTCATCAACCAGACCGGCATCGCGGTGGCCGCCAGCAACTGGCAGACCCCACACAGCAACGTCGGCGAAAACTACAGCTTCCGCCCCTATGTGCAAGAGGCGCTGCAGCAAGACAAAGGCAGTTTCTACGGCATTGGCGTCACCACGGGCGAGGCGGGCTACTTTCTCTCGCGCGGCATCCACGATGCCGGGGACCGCATCGTGGGCTTGATCGTCATCAAGATTGCCCTGCAGGAGCTGGAGCGCGAATGGATACAGACGCCCGACACCGTGTTTGCCACCGATGCCAACGGTGTCGTGTTTCTTGCCAGTGATCCGGCCTGGCGGTACCGGCTGCTGCACCCGCTCAGCCCCAGTGCCCAGCAGGCCATCGAACGCACCCAGCAATACGGCAACGAAACCCTGCACCCGCTGCAGATGCGCATCCTGCAGAGCCTGGACCAGGGCGGCGAGCTGGTGCATTGGCAAACCCCTGCGCTGGGCGACAAGCTGCTGCAGGCGGTAGATCTGCCCGAAACCCGGTGGCAGCTGCACATCATCCACGATGTGAACAGCAGCCACGCAGCGGCCTGGTGGGCCGCCTCGGCAGCGGGCGGCGCATGGCTGGCCCTGGCGCTGCTGGTGCTGTATGTGCGCCAGCGCCAACGCCTGTCTGCCCTGCGCCAGCGCAGCCGGGAAGAGCTCGAAGCCCTGCTGCAGCAGCATGCGCAGGAGCTGCGCACCGCGCAGGACGGCATCGTGGCTGCCGCCAAGCAGGCCGATGCCGGCAAAAGCCAGAGCCTGGAGCACCTCCCCCAGGGGGTGATCGTGGTCGACGCCGCACTGAACCTGGTGGCCTGGAACTCACGCTACCGCGAGCTGTTCCGCCTGCCTGCCGGCATGCTGAAGGTGGGCATGCCAGTGGAAGAGCTGTACCGCTTCAACGCCCGGCGCGGCCTGCTGGGCCGGGGCCAGCAAAGCGGCAGCGAGCTCGACGGCGCCATCGAGCGGCGCATGCAATACCTGCGCAGCGGCCAGCCGCACGCGCGCGAAAGCGAAAAGGCCGACGGCACCGTGCTGGAGATACGCGGCAACCCGCTGCCGGGTGGCGGCTTTGTCACCAGCTACGCCGATATCACCAGCTACAAGAACGCCGCGCGCGAGCTGCGTTCGCTGGCCGACGCCCTGGAAAAGCGCATTGCCGACCGCACGCAGGACCTGGCCGAGGCCAAGCGCGAGGCCGAGCAGGCCAACCGCTCCAAATCGAAGTTCGTCGCCGCAGCGGTGCACGACCTGCTCCAGCCACTGAACGCCGCGCGCGTGTTCGCGTCCCTGCTGCGCCAGCATGTGCCGGATGGCCCAGCGCTCAAGATTGCCAGCCAGGTCGAAGGCGCGCTGGCCGCGCAGGACGATATCCTGGGCAGCCTGCTCGATCTCTCGCGCATGGAATCGGGCCAGATGGAGGTGCACTGGGCCGATTTCGCCCTGCCGCCCCTGCTGCAGCAGTTGGGCAACAACCTGGGCGTGATTGCGCAGGAGCATGGCCTTGAGCTGCATGTGGTGGCCTCTCAGGCCACCGTGCACAGCGACCCGGTGCTGCTGCGCCGCATTGTGCAGAACTTCGTCTCCAACGCCATCCGCTACACCCGGCGCGGCAAGATCGTGCTGGGCTGCCGCCGCAGCGGCGCCCACGTGCGCATCGAAGTGCATGACCAGGGGCCGGGCATACCCGAGAGCCTGCAGACCGAAATCTTCGAGGAATTCCGCCGCCTGGAAACCGGCCACCAGCACGACCGCGGCGCCGGCCTGGGCCTGTCCATCGTGCAGCGGCTGGGCCGGCTGCTGGGGCATGAGATCGGCCTGCGCTCGGAACTGGGGCGCGGCAGCGTCTTCTGGGTCAGCGTTCCGCTCGCCCAGGCCGCCCCCAGCATGGCTCCTCCGCTGCAAATACCACCGCAAAACGCGCCACAGCAGGACGCACCACTGCAGGGCGCCAGTGCCTGGTGCATTGACGAAAGCGCCGAAGCCAGCGCAGCTCTGGCCGCGCTGCTGCAGCGCTGGGGCTGTAGCGTTCCGCTGGCAGGCAATGCACAGGCTGCGCTGGCAGCCTTGGCAATTGCTGCACCGCAACAAGCGCCGCAATTGCTCCTGCTGGGTGCGCACGCTGCAGCCGCACCCGTGCAGGATCTGTACCAGCAGCTGTGCCAGGCCTGGGGCCAGCGGCCGCAGGCCATTCTGGTGGGCGACGAACACGATGCCGCGCTGCGCCGCCTGGCAGCCGACCGCGGCTGGGGCTTTCTGCGCACCCCCGTGCGGCCAGCGGCACTGCGCGCACTGGCCAGCCAGATGCTGCTGCGGCGGGGCGATGCCTCCAATACCAGCGAGGGCGGAGAGAGCGAAGCGCCTGCGCAATGACACTGAAAATACATTGGCAGTTTGCACCCGCCAATGCCTGTAACACACCAAGACATACACCATGCCCCGCTTTGCCGCCAACCTGTCCATGCTCTACAACGATGTGGACTTTCTGGATCGCTTTGCCGCCGCCGCCCGCGATGGATTCCGGGCTGTGGAGTTTCTCTTTCCGTATGCCTACGCGCCTGCGCAACTGGCTGCGCTGCTGCAGGCGCATGGCCTGCAGCAGGTGCTGTTCAACGCGCCGCCCGGCAACTGGGACGCGGGCGAGCGCGGCATCGCATGCATGGCGGGGCGCGAGGCGGAGTTTCGTGACGGCATGGCCCAGGCCGTGGAATACGCTCTCGCCCTGGGCTGCCCCCGCATCCATGTGATGGCCGGCCTCGTGCCGCAGGGCGCCGATGCAGCCACGGTGCGCAGCACCTACATCGCCAATGTGCGATACGCCGCCAGGTTGGCCGCGCCGCACGGCATCCATATCCTGCTGGAGCCTATCAATGGCCGCGACATGCCCGGCTTCTTTCTGAACCGCCAGGACCAGGCCCACGCGCTGCTGGCCGAAATTGCCGAGCCCAACGCCAAGGTGCAGATGGATCTGTACCACTGCCAGATCGTCGAAGGCGACCTGGCAACAAAGATTCGCCAGTACCTGCCCACCGGCAACATCGCCCACTTCCAGATCGCGGGCGTCCCCGAGCGCCATGAGCCCGATGTGGGGGAGCTCAACTACGGCTACCTGTTCCAGCTGCTGGACAGCCTGGGCTGGGACGGCTGGATTGGCTGCGAATACCGCCCTGCGCGCGGCAACGCGCCGCATGCAACCAGCGATGGCCTGGGCTGGCTACAGCCATGGCTGCAAGCCTGCGCAGACTGAATCAGCCGCCTGCTACCCCAGGCTTTCAGGCTCCAGGCTCTTGACGAGCACAGCCGCCTGGGTGCGGCTGTGGCATTCCAGCTTTTTCAGGATGGCCGTCACATGCACCTTGACGGTGTGCTCGGTCACGCCCATCTCCTGCGCAATCTGCTTGTTGAGCAGGCCGTCAGCCACATAGAGCAGCGTCTTGAACTGGTGCGGCGTGAGCTGGGCCAGCCGCATGGCCAGCTCCGCATCGGCCTCGGAGCGCTCGGCGTGGATCGAGGGAAACGCCGTGTCCCCGTCCAGCACCGCGCTCAAGGCCTGGGTCAGCGCATCGGCCGACGCCGATTTGGAGATGAAGCCCGAGGCCCCGAATTGCTGCGCACGGCGAATCACGCGCGGGTGATCATTCGACGAGATGACCACCACGGGCAGTTGCGGATGCTCACCACGCACATGCAACAGCGCCGAGAAGCCGTGGGTGCCCGGCATGGTCAGATCCAGCAGCACCAGCTCAATCTGCGGGTGCTCGGCCAGCGCGGCGCTCAGCGTGCTGGCGCTGGAGGCTTCCAGAACCTCGAACGACGGAAAGCGGCTGCGGATCACCTGCACAACGGCAGCGCGCAGCAGGGGATGGTCGTCGGCAACAAGCAAGGCGGGCTGGGGCATGTGCATAGTCTGCCACGGCTGGCCCGCCCCGCTCAACCCGCCTCGTCAATCCAGCGATATCCTGGCCGCGTCGACGATGGATTTCCAGTGCGCGGCGTCGCGTTCAAGCACCGGCTTGAACTCCGCAGGCGTGGAGCCGACCGGGATCAGGCCCATGTCCACCAGGCGTTTGTTGACCTCGGGCAATTTCACGATCGCAGCCAGCTCATTGCCCAGCTTGTCCACAATCGGCTGCGGCGTGCTGGCGGGCAAAAAATAGCCAAACCAGCCATTGGCCTCAAAGCCGGGATAGCCGGATTCGCCCATGGTGGGCACCTGGGGCAAGGCGGGGTGGCGCTGTGCGCCGGTGACGGCAATGATGTTGACCTTGTCGGACTTGATATGCGGGTAGGCCGCTGTGGCATCGATGAAGGCCGACGCGAGCTGGCCGCCCAGCATGGCGGCAGTCTCCGGGCCCGAGCCCTGGTAGGGCACATGCACCATGTCGATACCGGCCTTGAGCTTGAGCTGCTCGCCATGCAGGTGCGACGAGGTGGCATTGCCGTACGAGCCGTAGTTGAGCTGGCCCGGCTCTGCCTTGGCCTTGGCCACGAACTGCTGCAGGCTGGTGATGCCGGAGCTGCGCGGCACAAACACCAGATCGGCCGATTTGGCGGTTTGCGAGACCGGCGTCAGGTCGCTCAGCTTGTAGGGCACCTTCTTGTACAGCGATGGTATCTGCACCAGCGCCGTGATGCCCAGCAGAACGGTGTAGCCATCGCCCGGCGCCTTGGCCACGATGTCGTTGCCCAGCATGCCGCTCGCACCGGGCTTGTTGTCCACAATCACCGGCTGGCCCCAGCGCTGGCTCAGCTGCGTGCCCATCAGGCGGGCAATGATGTCCGTGCCGCCCCCTGCCGGGTAGGGCACCACCAGCCGGATCGGCTTGCTTGGATAGGCATCAGCCGCGTAGGCCGTGGTGCCCCCGGCGGCGAGCGCCGCCAGCACGGCAGTGCCCACGAGGCTGGCAATACGGTTCAGAATGCGGCCCGGGGCCGAACGACGGTGGTGCATGTCTAGTCTCCTGATCATTTTTGGGTGACGGGCCAACGCGGGCGCGCAATGTCTGAAGGGGCTACAACCCCCTGGCGATGATTTCCTTCATGATTTCATCGCTGCCGCCGTAGATGCGGCCGATGCGCGCATCCGTCCAGGCGCGGCCCACCTGGTACTCGGTCATGTAGCCGTAGCCGCCGTGCAGCTGCAGAAATTCGTCCAGCAACCGGTTCTGCAGCGCCGTTGCGTTGAGCTTGACCATGGCGGCGCGCTCGGGCGTGAGCTTGCGCTCCAGGTGCAGCGTGATGCAGTCGTCAACAAAGACGCGCAGCATCGTCGCCTGCGCCTTGGCCTCGGCGAGCTTGAAGCGGGTGTTCTGGAACTCGAACACCGCCTGACCGAAGGCCTTGCGCTCGCGGGTGTAGTCAATGGTTTTTTGCAGAAAGGCCTCGATGGACATGGCCGCGCGCACGGCCACCACCAGCCGCTCCTGCGCCAGCTCGTGCATCAGGTACTTGAAGCCCTGGTTCTCCTCGCCCAGCAGGTGGTCCACCGGCACGCGCACATTGTCGAAGAACAGCTCGGAGGTGTCCTGCGCCATCAGGCCGATCTTCTCGAGCTTGCGGCCCTTGCTGAAACCGGGCGTGACTTCTTCGACGACGATCAGCGACACACCCTTGGCGCCCAGCTCCGGCGCCGTCTTGCAGACGACGATGACGATCTCGGAATTGATGCCGTTGGTGATGAAAGTCTTGGCGCCGTTGATGACGTAGTGGTCGCCTTCCCGCTTGGCCGTGGTGCGCACCGATTTCAGGTCGCTGCCCGCGCCCGGCTCGGTCATGGCAATGGCGCCGATCAGCTCGCCCGCCGCCATCTTGGGCAGCCAGCGGTCTTTCTGCACCTTGCTGCCATAGGCATTGATGTAGGGCGCAACAATGTCCGAGTGCAGCGGAAAGCCCAGGCCGCTGGCGCCGGTACGCGCAATCTCCTCGATCAGCACGGCCGCGTGGCCGAAATCGCCGCCGCTGCCATAAGGCTCGGGCAGCATGGTGTTGAGCAGGCCTTCACGGCCCGCCTTGCGCCACACTTCCTTGGGAACGAGGCCGTCGCGCTCCCACTGCGCATGGAAAGGGACGATCTCCTTTTCAAAGAAGTGGTGAACCGCGTCGCGGAATTGCTCGTGGTCTTCGCGGAACACGGTGCGCTGGATCAGGTCTTGCATGGTGGTAAATGAATATTTTTGATTAAAAATGCTTGCCAGCGCACGTCCAGCAAGCGCTGATTGCTATGCTTTTTGCGCCATGGCGCTGCGCACATCGTGGCCCGCATCGGGGGTTTGCCGAAAACGCTCCTTGAGCACACGGCGCAGCAGCTTGCCGGTCTCCAGCCGTGGCAGGCTGGCCTCGAACACAAGGCGCTGCGGCCATTTCACCTTCGACAGCTGGCCTGCGGCCTGCGCCACAATCGCACCGGCCGTCGCCGCACTCGCCTCGAACCCGGGCTTGAGCACCACCACGGCCATCGGCTGCTCGCCGAAATCCTCGTGCGGCACCCCGACCACGGCCACTTCATCCACAGCTTCGTGCCGGGCGAGCGCGGTCTCGATTTCCTGTGGATAAATATTGACCCCGCCCGACAGGATCAGATCGGCGCGCCGGTCGCTCAGGAACAGAAAGCCCTCGGCATCCACGTAGCCGATATCGCCATAGGTGGCCCAGCCGCGCTCGTTGATGGCCTCGCGCGTCTTGGCCTCGTCGTTCAGGTACTGGAACGGGCTGCCGCCCGAGAAGTACACCCGCCCCACCTCGCCCGTGCCCAGCTCCTGCCCGTCGTCGCCCACGATGTGCAGCTGGCCGGTGATGGCGCGGCCCACCGAGCCCGGCCGGGCGCGCCATTCCTCGGAGGTGATCAAGGTGGTACCGCAGCCTTCGGAGCCAGCGTAATACTCCAGCAGAATGTCGCCCCACCAGTCCAGGATGGCCTGCTTGACCGGCACCGGGCAGGGCGCCGCGGCATGGATGGCCACCCGGTGGCTGTCCAGCCGGTAGCGGGTCTTGACGGCATCGGGCAGCTTGAGCATGCGGCTCAGCATCGTGGGCACCCACTGGCTGTGGGTGACCTGGTAGCGCTCGATCAGTGCCAGCGCTTCTTGCGGGTCAAAACGCCCCATGATGACGGCGGCGCCGCCCACATCGAGCGTGCGCAGGCTGTAGCGCAGGGGCGCTGCGTGGTAGAGCGGCGCAGGCGAGAGATAGACCGCGCTGCTGTCAAAACGCATGTTGCGCATCCACGCGGCCACTTCCGGGTCGGCCTGGGTGCGGTACTGTGCGCCCAGCAGCGGCTTCTTGATGCCCTTGGGCTTGCCCGTGGTGCCGCTGGAATACAGCAGATCGCGCCCGAGCGGCCGGTCGCTCAGGTCGACGGGCGCTGCGTTGGCCGCTTCTACGGCACTGGCAAGTGCAGCCACACCGGGGGTGTCTTCATCGACCGAATAGGCCGCGACACCCAGCGCCTGCACCGCCTGCTGCGCGTTGGGCCAGGTCTTGCCAGACACCAGCAGCATCTGCGCGCCGCTGTCCTGGATGATGTAGGCCACTTCAGCGGGCGTCAGGTGCGTGCTGATGACGGCGGCATACAGACCCGCCTCGCGAGCGGCGAGTACCAGCTCGACGATCTCGCGCCGGTTCTCCAGCAGCACGGCCACGGTGTCCTGCGCCTGCAGGCCCTGCGCGGCAAACCACTGCGCCAGGCGCCGCGCGCCCCGGGCAATGTCGCCCGCTGTATGGCACTTGCCGCTGTCGGCCTGGGTCAGGACGACCCGGTCGGGCTGTGCATCGGCCCAGCTGAAAAAGTTGTGCATATCCCTGGTCTCCGCATTTCACAAGCGATCGGAATGCGCAATCACCTGCGTTACAGATCGAATTTATTTCGAATCTGCTGTCTCACATTATTTGTTTCAGAAAGCAGTATTCAGCAGAATTCACCAAATACATCGCGGGTAAACACCAGTACATCTTCACTTTTTTGAAACCTATTATTTAAATAATGATCCTCAAGTCTCATTAATCCAATGAACATTCCAGTCATCGTTGATGCCATCCGCAGCCCCATGGCAAGGGCCAAACCCGACGGCGCACTGGCCGAGTTGCACCCGGTCGATCTGCTCTCGCAGGTGCTGCAGCAGCTCATGGGCCGCAATGCCGCGCTGGACCCCGGCCAGGTCGATGACGTGATCTGCGGCTGCGTGAGCCAGGCGGGCGAGCAGGCTGGCACGCCCGGGCGCCTGGCCTGGCTGGCGGCGGGCCTGCCCACACATGTGCCCTCCACCACCATTGACCGCAAGTGCGGCTCCAGCCAGCAGGCGGTGCACTTTGCGGCGCAGGCCATCATGTCGGGCACGCAGGACATCGTGATCGCCTGCGGCGTGGAATCGATGAGCCGCGTGCCCATGGGCAGCTCGCGCATGGGCAAGAACACGACCGGCGCGCGGTTTGACGCACGTTATGCCCCCGGTCTGGTTGGCCAGGGCGTGTCTGCCGATCTGGTGGCGGCCAAATGGGGCCTCTCCCGCGCCGATCTGGACACCTACGCCGCGCGCTCGCACCAGCGTGCCCACGCGGCGCAAACCGGCGGCGGCTTCGCGCGGGAGATCGTCGGCATCAATACACCCGCAGGCCTGGTGACTGCCGACGAAACCATCCGCGCCAGCACGACGGCGGAAAAGCTCGCCGGGCTCAAGGCGGTGTTCGAGAACGAAGAACTCTCGGCACGCTTTCCGCAGATTCAGTGGTCCACCACGGCAGGCAATGCCTCACAGATGACCGACGGCGCCAGCGCCATGCTCATCATGAGCGAGCAGCGTGCCCTGCAACTGGGCTTGAAGCCCCGCGCCCGCTTTGTCGCCTTTGACGTGGTGGGCGACGACCCGCTGCTGATGCTGACCGCACCCATTCCCGCCACACAGCGCGTGCTGGCCAAGGCCGGAATGAAGCTGCAAGACATTCACCACTACGAAATCAACGAGGCCTTTGCCTCGGTGCCCCTGGCCTGGCAGAAGGAGCTGGGCGCCGACGGCGAGCGCCTCAACCCACGCGGCGGCGCGATCGCACTGGGCCACCCGCTGGGCGCTTCGGGCATCCGCCTCATGACAACGATGCTGCACGCGCTGGAAGACAGCGGCCAGCGTTACGGCCTGCAGTCGATGTGCGAAGCAGGCGGGATGGCCAACGCAACTATTTTGGAAATCACCCCCTGAGGCGCTGCGCGTGCATTGACGCCAATCATTGAATAAAAGGACTTTGGAGATGCAACTGCAAAAAGGAATGACGGCCCTGGTGACAGGCGGCGTGTCGGGCCTGGGCGAGGCCAGCGCGGTGGCGCTGCTGGCGCGCGGGCTGAATGTGGTGGCCGTGGATTTGAACGAGGAGCGCGGTGCCGCGATGCAAAAGCAGTACGGCGGCCAGCTCCGGTTCGTCAAGGCCGACGTGGCCGATGGCGAGCAGATGCAGCAAGCCGTGGCGGCTGCCGAGGCGTTCGGCGAGTTTCGTGCGCTGGTGCACTGCGCAGGCATTGGTGGCCCGGTGCGCCTGATCGAGAAAGATGGCAGCGCCGGATCGCTGGAAAAATACACCAACATCATCCGCATCAACCAGATCGGCACCTTCAACACCCTGCGCCTGTCGGCCGTGGCCATGGCCAAGAACGAGCCCATCGAGGGCGAGCGCGGTGCCTGCGTGCTGACGGCATCGGTGGCGGGCTACGAAGGCCAGATCGGCCAGATACCGTACGCATCGTCCAAGGCAGGCGTGATCGGCATGACCATTGTGGCCGCACGCGACCTGGCCTCCAAGATGATCCGCGTCTGCACCATTGCGCCCGGCCTGTTCGATACGCCCATCCTCGCCAAGCTGCCCGAGAACGTACGCCAGTCGCTCGCAGCATCGGTGCCCAACCCGGCGCGCCTGGGCCGCCCGAACGAGTACGCGCTCACGGCGCTGCACATTCTGGAGAACCCCATGCTCAACGGCGAAACCATTCGCCTCGATGGCGCCATCCGCATGCAGCCGCGCTGATTGCCAGCGCCGCCTCCGCCGACGGGGCCGCGCCGGGCTCCGTCCGGCTCTCCGTCGAATTTCGAAAGGCATTCCATGACATCTCCCCTGCTGGTTGAAGTGCGCGGCAACGTGCAGATCATGACCCTGAACCGCCCCGAGGCGCGCAATGCCGCCACGCTGGAAATGTCCGAGGCCATGGTGGCGGCGCTGGATGCGCTCGACGCCGACCCGGCCCTGTCGGTCGGCATCATCACCGGCGCCGGGGGCAGCTTTTGCGCAGGCATGGATCTCAAGGGCTTTCTGCAGGGCAAGCGCCCCAGCGTGCCGGGGCGCGGCTTTTGCGGCGTCACCATGCGCCCGCCCAGAAAGCCCCTGATCGCCGCCGTCGAAGGCTACGCGCTCGCTGGCGGCTTTGAGGTGGTGCTTGCCTGCGACCTGATCGTTGCCGCGCGCAACGCCCAGTTCGGCTTGCCCGAGGTCAAGCGCGGTCTGGCCGCCACGGCTGGCGGCCTCATGCGGCTGCCCAAGCGCCTGCCCTACCACGTGGCGATGGAATGCATTCTGACCGGCGACATGCTCGGCGCCGAGCGCGCGGCGCAGCTGGGCCTCGTCAACCGGCTCGCGGATGTGGGCGGCGCGCTCGATGCCGCGCTGCAGCTGGCCGCCGCCGTGGCAGCCAACGGGCCGCTGTCCTTGATCGCCAGCAAGCAGGTGGCGAGCGAATCGGCCGAATGGCGCCGCGATGAGATGTGGGAGCGGCAGGCCGTCATCACCACGCCCGTCTTTGAATCGCAGGACGCGCGCGAAGGCGCCGCAGCGTTTGCCGAAAAGCGCAAACCGGTGTGGAAAGGCCAGTAGACATTTCAACCAAACGGGCCGCCAGCGCAATACCAGCTTGCGCATCAACTCTCAAAAGAAGAGCAAGCCCGGCACAAAACCCCAAGGAGACAACCGCATGACCCGCGCCTCTATTCCCCGCCGCAGCGCGCTTGCCAGCCTGGCGGCCAGCGCGCTGGCCCTGGGCACCGCGGCCTTCAGCCTGCCCGCCCTGGCAGATGGCAACTGGCCCTCGCGCCCCATCACCCTTGTCATTCCCGGCGCTGCGGGTGGCTCCACCGACATTCCTGCGCGCATGCTGGCGCAGAAGCTGGGCGAACGGCTGGGCCAGCCGGTGATCGTGGACAACAAACCCGGCGCCGGCGGCAGCCTGGGCACGGGCCTCGTGGCACGCGCCCAGCCCGATGGCTATACCGTGCTGGTGGGCAATACGGGCAGCAACGCCATCAACTACACGGCGTACAAGAAGCTCAGCTACAAACCCGGCGATTTTGTGGCGCTGACGGACATGATCTATTTCTCGAACGTGCTGGTCGTGCCCGCCAAATCGCCCATCCAAAGCCTGCCCGATCTGATTGCGGCAGCGAAGAAGGAGCCCGGCAAGCTGTCGTTCTCGTCTGCCGGCATGGGCCAGACCACGCACCTGATGGGCGAGCTGTTCAAGGAACGCACCGCCACCGATGTGGTGCATGTGCCCTACAAGGGCTCGGCCCCCGGCACCATGGCCATCGTGACGGGCGAGACCCAGTTCATGTTCGACAACATGACCGCCTCGCTCGCCCACATCAAGGATGGCAAGCTGCGCCCGCTGGCCGTGACCGGCGACCAGCGCGAGCCCGAGCTGCCCACGGTGCCGACCATGACCGAGCTGGGCATGAAGGATTTCAACAAGGTCGGCTGGATGGGCTTTTTCGTGCCCGCCAAGACGCCGCCCGACGTCGTCAAGAAGCTCACTGACAACCTGCAGGCCGTGCTGCACGACCCCGACATCCAGAAGCGCTACCGCGACCTGGGCGGCAACCCCGGCGGCAAGCCGCAGGCCGCGTTTGCCAGGCAGGTGGCAGATGACCAGAAGACCTGGGGCGAGCTGATCCTGAGCCAGAAACTGCAGCTCGACTGACCTCATTTCTCCATCATCCGTCGCGCACTCGAACGATGGCGCAGCGCAATGGAACCACCTCACATGACAAATCCACCCTTCTCCTTCTCCGGGCAGCATGTTTTCGTCGCAGGCGGCACCAGCGGCATCAACCTGGGCATTGCGCAGGCCTTTGCCCGCGCGGGCGCCCGCGTCAGCGTGATGAGCCGCTCCCCCGACAAGGTGCAGCAGGCCGAAGCCAGCCTGCAGACGCTGGGCGCGCAGGCCCTGGGCATCAGCGCCGATGTGCGCGACGCCGCCGCCGTGCAGGCCGCGCTCACCCAGGCGCATGCACAGTTCGGGCCCATCGATGTGCTGGTATCGGGCGCAGCGGGCAACTTCATTGCCCCGGCCAAGGACCTGTCGGCCAACGGCTTCAAGACGGTGGTCGATATCGACCTGAACGGCACTTTTCACGTGCTGCGCATGGCCTACCCGCTGCTGCGCAAGCCCGGCGCCAGCGTCATCAGCATTTCGGCGCCCCAGGGCGTCAACCCCACCATGTACCAGGTGCACGCCTGCGCCGCCAAGGCGGGTATCGACATGATGACCCGCGTGCTGGCGCTGGAATGGGGTGAGGTGGGCGTGCGCGTCAACGCCATCTCGCCCGGTCCGATTGCCGATACCGAGGGCATGCGGCGCCTTGCGCCCTCGCCCGAAGCCCTCCAGCGCGCCACGGACACCGTGCCGCTGCAGCGCATGGGCAGCCTGGATGACGTGGCCCACATGGCGCTGTTCCTCTCGTCGCCGCTCGCCAGCTACGTGACGGGGGCGATCATTCCTGTGGACGGCGGCGCCGCGCTGCGCGGCGGGCGCGACATGCGCGCCTCCTACGTGCCGCGCGCCGAAGCGTAGCCGCCTATACAAAAATAGCTGATGGCGCTTTATAGCAAAGCGCCAGCAGCTATCAGAAACAGAGCAAATTACAGCTTATGGCAGATCCTTGGACGGATCGGGCTCGCCTTCCGCACGCGGGCCCACGGTGCCCAGGCGCGCGCGCAGCGACTGCGGCTGGCCGGTAAGGATGGCCGCATAGCTGGTGGTGTTGGAGAGTACTTTCTTCACGTAATCGCGCGTCTCGGCAAAGGGCACGTTCTCGGCCCAGATCGCGCCGTCCAGCACCGGGCCGTTGCGCCAGTTGCGCGGTCGGCCGGGGCCTGCGTTGTAGCCTGCGGCGGCCATGGCCATGGAGCCGTCGAAATCATCGAGCGCCAGCTTCAGGTACGCGGTGCCCAGGGTGATGTTGGTGTCGCGGTCGTTGATGCTGCCGGGGGTGAAATCGGTCATGCCGATCTTGCGTGCCGTCCAGCGCGCCGTGGCAGGCATGATCTGCATCAAGCCCGATGCGCCCACGCCCGAGCGCGCATCCATGATGAAGCGGCTCTCCTGCCGGATCAGGCCGTAGACATAGGCGGGATCGAGCCCGATCTCGCGCGAACGGCTGACGACCGCATCCTTGAAAGGCATGGGAAAGCGCTGGCCCACGTCGACCACCGACTTGGTGCGTTCGCTGGTGTTGATGCAGCGGTCCCAGATCTGGCGCTGGCAGGCCAGCTCGGCGGCGGCGAGCAGCTCCTTGTCGCCCATGCCGCCGTTTTCGTGCAGGTTGGTGGTGTAGTTCCACTCGCGCACGCCTTCGCTGCGCAGACCCAGCTGAATGGCGTAGAGCGCGCGAGCCAGCCCGGGGTTGCTGCGCACTGCCTGGCGGGCAGGCTCGTCTATCGCCACCGGCGCGGCGGTCACGCTGATCTTCTGACCCAGGTCTTCCTGCGCCAGCTGTTCGTAAAAGCCTTGCGGGCCGGCAATGGTCTGCAGCAGCTCGCGCGCCTCGGCCGACTGCGTGTCGCTCACCTTGCCTGCCTGCAAGGCCTTGGCGCGCCAGTACACCCAGGTCGGGTCGCGCCGCTCTTCCTCGCTCATCGCTTCGATGCTCTTGCGCACCTGCTGCCACTGGCCGGCACGCAGCGCGGCGCGGGCCTTCCAGTTGAGCATGTCATCGTTCAGATGGCTGTCCTTGCCCACCTTGGCGAAGCTGGCCAGCGCATCGGGCGACAAGCGCGTTGCCTGGGTCTTGCCGATCACACCCCAGATCCAATCGCGCTTGTCCTGGCTGAGCAGTTCGCCCCAGCGGCTGTCCATCAGGTTGGCTGCGCCCTCGGGGTTGTCTGCTGCCATCTTGATGAGCGCCAAGGTGGCCAGCTCCTGCTGCTCCTTGGTCTGCAGCTTGGCCTTGGTGGCCAGGTATTTGGCGGGCGACTGCAGCATGGTGGAGAAGGCCTGCAGCTGCACGGGCGCGGCAATCTCCACCGCAGCGCGCGCGGCGCGGGTGCGCCCGGTCTCCATGGTCAGGCGCGCGCGGCGCCAGATGTCGTCGGCCTGCAGCTTGCCTGCCGAATACATCTCGGAGGCGGCCAGATTGCAGCCGTCTTCGGAATCACGCTGCGCGTACCAGTTGGCCTTGACGGTCTGGCCCAGTTGCTCGGTCTTTTTGCCCTTGGCCAGATCGATCACCGCCGCATAGCAGCGCAGCTCGCGGTCGTCGCCCATGCGGAAGGCCGGGTACAGGGCGTCGAAATTGCCCCAGTCGCGGCGCTGGCCCAGCAGGCGCAGCCAGTCGTTGCGCAGGCGGTCTTCCTGGTAAGTGCCAGCCCAGCGGGTGAGAAAGGCCTGCACCTCGTCCTGCGTGGCTTCCTGCAGGCGCGCGCGCAGCTCCCAATAGGCCGCCCACGGCTCCAGCACATGGCCGCGTGTCGATGGCAGCAGCTGGCTCAGCTTGGTCTTGTCGCGCTTGCGGAAGGCCTGCTGCATGTCCACGATGACATCGTCGCTCGCCATCTGCGAAGCCGTCTGCGGCACCGCAGCGGCCGATGCCTGCACGGGCGGCTGCACCTGGACGGCGCCCTGCAAGATGGTCTGGGCGGGCAACGGCAGCGCACCGGCTGCCAACAGGGCCGCCATCAGCGGCGTGAACAGAACTTTCCAACGCATGGGCTCGAACTCTCGCAAGAAGGCGGCGCCAGCACTGGCCGGAGGATGGAAAGCGGGCGCCGCGAAAGAATCACAAAATCATACACATCCGGGCAGGCCCGCAAAAGCGCAGGGGCCGCAGTTTTGGGGGCTTGCAGGCATTTACAAGCGCTTACTTCGATAGGCAACATGCATCAAGCAGACTGGTGTTTTTACTAGCTCGTTTTTCCTGGCGGGGGGCTGCCAGGTGTCAGAATGGAACGACCGCGAGAGTTTTTGGAGGGTTCCCCGCGATGGATAAAAAAGCCGTGCGTCAGGCGCTGATCGAAAAACGCCTGAATATGCCCAACCGCCTGGAGCGCGCCGAGCAACTGCAGCAGGTGCTGCGTTTCTGGCTCACCGAGCGAGAAGATACCGTCATTGGTGCGTACTGGCCGATCAAGGGCGAGTTCGACCCGCTGCCCGCCCTGCACCGCTGGAAGGAAGACGGTGCGCTGATGGACGAACCGCTGCTGCGCCGCATCGGCCTGCCCGTGGTCAACAAGCAGCACAAGACCCTCACCTTCCATGCCTGGTACCCCGGCTGCCCGATGGAGCTGGACGCCTACGACATTCCCAAGCCACAGAACACCGAACTGGTGGTGCCGACCTTGCTGTTCGTACCCTGCGTGGGCTACGGGCCGGGCGGCTACCGCCTGGGTTACGGCGGCGGTTTTTACGACCGCACCCTGGCTGCGTTGGAGCCTCGGCCGTTCACCGTGGGCCTGGGCTTTACCGACGGCTTTGTCGACGACTTCGAGCCCGAGCCGCATGATCTGCCGCTCGACGCGATCCTGAACGACAATGGCGTCGTCTGGCCGGTGTGACTTTCTGCGCCGCGCCTTGAAAACAAAACCATAGCAGCCCGCGCCCATCCTCTGTGCGCCAGGGCTGCCTTGGGCAAAAAACCATACGTGCAGGAGCCTAGCTGCTCCTGCGGGTGCTTGCAAATTTAATTTCAAACGATATAATTACAAATGAAATTAAATACACCAACACCCCATGAGCTTCGATTCCCGACTTGAGCGCATTCTGGCTGGCAAGCCGCAGTCCCTGGTGGACGCGGTTGCATCCACCCGGCTCCTGAAGCACACCGCCGCCCTGCTGGAGCAACGCATGGATACGGCGCTGGCGCCGCTGGGCCTGCACATGCGCGAGTATCTGGCGCTGTACCTGCTCTCGGACAGCGCGCACGAACCCATCAGCCCCTCCACCCTCAGCATATCGCTGGACGCCACGCGCACCCAGGTCACCCGCCTGCTCGACAGCCTGGAAGCCAAGGCGCTGGCCGTGCGCACCGCAGACGTGCAGGACCGCCGCGCACTGCAGCTGGCGCTGACCGAACGCGGCACCCATCTGCTGGAGCAGGCCATTCCGCTGGTACAAGCCGTGCATCTGCAGACCTGGGCCGTGCTGGGCGAGGACGGTACGGGCGCCATGCGCCAGCAATTGCGCAAGGTGCTCGCTGGCCTGGAAACCGGCATTGCCGATGATGCCCAGAAGAAAAAGGCCGCCAGCGCCCGCTCTGCGCGCGCCAGCACATCAAAAAACATAGCACGCACCGACGATCCGGCAGCGCCATGACCGCCGCCCGCCAGCACGGCTGGGCGCGCAGCGTTCACCTGGCGCATTGGAAGCATTGGGAAAAGCAGCGGCTGCTGATGCTCCTGCTTGGCGGCCTGGTGGGCATGGAGTTTCTCGAAAACGGCATGTTCGTCTTCGGCTCCAGCCACATTCTGGGCGGCATCGGCGCCGCGCCGCGCGAGTTTGCCCAGGTACAGGCCGCCTACGCCGTCGGCAGCATGCTGATGATTGCGCTGCAGCAGTGGCTCTCGCGCCACTTCGGCTACCGCAACTACCTGCTGCTGGCGCTGTTGCTGTTCGGCCTGGGCGATGTGGCCTCGGCCAGCGCCAATTCGCTGGCGCAGATCACCACCGCGCGCCTGGTGCAGGGCATGGGTGGCGGCGCCTTCTTCATCAGCACGCGGGTGCTGATTCCGATGATGTTCGGCGTGCAGCAACGCCCGCAGGCCACGCGCATCTACATGCTGATGATCTTTGCCGTGGGTGCCGTAGCACCGCTGGGCGCCGCCTGGCTGGTGGAGAACTGGGGCTGGCGCTGGGTGTTCTGGAGCGTGCTGCCGCTGTCCACGCTGATGGCGCTGGGCGTTTACGGCCTGCTGCCTGCCGCCCTGGGCAAAAGCGAGCAGCCCGTGCGCTGGAGCATCACGCCGCTCCTGCTCTTTGTGCTGGCCATCGGCTGTGTGCAGTGGAGCTTTTCGGAGGCGCGCTATGCCCTGTTCGACCGCCCCGAGCATCTGGCGCTGCTGGTACTCGCCGGCGTGCTGCTGCTGGGCCTGTTCGGCCTGCACCAGTGGCGGCACGACGAGCCGCTTTTGCACCTGCGCGACCTCACCAGCCCCGGCTTTCTGGCGGGCCTCACGCTCTACGCGGTGTACTACTTTGTCGTCAACTTCAGCAACTACCTGTTTCCCCAGTATGCCGAGCGGGGCCTGGGCATTCCGCTGATCACCACCGGCTGGCTCAACAGCTTCTCGGCGCTCACCAGCCTGGTGGTGGCGGTGGTCTACATCCGCTACAGCGCCGCCATTGCCAACAAGCGCACGCTGATGATGGCCGGGTGCCTGACCATGGCCGCCGCCGCGTGGTGGATGAGCCGCCTGCCGCCAGACGCGCCCGCCACCGCGCTGTACGGCGCCCTCGCCATCAAGGGCTGCTTTGGCGTGCTGATGGTGCTGCCCGTGGCGGCGCTCACCTGGCGGGCGCTCGACGCCCGGCACTTTGCCAAGGGCTACCAGAGCAAGAACATCCTGCGCCAGATGACCGCCTCGCTGGCATCGGCCGTGGCCGCCGTTGCGCTGCAGGACAGCAAGTTCGCCCAGTATTCCGACCTTGCCAGCCGCCTCACCCCAGGCAACAGCATGGCAGTGCAGTGGCTCGACACCACGGCCAACACCCTGCAGCACCACGGCATGGTTGCCCAGCAGGCACGGCACGCGGCGCTGGAGATGCTGGCCCAGATGGTGGATCACCAGGCCTTCTTCATGGCCTGCCAGCAGCTGTACCAGTGGCTGGCAGCGGTCGCTGCCGTCACGGCGGTTATTGTCGTGGTGCAGCGGAAGTTGCGTTGAAGGGCGGCTGCGGTATAAATCGGGTTCCCCTCACTTCTTTGCGCCCAGACCATGCTGCAGCTCTACATCGGCAACAAAAACTACTCCTCCTGGTCCATGCGCGCCTGGGTGCTGCTGCGCCAGGCGGGCATTCCCTTCGACGAGCAATACGTGCGCTTCGACAGTTTCGACAGCCAGTCCGAGTTCAAGCGCACCATGGCCACCGTCAGCCCCACGGGCACCGTGCCGCTGCTGCGCGATGGTGACGTCACCGTCTGGGACAGCCTGGCCATCGCCGAATACGTGGCCGAGCAGTTTCCAGACAAGGCACTGTGGCCCAAGGACAAGGCCGCCCGCGCCGCTGCCCGCAGCATCTGCGCCGAAATGCACGGCGGCTTCACCGCCCTGCGCGGCGCCTGCCCGATGAACATCGAAGCCGATCTGGCCGAAGTGGGCAAGATCGTCTGGCGCGACAACGCTGGCGTGCGCAAGAACGTGGAACGCCTGTGCAGCATGTGGAGCCACCTGCTGGCCCAGCATGGTGGCCCCCTGCTGTTTGACCAGTTCAGTGTTGCCGACGCCTATTTCGCGCCCGTCTGCATGCGCCTGAAAACCTACCAGCTGCCCGTGCCCGGCGAGATCGCCGCCTACGTCGAACGCGTGCACCAATTGCCCGGCGTCAAGGCATGGATCGACGGTGCCCTGGCAGAAAAGGATTTCGTACCGATGGACGAGCCCTACCGCGCCGAGCGTTGAAAATTTTCAATAAAAATAGCTGTCAGCGCTTATCCGCAAAGCGCTGACAGCTATCAAAATTAAAGTAACCGTTGAGCGCACCCCTTTCCTTGCCGCGAGACATGCAGGAAAAGGGCAACGGTGCAGAACGCCTCAGATTCTGACTGCGCGCTCAGATGCCTTTGGACGTTGGATGCTCGAACGCATCGCGCGTCTCCGCATTCAGCGGGTAGTTGATGTTGATGCCCTTGGGCGCAATGGGCGACATGAACCACTTGTTGTAGAGCTTTTCCATCTCGCCGGACTTCATCATGCCCGCCACGGTATCGTCCACCAGCTTCTTGAAGGCCGGGTCGTCGTTGCGCAGCATCAGCGCCTGGTTTTCGGTGCGCAGGCTCTCGCCGACGATCTCGTAGTTCTGCGGATCGCGCGCGTTGGCAATCTGGCCCGCGAGCAGAATATCGTCCAGCACAAAGGCCTGGGCCTTGCCGCCCTGCACCAGCAGGAAGGAGTCAGTATGGTCCTTGCCCGGCACATTGGTGATCTCCAGGTTGCTGGCCTTGTCGGCCTGGCGCAACAGACGGAACGAGGTCGTGCCCGTGGTGGTGGCCACGGCCTTGCCCTGCAGGTCGGCAATGCCCTTGATGCCCGAATCCTTCTTCACCAGCATGCGCACGTTGTAGCGGAAGATGTCGGGCGAAAATGCCACCAGCTTCTGGCGCTCCACCAGATTGGTGGTGGAGCCGCATTCCAGATCGACCGTGCCGTTCTGCACCAGTGGAATGCGGTTGCCCGAAGTGACCGCCTGGTAGCCCACCTTGAGGTCAGTCAAGCCCAGCTTGGCCTTGACCGCGTCCAGAATCTTGTAGCAGATGTCCATGCTGTAGCCCACGGGCTTCAAATTCGCGTCCAGGTACGAAAAGCCGAACGACGACTCGCGGTACCCCAGGGTGATGGCTCCGGTGCTCTTGATCTTGTCCAGCGTGGGCGCGCTCTGCGCCATGGCACCGGCAGCGGCGCACGTCATCGCGGCAGCCATCGCCAGGCGTGCCACGGTGTACTTGATTTGCGTCATCGACTTTCCTTTCGCGCCCTCTTGGCGCCTCAATGCCCTATGGCGTTGCAACAGAACTAATGTTCCTAATTTTTTTAAATTGGATCACATGCTCCATGAACGACAATGGCTACCCGTGATTTCCCTCAACCCCCAACAAAGCCAATCCACCATGGGCGTGATCGACCAGCTGCGCGACCGTTTTGCATCCCTGAGCCCCTCGCTGCAGCAAGTGGCCCGCTATGTGCTCGACCACCCGGGCGATGTCGTCACCCAATCGATGCGCACCGTGGGCCAACACGCCCAGGTGCCGCCCACCACCCTGGTGCGCTTTGCCCAGACCTGCGGATTCGCGGGCTGGAACGAGTTCAAGCAGGCCTTGACGAGTGACATGGGCCTGAGCAGCGACGCTGCCAACCAATACGGCGACAAGGCGCGCAGCCTGATCGGCCGCGCACGCGACAAGCAGCTCACCGCCGAGATGTTTGCCATGCAGCGCAGCAACCTGGACACCACCGAGCAGCACAGCGCGCCGCGCCTCGCAAACGCCGCCCGCCTGCTGGAAAAAGCGGCCCAGGTGCATGTGATGGGCATGCGCGCCTGCTTTCCGGTCGCGTTCTCCCTGGTCTATGTGTACCGCCTGTTCCGCCAGTCGGTGCATCTGCTCGAAGGCATGGGCGGCGTTCGTGAAATGCAGCTGCGTGCCGTGGACAAGGGCGATGTGCTGGTGGCCATCAGCTTTGCGCCGTACTCGCAGGAAACCGTGCAGGCCGTGGAGCTGGCCCGCGCGCGCGGCTGCAAGGTGCTGGCGCTGACCGACAGCCTGGCATCGCCCCTGTCGCTGGCCGCCGACGAAACCCTCTTGTTTGCCGTCAACAGCCCATCGTTCTTCCCCTCGGTCACCGCTGCACAGGCCCTGGCCGAATCGCTGCTGGAAGTGCTGGTGAGCCGCGCCGGGCCGGAGGCCGTCGCCCGCATCGAAGCCGCCGAGGGCGAGCTGCACGACAGCGGCGTGTATGTGCAGGCGCCCCGCAGGTAAACTTGCCCGGATGAAAATCTACATGGTGGGTGGCGCTGTGCGCGACCGTTTGCTGGGCCTGCCCGTGAATGACCACGACTGGGTGGTGGTGGGCTCGACGCCCGAGGCAATGCAGGCCCAGGGCTTTGTGCCCGTGGGCAAGGACTTTCCGGTGTTTCTGCACCCGCAGACCCACGAGGAATACGCGCTGGCGCGCACCGAACGCAAATCGGGCCGTGGCTACCACGGCTTTTCGATTGCCGCATCGCCCGACGTGACGCTGGAAGAAGACCTGGCGCGGCGCGACCTCACGATCAACGCCATGGCAGCCCCCGCAGACTGGACGGGCAGCGAAGCCGTGTTTGATCCCTACCACGGCCAGCAGGACCTGCAGGCCAAGGTGCTGCGCCATGTGACCCAAGCTTTTCGCGAAGACCCGGTGCGCATTCTGCGGCTGGCGCGCTTTGCCGCACGTTTTCATGATTTCTCCGTCGCCCCCGAAACCCTGGCGCTGATGCGCGAAATGGTGGCAGAGGGCGAAGTGGACGCACTGGTGCCCGAGCGCGTCTGGCAGGAGCTGGCGCGCGGCCTGATGGAAGCGCAGCCCTCGCGGATGTTCGAGGTGCTGCGCCAATGTGGCGCCCTCGCCCGCCTGCTGCCCGAGCTGGATCGCCTGTGGGGCGTGCCCCAGCGGGCCGACTACCACCCCGAGGTGGACACCGGCGTACACGTGATGATGGTGCTGGACCGCGCCGCCCAGCTGAATGCCCCGCTGGCCGTGCGCTGGGCCTGCATTGCGCACGACCTGGGCAAGGGCACGACCCCAGCCGATATATTGCCGCGCCACCTCGGCCACGAGGAGCGCAGTGTGGAGCTGGCCCGTGCCGTGCAGCAGCGCCTGCGTGTGCCCAGCGAGTGCGCCGACCTCGCCCTGCTGGTGGCTGCCGAGCATGGCAACATCCACCGCAGCCCGGGCATCGCCCCCGCCGCCGTGGTGCGGCTGCTGGAGCGCTGCGACGCCTTTCGCAAACCCGAGCGCTTTGCCGAAGCACTGCTCGCCTGCCAGTGCGATGCGCAGGGGCGGCTGGGACTGCAAGACAAGCCCTACCCGCAGCGCGAACAGCTGCAGCGCCTGCTGGCAGTGGCGCAAGCCGTCAGCACCAAGCAAGTCGCGGAGCGCGCCGCCCAGCTGGGCCGAAAAGGCGCCGAGATTGGCGCGATGGTGCACGAGGCACGCTGCCACGCGGTAGCGCAGGAGATGAAGGCCGAGCAGTAATGGCTTTTGGGAACTTGCTGACGCCCACGCTGTATGTGCGCATTGCACCCGATGCGGTCCTGATCCGCAGCAGCAACAGCGACGCCGTATGGAGCGATGAGGCATTGCTTGCCTTGCGTGCAGGCCCCCAACCCAGTGTTTTGGCCGCTGGTGCCGCCGCGCGGCTGGCAGTGGCGCAAACCCCGGGGGCCATCCTGTGCGAGCCGTTTGGCCACCCGCGCTGTCTGATCAGCGATTACGCAGCAGCGGAAGCGTTTCTGAAACGTGCACTGCTGTCCTATCTCAAGCTCAAGCGCGTCAATCGCTGGTTGATGCCATCGCCACACATGCTGCTGCATCCTTGCCCTGCGCCCGCCCAGGCAATTGGGGCTCTGACCGGGGTAGAGCACCGCGCCTTGCGAGAGCTGGGCCAACGCTGCGGGGCCCGCAGTGTGGAGTTGATTGCATCCACAGCCTTGAGCGAGGCACAGATTCAGGCACTGATGCAACGGGGGCCTGTTCGTGGCTAGCGCCACGAACCTCTTCACGAAGGCGGAGGCGCCACGGAGTGCAGCAGCACGGGTGCCTCTCCGTCTCCATTGACGCTTTCGAGCTGCACGCCAAAGCCCCACAGGCGCGCCGCATGCTTGAGCACCTCCTGCACATCGTCGGCCAGCGGACGGCCCTGGTACTGGGTGTGGCGCAGGGTCAGGCAACGGTCGCCGCGAAGATTCACGTTCCACACCTGGATATTGGGCTCGCGCGCGCCCAGGTCGTACTGCTGCGACAGCGTCTGGCGCAGCGTGCGGTAACCGTCTTCGTTGTGGATGGCGCTCACGAGCAACTCCCGCTCGCTGGCGTCGTCGTGGATGGCGAACAGACGCATGTCGCGCATCAGTTTCGGGCTCAGGTACTGGCCGATGAAGCTCTCGTCCTTGTAGTTCTGCATGCCGTGGTGCAGCGCAGGCAGCCACGGCGTGCCCGCCAGATCGGGGAACCAGCGCCGGTCTTCGTCGGTCGGGTGTTCGCAGATGCGCTGGATGTCGCGGTACATCGCAAAACCCAGCGCATAGGGGTTGATGCCGCTGTAGGCGCGGTGTCCGGCAGGCGGCTGGTAGATGACATTGGTGTGCGACGAGAGCCATTCGATCATCACGCCATCGGTAAGCCACCCCTCGTCGTACAGCGTGTTGAGCAGCGTGTAATGCCAGAAGGTGGCCCAGCCCTCGTTCATCACCTGGGTCTGGCGCTGCGGGTAGAAGTACTGCGCAATCTTGCGCACGATGCGCACCACTTCACGCTGCCAGGGCTCCAGCAGCGGGGCGTTCTTTTCGATGAAGTACAGCAGGTTCTCTTCCGGCTCCTTGGGAAACCGCTCGTGGTGCTGCGCCGGGCTGTTCTTGTCCGGGCGCGCGGGCAGGGTGCGCCACAGCTCGTTGATCTGCTGCTGGGCGTAGGCCTCGCGCTGCTCGCGCTCGGCGCGCTCGCGCGCCAGGGTTTTCTTGGAAGGACGGCGGTAGCGGTCCACGCCCAGGTTGGCCAGGGCGTGGCATGAATCCAGCCACTGCTCCACAGTATCGAGCCCGTGCTTTTCCTCGCACTGGGCGATGAAGTCGCGGGCATAGAGCAGGTAGTCGATGATGCTGCCCGCATCCGTCCACATGCCAAACAGGTAGTTGCCCTTGAAGAAGCTGTTGTGCCCGTAGGCCGCATGGGCAATCACCAGGGCCTGCATGGCGGTGGTGTTCTCCTCCATCAGGTAGCTGATGCAGGGGTTGGAGTTGATGACGATCTCGTAGGCCAGGCCCATGTGACCACGGCGGTAGCGCCGCTCGGTGGCCAGAAACTCCTTGCCATAGCTCCAGTGGCGGTAACCGACAGGCATGCCCACGCTGGCGTAGGCGTCCATCATCTGCTCGGCCGAGATCACCTCCAGCTGGTTGGGGTAGGTGTCGAGGCCATAGCGCTCGGCCGTGGCGGCAATGGCCGCGTGGTAACGCTCGATCAGCTCGAACGTCCAGTCGCTCGGATCGGGCAATGGCTGCCCCGGGCGTTTGCCCGCTGGCCGGGGCGTGGCAGGCACGTCGCGCTGGGAGCGGTCGCTGGAGAGTGCCAGCTTCCAGTGGTGCGAGCCCTTGCGCCGCGCCAGCACCGGGTATTGGGCAGGGTTCATGCGAGAAAGGTTCATACCGCCACCCCCTCCTTCTTGAACAGATCACGAAACACGGGGTAGATGTCGCCGGGCTCCGACACCTTGCGCATGGCGAAGTGCGGGAACAGCGGCAAGAGCTGGCTGTACTCCTCCCACAGGCTTTGCTCCTCCTGCACCACCTGCACGTAGGCAAAGTAGCGCACCAGCGGCAAAATCTTTTCGGTCAGCAGGTTGCGGCAGTTGCCGCCATCGTCTCCAAAGTTGTCGCCATCGCTGGCCTGGGCCACGTAGATGTTCCAGTCAGCCACGGGGTAGCGCGTGCGGATGATCTGGTCGAGCAGCACCAGCGCGCTGCTGACCACGGTGCCGCCGCTCTCGGTGGAATGGAAGAACTCGTCCTCGCCCACTTCGGCAGCCTGCGTGTGGTGGCGGATGAAGACGATGTCGATCTTCTCGTAGTGGCGCGTGAGAAACAGGTACAGCAGGATGAAGAAGCGTTTGGCCAGGTCCTTGCGCGCCTGGTCCATCGAGCCCGACACGTCCATCACGCAGAACATCACGGCCTGGCTGCTGGGCTCGGGCACCTTGGTGCGGCTGCGAAAGCGCAGATCCAGCGGATCGAGAAACGCCACCTTGCCCATGCGTGCCTGCAGCCCGGCAATGCGCTGCTGCAGCTCGGCCACGGCCTCGCTCGTGCCGTCATCCTGCTCCAGCAGGGACGCCAGCTCGTCTTCGAGCGCCTTGAGCTCGCGGTGTGGCGCCTTGGTGAGGGCGATGCGCCGGCCCAGCGCGCCGCGCATGGTGCGCAGCACAGCCAGGTTGTGCGGCGTGCCGTCGTGGCTGTAGCCGGCGCGGCGCGTCTTGTACTGCATCGTGCTGGCAATGTGGGTGCGCAGCAGGCGCGGCAGGGCCAGATCTTCAAAGAACAGTTCCATGAACTCTTCCTTGGTCAGGGTGAAGGTGAAGTCGTCTTCGCCCTCCCCGCTGTCGCTGGCCTGCGAGCCCTGGCCGCCGCCTCCGCCCTGGGGCCGGGCGATGCGATCACCCCGCACATGCTCGGTATTGCCCGGGTGCACGGTGTCGCGCACGCCGCCCTGGCCATGGTGAAAGACGGGTTCTCGGATGTCCTTGCGCGGGATGGTGATGTTCTCGGCCTGCTCGATATGGCGGATATCGCGCTTGGAGACGGCGCGGCGCACCGCCTCGGCGATCTGCTCCTTGTAGCGGCGCACGAAGCGCTCGCGGTTGCCCACCGACTTGTTCTTGCCTGCGAGCCTGCGGTCGATGATTTGCAATGCCATCTATGCCCCCCATGCATGGTCGGCCCGGCGCGTTCGGTACCGGCGCGCCGTTCCCGCTGCCTCAGCTGCTCTTGCGCACGCGCAGGTACCACTCGCACAGCAGGCGCACCTGCTTGGGCGTGTAGCCTTTGGCTTCCATGCGGGTGACGAAATCCTCGTGCTTGCGCGCATCCTCGGCACTGGCCTTGGCGTTGAAGCTGATGACGGGCAGCAGCTCTTCGGTGTTGGAGAACATCTTCTTCTCGATCACCAGGCGCAGCTTTTCGTAGCTGGTCCAGCTCGGGTTCTTGCCCTGATTGTTGGCGCGCGCGCGCAGCACGAAGTTGACGATCTCGTTGCGGAAATCCTTCGCATTGGCGATGCCGGCAGGCTTTTCCACCTTCTCCAGCTCGGCGTTGAGCGCATTGCGGTCAAACACCTCGCCGGTGTCGGTGTCGCGGTACTCGCTGTCCTGGATCCAGTAGTCGGCGTAGGTGACGTAGCGGTCGAAGATGTTCTGGCCGTACTCGCTGTAGCTTTCCAGATAGGCGGTCTGGATTTCCTTGCCGATGAACTCGGCGTAATGCGGCGACAGGTATTCCTTGATGTAGCTGGTGTAGCGGGTCTCCAGCTCGGCAGGGAACTGCTCGCGCTCGATCTGCTGCTCCAGCACATACATCAGGTGCACCGGATTGGCCGCCACCTCGGTGCTGTCGTAGTTGAACACCTTGGACAGGATCTTGAAGGCAAAGCGTGTGGAGATACCCGACATGCCTTCGTCCACACCGGCGTAGTCGCGGTATTCCTGGTAGCTCTTGGCGCGCGGGTCGGTGTCCTTGAGGCTTTCGCCGTCGTAGACCTGCATCTTGCTGAAAATGCTGGAGTTCTCGGGCTCCTTCAGGCGCGTGAGCACCGCAAACTGCGCCATCATCTTGAGCGTGCCGGGCGCGCAGACGGCGCTGGCCAGCGAGGATTCGCGGATGAGCTTTTCGTAGATGCGCACTTCCTCCGACACGCGCAGGCAATACGGCACCTTGACGATGTAGACCCGGTCGAGAAACGCCTCGTTGTTGCGGTTGTTGCGGAAGGCCTTCCACTCGCTCTCGTTGCTGTGGGCCAGCACCAGGCCGTCAAAGGGAATGGCGCCAAAGCCCTCCGTTCCCTTGTAATTGCTCTCCTGGGTGGCTGTGAGCAGCGGGTGCAGCACCTTGATGGGCGCCTTGAACATTTCGACAAACTCCAGCATGCCCTGGTTGGCCAGGCACAGGCCTCCCGAGTAGCTGTAGGCGTCGGTGTCGTCCTGGGCAAAGTTCTCGAGCTTGCGGATGTCGACCTTGCCCACGAGGCTCGATATATCCTGGTTGTTCTCATCGCCCGGCTCGGTCTTGGCAATGGCCACCTGCCGGGAGATGCTGGGGTAGCGTTTGACGACCCGGAACTGGCGGATATCGCCACCGTATTCCTCCAGGCGCTTGACGGCCCAGGGCGAGAGCACGTGGTTGAGGCAGCGGCGCGGAATGCCAAACTGCTCTTCAAGCAGCGGGCCATCCTCCACCGGATCGAACAGGCCCAGCGGCGATTCGTTCACGGGAGAGCCCTTGAGTGCGTAGAACGGCACCTTCTGCATCAGGTACTTCAGGCGCTCGGCGATAGAGCTCTTGCCGCCCCCCACTGGGCCCAGCAGGTAAAGAATCTGCTTGCGCTCTTCCAGGCCCTGCGCGGCATGGCGGAAGAAGCTCACCACCTGCTCGATGGAGTCTTCCATGCCGTAGAACTCTGCAAACGCAGGGTAGCGGCGGATCACCTTGTTGGCGAACAGGCGGGAGAGGTGTGGATCATTGCGGGTATCTATCATCTCCGGCTCGCCGATGGCGGCCAGCATGCGGTGCGCAGCCCCTTCGTAGACCATCGGGTCGCGCTGGCACAGAACAAGAAACTCGTCGAGCGACATTTCCTCTTCGCGCAGGCGCACGTAGCGGGCGGCAGAGTTGCTGATGACATCCATACGACCTCCGTGGCGGCACCAAAGGGGCTGACCATGCCGCAAAGTTGCAACACATTCGTTATCGTGACTTGGTTGTAGCACCTTACACCAGCTTTGACCAGTCCACCTGTCCTACACACGGATGTCCGCAATGGGGGCAGTATTTCTGGTTCCAGCACCACCACCCGCCTGGGGCCTGTAAAGACGCCCGCACCCCTTCGGATTCGTGCGCGCCAACGCGCCTCCGACACCCCTCCAATCCCTCGCCAAAGCGCGCCACTCCTACGTTGGGCGGCGCCCCTCCATCGTCATCAAATCGTTATGCAACTGTCATGAAGCTGCCATTTTGCGGTCGGATACTCGGTGCGCGCCACAGAGTACTTCGCCCCGCTTGTTGGGGCCTCTGTGGACTTTCCAATACACCACAAATCCCACGGAGTTACCGTTATGAGCGCAGTGTTGACATCGCGTCGTCGTCTCTTGCAACTATTGGGCGGTGCGCCCCTGCTGCCGCTCTCCGGCTCGCTGTCGGCAGCCGGTCTGCTGACCGCCTGCGGCGGCGGTGGCGATGACGACACCCCCTCCGCGCCATTCAAGTCGGTCAGCTTCGTCAGCATGGCTGCTCCCACCCTGGCAGTACCTGCTGCCATGGCCACCACTACCACCAACGCGGCAATGAGCATCCTCTACGCCGACAACAGCACCCGTGAAGTCAAGCTGGCCTACCAGCCCTTCTTCGTGACCGGCGACATGGTCTCCGACGGCAAGGGCGGCAAGATCCTGGCGGGTGGCTATGTGGACATCAACAACAAGCCCATCACCGACACCACCGTCGCCGGCAGCGAACGCCAGTTCTTCTCCGACTCGCCGGACGGCACCTCCCTGCTGACCGTGCCTGATGCCAAGGTGGACGGCGTCAAGGGCAAGCCCGTGTTTGCCGTGGTGCAGTTCGAATACACCACCTGGGCACGCGATGGCAAGACCGACATGTACGGCAAGCTACCCTCGCCCATCGCTGTGCTGACACTCGACCAAGACCAGGACAGCGGCAAGCTGAGCCTGGTGAAGTACCACAACGTGGACACCTCCAAGGTGCACGGCCTGTGGATCACCTGCGGCGCCAGCCTGTCGCCCTGGGGCACCCACCTGTCCAGCGAAGAATACGAGCCCGATGCGTTCACCGCTGCCAGCAACGCCCAGTTCAAGGCCTACAGCAAGAACCTGTACGGCGATGAAACCAAGGCCAACCCCTACCACTACGGCCACATGCCGGAAGTGACGGTGAACAAGGACGGCACCGCGTCGATCAAGAAGCATTTCTGCATGGGCCGCATCTCGCACGAGCTGGTGCAGGTGATGCCCGACGCGCGCACCGCACTGATGGGCGACGACGCCACCAACAGCGCCTACTTCGTGTTCGTGGCCGACAAGGCCAAGGACCTGTCCTCCGGCTCGCTGTACGCAGCCCAGGTGGGTGCAGGCTTCTCCATCGACCCTGCCACCGGCAGCGCTGCAGGCCTCACCTGGATCAAGCTCGGCTCGGCCACCAGCGCCGAAATCGAAAACCTGGCGAACACGCTCAAGCCCACCGACATCATGACCGTGGCGAGCAAGGACCCGGCAGATGCCAGCTTCACCAAGATCGTGGCCAATGGCAAGACCGAGTGGATCAAGATCAACCCCGGCATGGACAAGGCCGCTGCCTTCCTCGAAACCCACCGCTATGCTGCCTACAAGGGCGCCAGCATGGGCTTCACCAAGATGGAAGGCACCACCGTCAACGCCAAGGACAAGATCGCCTACTCTGCACTGCAGAACTGCGAAAAATCCATGGTGGCAGGTGATGCCGCCAACGTGCCAGGCAACGGCGTCTCCATCCCCAAGACCCTGAAGGCCGGTGCCGTGATGGCGCTGAACCTGCGCGGCGGCCAGAAGGACACCAGCGGCGCCGCCATCGACAGCGAATGGATGCCCATCGACACCAAGGCCCTGCTGGCAGGCGAAGACATTGCTGCAGACGCCCTGGGCAACACCGGCAACCCCAACAAGATCTGCAACCCTGACAACCTCAAGTTTTCGGAGAAGATGCGCACCCTGTTCATCGGCGAAGACAGCGGCCAGCACGTGAACAACTTCCTGTGGGCCTACAACGTCGACACCAAGCAGCTCTCGCGCATCCTGTCGATCCCTGCGGGCGGCGAATCCACCGGCCTGCATGCGGTGGACGAAATCAACGGCTGGACCTACATCATGAGCAACTTCCAGCACGCCGGTGACTGGGGCGCCATCCACAACGTGGTCAAGGAAAAGCTCGATCCGCTGATCAAGGCCAACTACAAGGACAAGTTCGGCGCTGCCGTGGGCTACCTGACCGGCGCGCCACAAGGCATCAAGCTGTAATCCCACGCTCCGCCAGCCGCGCTGGAGCACCAAAAGGGCCATCCTCGGATGGCCCTTTTTTCTTTTGATCGGGATGGGGTGAAAGCCGTTGGCTCGCGGCCCTGTACACCGGCGGCGCAGCTACCGAAAGCGCGTCAGACCACCGACTGCACCCAGCGCACGATATCGCCCGGCGGCAGGGCGCCCGAGATGCGCTGCACCTCCTGGCCCCCCTTGAACACCACCATGGTCGGAATGCTGCGGATATTGAAGGGCTGGGCCACATGCGGATAGGCCTCGGTATCGAGCTTGGCAAAGCGCACATAGGGCTCCAGCTGCTTGGCGGCCTGGGCAAAGCCGGGCGCCATCTGGCGGCAGGGCCCGCACCACGGTGCCCAGAAATCCACCACGACCGGAATCTGGTTGCGCCCCACCTGCCTGGCAAAACTTTCTGCATCAAGCTGCACCGGCTCGCCGGTGAACAGCGGCTGGTGGCAGCTGCCGCAATCGGGGTGTGCGCTCAACTGCTCGCGCTTGACGCGGTTGGTGGTATGGCAATGGGGGCACACAATGTGCAGGCTGTCTTCATGCATCGGCTTTTCTCCTTGGCCTGCACAGTTTGGACAGGCGACTGCCTTGCAACTGAAGGCGATTGCAGCATTTTCAAGCCGCGCCACGTCAGGCCTGGCCACGTCAGGCCGCGCCGCGTCAAGCCGGGCCGCGTCAGGCCAGGGTCAGCAGCACCGGCTGGTGGTCAGAGAGTTGCGTGGCGCCATCGCTGCGCCAGCCCTGCACATGGCCGCGCAGACTGTCGCTGACCAGCGCAAAATCGCAGGCCACCGGTGCCGGGCCCCAGGTGTGGTCGAACACGCAGAAGGTGGCAGGCTGCGGCGCATCGCCCTGCAGCACCTGCCAGCTGTTGTGCAGGCTGGCCACCCCAGGCGCTACCAGGGCCGCATATTCGGCGTCAAGCGGGCCCATGTTGAAATCACCGCACAGCACGGCATGTGGTGTGTGTACCGGCGTGGTGTAGGGCGTGGCAGCGGGCGCACTGCCGGGCGGCGCGCCGCACTGCGCCAGCGCCTCGGCGTGGATGCCTTGCAGCGCCCGCACCTGCGCCATGCGCTGCGTGGCGCTGTGGTATTCGAGGTGCGTCGTCATCACCCGCACCAGGCCCAGGTGCGGGTCGCGCACCGTCACCACCAGGCAGCCGCGCGGCATGCTCACCACGCCAGCTTCCGCCAGCCAGGGCAGCCGGTGCTGGGCCACCTCGGCTACCGCCAGGCGCGTGGCCACCAGGTTGCCAAAGCTGCGGCGCCGGCCGTGCGCATCAAAACCATCGGTGGTTGCCGCAAAAAACAGCTGCCAGCCGGGCAGCAAAGCCTGGATCTGGGCCACCTGATCGCCCGGGCCGCCTGCCAAGGCCTGGTGGCCCACTGCCACCTCCTGCAGGCACAGCACGTCGATGTCGCCCATGCCCTGCGCATGGCGGATGATGCGCGCCGGGTCGGCAACGCCATCGAGCCCGCAGCACCATTGCACGTTCCAGGTCAGTATCTGCATGCGCCCCAATACCTCGTCGAATGAAGACCAGGCGCCCACCCATCAAGCGCCAAATGCTACAAAAACATGAGAAAGCAACTGCACTACACGGCGTCGGCAGGCGCGCGCAGCTGAAACACATTGCCTTCGCAGTCCATGGCGTTGCAAGCCACGAAGCCGGGGCCCTGCCATTCGTCGTCAAACACCTGGCCGCCCAGCTGCGCGGCCAAGGCGCGGGCTGCTGCCATGGAATCCACGGTGGCGAAAAACTTCAGCGCCACATTGTCGCGCTTGGCGGGCGGCGTGGACACATGCACATGCTCGGCAATCGGTGCAGGAATGGCGTGAATCAGCAGCTGCAAGTGCGCCGATTGCAGCACCACGATCTCATCCCTGCGGTGCAGCTCGCGCATACCGAGGATTTGCGCGTAGAACTGCGCCAACAGGTCAAGGTTTTTGGCGTAGATCAGCACGCCAGCTGCTGCAGGTCCGGACATGGGTTGCTCCCAGAAAGATGCGCTGACTGTAACCGGCCTAGTGCCATTAACACAACCGTATTAGCGGTTACTGGAAGGTGTTTACTTGATACCTGCGCGCATGAAGCTCTGCACAAACTGCCGCTGGAACAGGATGAACCCCACCAGGAGCGGCGCCGAAGTCATCAAGGTGGCGGCGGTGATGGTGGACCAGTCCACGCCCTGCTCCACGCTGGAGAACACCTGCAGCCCCACGGTCAGCGGGCGCGACTCCACGCTGTTGGTAATGATCAGCGGCCAGAGAAAGTTGTTCCAGTGAAAGCTGACGGACACCAGCGCAAACGCCGTGTACACCGGCTTGGCCAGCGGCACGTACACCCGCCACAGGATCTGCAGGGTGCTTGCGCCTTCCACGCGCGCGGCCTCGTCCAGCTCCTTGGGGATGCCCATGAAGGTCTGGCGCAGCAAGAAGATGGCAAAGGCCGAGGCAAAGTACGGCAGGCCGATGGCAAACAGGGTGTCGACGAGACCCAGGCGCGCCATGGTCTGGTAGTTCTCCACCAGCAGGATGTCGGGCATGATCATCAGCTGCACCAGCACCAGTGCAAAGGCAATGTTCTTGCCACGGAACTGGTAGCGCGCAAAGGCGAACGCAGCCAGGGTGGAGAGCACCAGTTGCGCGGCCAGGATGATGGCCACGAGCAAGGTGGTGTTCAGAAAGTAGCGCGCAAAGGGCGCCGCTTCCCAGGCATTGCGGAAGTTCTGCAAGGTCCAGGGAGCGGTCAGGTCGAACCGGATGGCGTAGTCGCTGGGGTGGAAGGCCGTCCAGAACGCGTAGGCGAGCGGCAGTATCCACAGCAGCGCCAGCAGCCAGGCGGCCAGGGTGTCGAACCAGGTGTGGCGGTAGATCACGGCAGGTGCGGCGTTCATTTGTAATGCACCTTTTTATCGAGCACGAAAAACTGGAACAGCGCAACACTCGCCAGCACCACGACCAGCACCACGGTGATCGCCGCCGCGTAGGCGGTGTCCCAGAACTTGAAACCCACCTCGTACAGGTGGTAGAGCAGCAAGGTGGTGGCGTTGTCCGGGCCGCCGCGCGTCAGGATGAAGACGTGGTCCACCAGCCGGAAGGCGTTGATCACCGCGTTGACCAGCACGAACAAGGTGGTCGGCATCAGCAGCGGCCACTGCACGCGGCGGAAGAAATACCAGCGCGATGCGCCTTCAATGGCAGCCGCCTCCTTCAGGCTGGGGTTGAGCGTCTGCAGCGCGGCCAGGTAGAAGATCATGAAAAAGCCCGCTTCCTTCCACACCGCCACCAGGGTGACCGCGCCCAGCGCCGTGGACGGACTGCCCAGCCAGTTGTGCGACGGCAGGCCCAGCGCCGTGGTGACCTGCTCCAGCAGACCGTACTGCGGCGTGTAGAAGAACAGCCAGATATTGGCCACCGCAATCATCGGCAGCACCGTGGGCGTGAAATACGCCATGCGGATGAAGGTGCGGCCCGCGATGCGCTCGTTCACCCACACCGCCATCAAGAGCGCCAGACCGATGGACGCCGGAATGGTGGCCGCCGCAAACCACAGGTTGTTACGCACCGCCTGCCAGAACACCGGGTCATCGACCATGGTTTCATAGTTTTCCAGCCCCACCCACACGGCAGCGCGCGCGCCTTTGGGGGTGGAATAGAAACTGTCGATGAAGGTGGCCACCGCTGGCCAGTGGGTGAAGGTGACCAGCAGCACCAGCGCAGGCAGGAGCAGCAGCCAGGCGTGGATGCTGCGCTGGCCCGAGCCGGCGGCGGAGGAGGAAGATGCACTCATTCCAATCGATTTCTTTTTCTACGTGGTGAAGCTATCGCACCGCACGGGCATGCATACAAACGCTGAGGCGGCAATGACGCATCAGGGCCTGCATGCACGCCCCGCGGTCATCACTGGTAGCTGCGCAGGATGCGATCCGCTTCTTTCTGCGCATCCTTCATGGCCTGCGCCGAAGTCTTGGTGCCATTGAGCGCAGCCTGCACGGCGTCGTTCAGCGCCTTGGTCACGCGCTGGTTGTCATGCGTCGAGAACTCGGCCACCGACACGGGCAGTTGATCGCGCGCCACCAGCGCCTGCGGGAACTCCTGTCCGTACTTCTTGAGGGCTGGCGTGTCGTACGCGGCAGGCGACACGGCCACGTAGCCGCTGTCCATGCTCCACTGCGCGGCGCGCTCGGGCTGGGTCACCCACTTGGCAAATTCGAACGCGGCCTGCTGCTGCTCCTTGGGCGCCTTCTTGAAGATATAGAAATTGCCGCCGCCGGTGGGCGAGCCGCCCTTGCGCACATTGCCAGCGATCTGGCCCACGCCGAAATCGAACTTGGCGTTGGCCTTCAGGTTGGTCAGGTTGCCGGTGGTGGTAATGATGATGGCGGCCTTCTTCTCCATGAAGTCCTTGGGGGTGGTGCCCCACTCGACCACGCCCTTGGGGTGCACGCCTTCCTTGGTCAGGTTGACCCAGAAATCCAGTGCCTCGATGACCTTGGGGTTGTCGAAGGTGACCTTGGTGCCCGCCTCGTTGGCCAGCAGCACGTCGTTGGGGGTGGTCAGGGTCTGCAGCATCCAGTAGGCAAAGCCGGTGGATGGAATCTGGATGCCGTACTGCGTGACGTTGCCATTGGCATCTTTTTTGGTGAGCTTCTTGGCAGCCTCGTTCAGCTCCTTCCAGGTGGCGGGGGCCTTGTTCGGATCCAGGCCCGCTTCCTTGAAGGCGTCCTTGTTGTAGTACATCACCACCGTCGAGCGCTGGAAAGGCACACCCCAGGTCTTGCCGCCGGTCTGGCTGTTGGCCATGAAGGCCGGGTAGAAGCCCTTGAGCCAGGCCTTGTCGGCGTCGGTCTTCACAAAATCGTCAATCGGCGCAATGGCGTCTTCGTCGATCAGCGTGAACATGTCGGTGGACAGCAGCACCGAGGTGGCTGGCGCCTTGCCCGATTTGTTGGCCGTGAGTGCCTTGACGATGGTTTCCTGGTAGGTGCCCGCATAGATCGGCGTGATCTTGTACTGGGGATGCGCCTTGTTGAAATCCGCCGCATAGCCGTCGATCACCTTGGTGATCGGGCCGCCCACGGCCACCGGGTAGTAGAACGGCACTTCCAGCGGATCGGCAGCGTGGGCGACCGTGGCGGTCAGGCCCAGCATGGCGGCGCTGGTGGCGAGAATGGTTTTCAAGAACGTATGGCGTTGCACGGGATCACTCCTGTTATCGGCAAAAAAGCAAAGTGCGAAAGACCAAAAAGGTCAGAAAAGGGAACCGGAAGCTGGGCGGCCTCACTGCATGCGCCGGCCTTCGGCGTCAAAAAAGTGCATGTCTTCCACCTGCCAGGCCAATGGCATGGCCTGCCCGGTACTGATGTGGTGCTGGCCGGGCGCGCGCACGGTGATCTGCTCGCTGCCGATTGCGCAGCGCAGCACCACATCGGCGCCCAGGTATTCCTGCCCGGCAAGCTGTGCGTTCACGCCGCCCTGGCCCAGCGCCACGGCTTCGGGCCGCAGGCCCAGCCAGGCAGCACCCAGCGGCGCGGCCAGCCGCACGTCGCTGCCGGCAATGGCGCCGTCGTCGAGCTTGAGCAGGTTCATGGCAGGCGTGCCGATAAAGCGCGCCGCGAACGTGGTGGCGGGCCTCGCATACATGTCGCGCGGCGCGGCGCATTGCTCCACCCTGCCCTGGTGCAGCAGCACCACCTGGTCGGCCATGCTCATGGCTTCGGCCTGGTCGTGCGTTACATAGACCACGGTCAGCCCCAGGCGCTGCTGCAGCTCGCGCAGCTCGGCGCGCATCTCCTGGCGCAGTTGTGCATCCAGGTTGGAGAGCGGCTCGTCCATCAGGCATACATGGGCTTGCGCCACCAGCGCACGCCCCAGGGCCACGCGCTGCTGCTGGCCGCCCGAGAGCTGGCCGGGCCTGCGGTCCAGCAGGTGCGACAGGCCCAGCAGATCGGCTGCGTCCTTGAGGCGCTTGTCGGCCTCTGCCTTGGGCACCTTGCGCACCGACAGGCCAAAGCCGATGTTCTCGGCCACGCTCAGGTGGGGAAACAGCGCATAGTTCTGGAAGACCATGGCAATGCCGCGCTGCGCAGGCGGCAGATGGGTGACGTCCTTGCCACCGATCAAGACCTTGCCGGAGGTGGCATTCTCCAGCCCCGCAATGATGCGCAAGGTGGTGGATTTGCCGCAGCCCGACGGCCCCAGCAGCACACAGAAACTGCCCGGCGCGATCTTCAGATCCACGGAATGCAAGGCCGTGGTGTTGCCCCAGGACTTGGCAACCTGCGTTAACTCAATGGATGACATCGCCCCAGTGTATGAAGGTACGATGACAATTTGTTTACAAACTTTCCCGCATATCCGTGCGATATCAAAGTGCCAGCGGTCGCATGGGTGGGCTGATTGCGTTACATCTATGACAGTTTGGCGGCGCAGGCCCGGCGCTAGACGTAACGCGCAATCCCCGCCGCCACCATGCTCAGCAGCACCGTGGTGGCAATCGGCAGCCAGATCTTTCGGCCAAAGACCGTGATCTCGAAATCGCCCGGCAGGCGCCCGAGGCCGATCTTGCGCAGCAGCGCAGAAAAGCCGTTGAGCAGCAACAGCGCAAGAAAGACGACGATCAGCCAGCGGAACATAGCTGCCAGTGTAGGGCTTGCGAGGCCTTACAAGCCCTGCTCTACCCCGTACACCTGCTCGCCTGCCACCCAGGTGGCATCGACACGCAGCGTGCCAATGTCTGCGGCGGGCATGCTGAAGATGTCGCCGCTCAGCACGGCAAAGCTCGCTTCAAAGCCCGGGGCGATCTGGCCCAGTTGCCCCTCGAAGGGCGAGAGGCTGGCTGCGCGCGCGGTGTAGAGCAGCACGGCCTGTGGCACGGTCAGCGCCTGGCTGTCCACAATGGGCGCGCCGTTGTAGGCGCGGCGCTGCACGGCCGCCTGGATGGAGACGAAGACATTGTCCGGATCGGCCCAGGTGGTGGCCGGAGCATCGGACGACAGCGCCACGTGCGCAATCTCCTGGTAGAAGGTCTTGAGCGCGTAGGACTGGTCAAACTCCGAATCGACCAGGTTCTCGGTATAGGCGTCGTACTCGGCAAACATGAAGATGATCTGCGTGGCCACGCCCCATTGCATGGGCATGGCATTCATCTGCGCGATCTGCGCGGGCTTGAGCAAGGTGGCGTGCTCCAGCCGCACCGACGGAATGCCGCCGGGCAGCCAGGGCTGCTTGTCGGCAAAGAAATCGATCACCAGTTGCAGCGCGGCATCGCCCATGGCGTGCACAGCCATCTGCACGCCGTTGGCCCGCGACCATTCGTAGGCCTGCTCCAGCGCCGCGCTGGTGAGCAGCGACATGCCAAACAGGCTGCCGGTTTGGCTGCCGGTATGTTTGTAGGCGCAGCTGCACCAGGCGGTCTTGCCGGAGATGGAGCCATCGGCAAACAGCTTGATGCCGGCAATCTTGACGCGCCCCTCCTTCTGCGCGGCCTGCAGGCCTGCCAGCAGATCGCCCTTGCAGGGCTCCCACGAAAAATACAGCGCCGCCTGCTGCCTAAAGCCCGCCTGCGCTGCATCGCGGTACACATCGAGGTGGTGAAACGGCTGGGTGAAGGCCATCATGTCGGTCACGGCGACGATGCCGCGTTCGCTGAAACGCTGCGAGGTGCGCGCCAGGCTGCCCACGGCCTGCGCGTAATCCTGCACGGCCTTGGCGCGCTGCACCACGCTGTTGGCGGCCAGCTCGGTCAGTACGCCGTTGGGGGTGCCATCCGCGTCGCGGCCAAAGTGGCCGCCGATGGGATCGGGAGTCTCCCGGCCAATGCCTGCCAGTTGCAGTGCCCGGGTGTTGCAGATGCCCGAGTGGCAGTCGGAGCGCCCCACATAGACCGGTTGTGTGGTGGAGACTTGATCGAGGTCATGCCGCGTAGGCGTGCGCCCTTCCTTCAGCTTGGATTCGTCATAGCCCCAGCCTTCGATCCAGTCGTTCGGGCCCATGCCTGCCTTGGGGTGCTTGCGGAGCGCGGCAACCAGGCCCGGAATGTCTTCGACCAGCGGCACGGTGCAGGGCACGGCATCCACGATCTGCGACAGAAAGGTGGGGTGGGTGTGCACATCGATGAAGCCCGGCACCACGGTCTTGCCCTGCAGATCGATCTGCAGGTCTGCGGCGGGCTGCTGCCCATCACCCGCACCGCCCGTATCGTTTACATGACCCACCCAGGTGATCTTGCCGTCCCTGACGGTAAAGGCGGAGGCAAACTCGGTTTCGCTGCGCCCGGTGAAGACTTTGGCATTGGTGAACAGGCAGGAAGGCATGGCGGAGGCGGTGGTTCAGAAAGCTGCAAAAAAGCGGACAAGGCGCTGAAGCAGCCATTGTCCGCGAATCCACCACCCGATAACCCGTTCTACCGCTGCACGCCCCAGCGCCTGACGGTGACCCGCTCCAGTTGGTGAAAGCCCAAGGTCTCCACCAGGAGGCCGATGATGATCACCAGCGCCAGCCCGGCGAACACCTGGTCGGTGTAAAGCTCGTTGCGGCTTTGGAAGATGTACCAGCCCAGGCCCCCCTTGCCCGACGAGGCGCCGAACACCAGTTCTGCCGCGATCAGGGTGCGCCAGGCAAAGGCCCAGCCGATCTTGAGCCCCGACAGGATGGAAGGCAGCGCCGCAGGCACCAGAATCTGCAGCACATAGCGCACACCCCGCAGGCCATAGTTGCGGCCCGCCATGCGCAAGGTGTCGGGCACAGACTGAAAGCCCGCGTAGGTGGCCAGCGCCAGCGGCCACAGCACCGAATGCACCAGCACCACCAGCAGGCTGCCCTGCCCCAGACCAAACCACAGCAGCGCCAGCGGCAGCAGGGCAATGGCGGGCAGCGGGTTGAACATGCTGGTCAAGGTAGTGAGCAGATCGCGCCCCCATTGGCTGGAGACAGCCAGCACCGTGAGCAGCAGCGCCCCCGCCACGCCCAGTACATAGCCCTGCACCAGAATGCCGAGCGACACCGCCGCCTTGGCCAGTAGTTCGCCATTGGCCAGGTCGCGCACCAGGGTGGCGGCGGTCTGGGTGAAGGTGGGCAGCAGCAGGTCGTTGTCCTGCCAGCGGGCGGCAACCTCCCATACCAGTGCCAGCACGGCCAGGATGATGGCCTTGCGCAGCAGCGGGTGCTGCAGCAGCCGTGTGGCCAGTGGCAGCGCGCGCACCTGGATGTCGGCGGGTGCAGCAGGCAGCGCGTATTCAGCCTCGGGCCGGATGGGCGGCTGCTGCTGGCCGCTGCCGGGTGCGGAAGAAGGCGCGCCACCGGCAGGGGCGATTGCGGCAATCGTGACGGATGTCATGGGAGTCCTTTCATGCCGCGCGGCGCAGGCCGCCATCTGGAACATTTGCGATGTTTTTGGCCGCTGCCACCCGACTGGCGCGCGCCTCATCATCAATATCTATAGCAAGCTCTTCTTCAAACAACAGCCGGTGAATGCGCTGGTGCGCGGCCTGGAAGGCGGCGCTGCCGCTGCTGGCCAGATCAAAGCTGTGGGCGTTGATCTCGGCGCGCAGGCGCCCGGGGTGCGGCGAGAGGATGGCAATGCGGTTGCCCACCACCAGCGCCTCTTCGATCGAGTGGGTGACGAACACCAGGGTAAAGCGCAGCTCGTCCCACAGCGCCAGCAGCTCCTCCTGCATGCGGCGGCGCGTCAGCGCGTCGAGCGCGGCAAAGGGCTCGTCCATCAGCAGCACCTGGGGGTGCATGGCCAGCGCGCGCGCAATGGCCACGCGCTGCTTCATGCCGCCAGAGAGCTGGTGCGGGTGCACATCGGCAAAGCGGCTGAGGCCCACCTTGTCCAGGTACCAGTCGGCGCGCTCGCGGGCTTCCTTCCGGCTGGCGCGGCGCGAGGCGAGCAGCGGAAACATCACGTTCTCGCGCACGGTCTTCCAGGGCGGCAGCTGGTCAAATTCCTGAAACACCATCACCCGGTCCGGCCCCGGGCCGTGCACCGGCGTGCCGCCCAGGCGAATCGCGCCCTCGCTCACCGGAACAAACCCCGCCATGGCCTTGAGCAGGGTGGATTTGCCGCAGCCCGAGGCGCCCAGCAGTACAAAACGGTCGGCCCCGTGCACGCCAAAACTCACCTGGTGCGTGGCCCGCACCACGCGCTCGCGGGTGGCGTAGTCGATGCTGACCCGGTCTACCTCCAGCAAGGCGCCACTGCGCTGCGGCTCCGAGCCCGCTTGTGGATAAGTTTGTGCAGAAGCCGAGAGGCGACCCGCCAGCTCCGCCTCTGCCTGGCTGGCAAAAGGCTCGGCCGCGCTGCGCAGCCAGGCAGAGGGGCCCACGGCCACATCGCTGTCCTGCCCGCCTGCATCACGCCCCAGACCACCCAGATTTCCCAAAGCAAAATTTCGCCACATGTCTGTTCTCCATCGTGCTGTGCGCCACAAGCAGCGCATCCAACCGGCGTCGCCCATCTGCGAGACAGCGAGGAAGCGCCGCCGCGCACCGAGGCTGTCGTCCCCCTGCCCGCTTTGCGCAAGCAAAGCGAGAGCGGGGGGGAAGGCGCGCAGCGCCTCAGAGTGGTGCTCCGATCAACTCCCTCCGGCAATGCGTGGGTCGTCAAAGAAGTAATCCTTGGCGGCTTCCGGCCGGGTCTTGATGACGCCGACCTTGTACAGAAACTGGCCCAGGCCCACCGTGTTCTGCGGCTGGATGGTGAACTGCACCAGCGGGTTCTTCAGAATCTGCAGTACCAGTGCCTTGTCCACCTTGCCGCCGCCACCGCTCTTCAAGAAGATGTCGGCCGCCTTGTCCGGGTTGGCCTTGATGAACTGTGCCGATTCGTCAAGCGCATCGACAAAGGCGCGGTAGGTCTTGGGGCTCTCCTGGCGGAACTTCTCGGTTGCGTACAGCACCGTGGATGAAGCGGGGCCGCCCAGCACGTCGTAGCTGTTCAGTACGATGCGGGCGTTGGGGTTGCCCGCCAGCTCCAGCTCCTGAAAGGGCGGGTTGCCAAAGTGCGCGCTGATCTCGGTGCCGCCCTTGATGATGGCTGCCGCTGCATCCGGGTGCGGCAGGGCCACCTGCAGCTTGTCGAGCCGCTGGTATTCCTTGTCGCCCCACAGCTTGGCCGATGCGTACTGCAGTACGCGCGACTGCACCGAGACACCCACCGCCGGTGTGGCGATGCGGTCCTTGTCGGTGAAATCGGCAATCGTCTTGACGGCCGGGTTGTTGCTGACCAGGTAATACGGAAAGTTGCCCAGCGAGGCCACGCCCTTGACGTTCTGCTTGCCCTTGGTGCGATCCCACAGCGTGAAGAGCGGCGCAACCCCTGCCCCTGCGATATCGACGTTGCCGGACAGCAGCGCGTCGTTGACCGCCGGCCCGCCCGAGAACTGCAGGTAGTTGACCTTGATGTCCACGCCCTGGGCCTTGCCGTGCTTCTCGATCAGCTGCTGGTCCTGCGCCACATTGAGCAGCAGGTAGACGATGCCGTACTGCTGGGCAATGCGCAGCTGGCCTTCGGCCGCCTGCGCCACGCCGGTGCCCAGCCCCCACAGCAGGGCCGTGGCGGCCAGCACGGCGGCCGCGTTCTTGCGGGCACCACGCAGGGCGCGGCGGCGGCTGGCGGCAGAGGATGGCTGCGCGCTGTCCGCTATGGTTTTTGAATGTTCTTGCTTCGATTGGCGAGCGGCAGGCGCCCATTGGTTGCTGAATTTCATGGCTTAAATACGATGCGAGGGGTAAATGGCCCCGGCAGGCGCACCTTGCGAGGTGCGAGGAGGCGCGTGAAGGTACGTGCCGGGGGCAGGGCGTCAATCGCCGCGAAGAGGCAGGAGGTGAAAGCCGTTGAGGGGCCGCAATGGCCGCGCTTTCCATCTGGCATCAACACGCGGCAGCCATGCACATCGACATCAAAAACAGGAGCTGTCCGCGCTTTCTGGATGGGCGCGATAGGTTGTTTTCATTCAAATTCTTCATACCGGCACATCGCCTTCGATGGTGGTTCGGTAGAGCTTGCGGCGCTGCCCCTCGGGCACGCCGGTGGCCAGGTGCAGCACGGCGCGGTTGTCCCAGAACAGCAGATCGTGCGGCTGCCAGAGGTGGCGGTACACAAACTGCGGCTGCGTGCTGTGTGCAAACAGCTCGGCCAGCAGCGCGTCGGACCTGGCCTGCGGCAGCCCGACGATGCGGGTGGTGAAATGCTCACTGACAAAAAGCGCCTTGCGCCCGGTTTCGGGGTGCGTGCGCACCACCGGGTGAATGGCGGGCTTGACCTCGGCCACCTGCTCATCGCTCAGCTTGGGGCGGAACGGGTTGCGCGCGCGCAACTCTTCGTACTTGAGCAGATAGCTGTGCTCGGCAAGCAGGCCCGCCAGTTGCTGCTTGAGCGTGTATGGCAGCGCGTCGTAGGCTGCCACCTGATCGGCAAACAGGGTATCGCCGCCCACCTCGGGCAGCTCCTGCGCGTGCAGGAGCGAACCCAGGGCTGGCTTGGGCTTGTACGACAGGTCGGAATGCCAGTACGCCCCGGCATCCCCCAGCCCCGTGGGCTGGCCGCCTTCGATGATGTTGGAGACCACCAGAATCTCGTCATGCTGATCGAGCTTGAAATTGCGCAGCACATGGCGCTGCAGCGGGCCAAAGCGGCGGCTGAACGCAATGTGCTCAGCCGGGGTGATGCGCTGGTTGCGATACACCACCACGCTGTGCTGCAGGTGCGCCTCGTGTAGACGGGCAAAATCGTCGCTGCCAAGCGGCTCGGCCAGATCGAGCCCCACCACCTCCACACCCAGGCGGCTGCTGGCTCCATCGGGCTGGCTGATGGGGCGCACTTCAAACGCGGGGCCGGCAGCGCGCGCTGGCGCCTGGCGCAGGGCCGAGTCCGGTACCGGGCGGCGGAAGGAGAACGGGTGAGCGGTCAGGGCATCGAACAGGGCAGACATGGCGGCTTCCTCAAGGGGCGGTGGCAAATCCATCGCGGTGATGCCACTGTAGAAGCCACTCCATAAAAGCAAAACGAATAAAAATGGCTATCTTTATGCAAATTTTGCAGAATGCGGCCGTACCCCTGCCTGCCTCGTCATCGCCCTTTCATGTTGGGCAGCCATACTGGAGGCTGCCGGTGCGCAATGAGCCATTCTGTACGGCACCAGACGCCCGCCTCGCCTGCTCCGCGTGCGGCGCTGGCGCGGTATGTCAGGGCTCTGCACCGGCAGCCAGCGAATGCTTACCAATTTTCGTCAAAAAGACAGGTTAATTGCCACTCATAACGACATAATGCATTTCATTCCTCCATGAATGCGTGTGTTATGACGAATTTCACCCCATCTTCGCCTCCATCCACGGCCCAGAGTCGGCGCCAGTTTGTCCGCCAGATGGCTGCGGGCGCCTTGCTGACCGCCGGGGCGGGCCTGGGGGCTGGACAGGTGGGGGCCGCGCAGGAGCGCCTGTTTGCCAATCCGTGGTTCAAGACCATGCAGCGCAGCCTGGGCGACAACACGCAGGTGGCCCTGCTGTGGTGGACGGTGGCCACGCACGTACAGCGCGCAGCCCATACCATGGGTTGCGCCCTCGGACAGCAGCGGCTGGCGGATATGGAGTGGGAAACCCTGTTTCAGGTCAGCATCGACCAGGATGCCCGGCAGTTCCATCTGCTGCCAGCCATCCAGCAAAGCTATGTACAGCCCTGGGGTCTGGCTGCAGAGGCCGCCTGGAACACACTCGACGCCACCTTGCAGGCCCGCTGGACGATGTGGCTCAACTCCGACCTGGCCGCGCCTGTCTTCAACAGCCTGCGTGCCGAGGAAATCACCCTCTCCTGGGGCCAGCCCAACTGGCCGATCGACCCGAGAAGCGGCATGGTGGTGGCAGCCCCGATGCTGGTGGCTGCCCATGCGCTGCGCCAGTTGGGCATGCACCATGCCGTCACCGAGGTGATCCGCCAGCTCGATGCCAGCGTCGCCCAGGCCTGGCTGCAATTGCACCCCGGGCGCCAGCTGACGGTGGATGACCGCCGCTGGCTGCACCCGCTGGCATCGGCATTGCAGCAACTGGCTCCGGTCATCACCCAGGGCTTGGCGCAAACCGCCAACCAGCAGTGGCCCCAGCGCATCGACTGGCTGCAAGGCCCGCTGGGCATGGTGCCTGCCCAGTGCAGTTTTGTGACGCGCGGCGTCGTGGCCGCGCCCATGCTGTCCGCCGATTTTGTGCCCACCACGCTGGGACGCTACTGCAGCAGATTGGGATAACGCCCTCCGCCCGGGCTCGGAACGTGTTGATGTTCTCAGAGCCGGTGCATCCGGTCGCCCTGCACAAAACCTGCGGCGTCCCAGAATGGCACGCCCTTGGCCAGCAGGCCTGGAAGAACCTGCCCCATCTGCCCTGCCGTCGTCTTCATGACCCATAACAACAACCTATTGATCTTGGCGTAAATAATCAAATCTTCTTGATCACTGATTCCCTGCCATGTCGCCCTCAGTCCAGTCCTTGTCGATCACCTCCCGCCGCCAGATGTTGGTTGCCACACTCAGCGCCGTTGCAGGGTCTTCGCTGCATGCCAAGGCACCACTCAAAGCCAGTGAATCCCCGCTGCGGGAAGTACTTTATCGAGGTCTGGGGGACGACATGCAAGTGGCACGGCTTTGGCTGCTGCTGGCCGAGCAGGCACAGCGCGCGGCCGTCCTGTCTCGCTGCAAGCTGGGGCAGCGGCCACTTGCCGAGCTGGAATGGGAGCCCGATTTCCAGGCGGCGCTGATGCAAGACTGCCGGCAAATCCACACGCTGCCGGTTTTTCAACGGGTATTCGTACAAACCTGGCTCGAAGCCACGGATCAGGTCTGGAGAGAGCTTTCCTCTCAGGAGCGCCAGCGCTGGAGCAACTGGCTTGCAGCGCCTGAAGCCTCATCTGCACTCCAGAGCATGCGCGCAGAGCGTCTTTTGAGCCATTGGTCGGAACCGGACTGGAACGTGGATGCCCGCACAGGCACTCCGACAGCGATACCCATCATTCTGGTCGTACAAGGGCTGCGTCAGGCGGGTGTTCTCCCCACCGTCATTCAGGCGGTGACACAGGCCCAGCCCGAGCTGGGATCGCAATTGATGAAAATCAACGCTCAGTATCTGAGAAACCCAAGAACCAGCAGGACGCTGCTGGATACCAGCAAAAAGCTGCCCCAATATGCCCAAGCCATTGGCGACCACTACATGGCCCTGGCAGACAAGCGGTGGCCTGCCCGCGTCAGCTGGGGAGACGGGCCTCTGGCAAACCACCCGCTGCAATGCGATTTCGTGCTGCAGGCAGAAATAGCCAGGATAGCGGGAGATGACGCCAGGAAATTGCGCCCAGCCGACTACGCCCCGGCAGCACTTGCCAAATACTGCAGCTAGCGCTTGTTGCCTGTTTACAACCTGTGCATCCGGTCGCCCTGCACAAAGCCTGCGGCGTCCCAGAATGGCACGCCCTTGGCCAGCATGATGGCCTTGAAGAACTCGCCCATCTCGTGCTCCAGCATCAGCTTGGCGGCCTTGCTGCGGGCGATGACGTCGAGCGTCTCCATCTTGGCGGCCAACCCGCAGTTGATGAGGAAATGCGCCTGGCTGGTGTAGCCCAGCACGTCAAAGCCCGCATCCTGCGCTGCCACGGCAACGCCGGTGAAGTTGACGTGGGCCGTGAGGTCCTTGAGGCCGATCAAGGCGAGCGGATCGCTGTCCACCTGGTGCAGATGGTGGCAGACCAGCGTGCCCATGTGGCGCTGCGGGTGGTAGTACTCGCTCTCGCCAAAGCCATAGTCGATGAAGATGGCCGCGCCGCGCGTCATGCGGTCGCCCAGGGTGGCGACAAAGGCTTCGGCCTGGGGGTGGATTTCGGTCAAGTAGTCGGCACCGGCGGGCAGATCGGGCTCCACGGGCGGACGCAGCACGGTGGGGCGCTCGGCCCAGCCGAAGCTGATGGCGTCGCCCTCCTGCGCCGCCACCACCACGCCGCGCTCCAGCCACACGCCCTGGCGGCGCAGCAGCAGCTTGACAGGCATGGCATCGAGCACCTCGTTGCCCACCACCACGCCTTGCAGTTGCGCAGGCAACTCACTGGCCCAGCGCACCTTGTCGCCAAAACGGGCCAGCCGCTCCTGCTGGCGCGCGCGCAGGCTGCCCGACAGATCAACAATGGTGTAGCCCGTGCAGGCATCGCCCAGCGCAGACAGGATCTGCTCGGCGAGCGCACCGGTGCCTGCGCCAAACTCCCATACCTCGCTCGTCTGGGTATGGGCAAAGGCATCGTGCACCTGCGCGGCCACCAGCTCGCCAAACACGGGCGAGAGCTCGGGCGCGGTGACGAAGTCGCTGCCCTCCTCGGGCATCACACCGAATTTGCTGCGCGTGTTGGCGTAGTAGCCCAGGCCCGGCTCGTACAGCGCCATGCGCATGAATTCATCAAAAGCCAGCCAGCCGCCAGCCTGGGCAATAGCCTCAGCCACGCGTTTGGCGAGCACAATCGTTAAACTAGAGGGTTCTGTATTCACCCCTGTATTGTCGCTGTTCACACAGTGCCTGCCATGTCTTTGCCTTCTTCGACCCCACGCACCGTACTGGTCACCGGCGCTGCCAAGCGCCTGGGGCGGGCCATTGCGCTCGATCTGGCAGCCCACGGCTGGCAGGTGGCCGTGCACTACCGGGGATCGAAGGCAGATGCTATCGAAACTGCAGCTGCTTGCGCAGATCTGTCGGGCGCCAGCGGCTACTTTGATGCAGATTTTGAGGAGGAATCGGCCGTGCGCGCACTGCTGCCCCGGGTGGTGGATGAACTCGGGCCGGTCGATGCCGTGGTCAACAGCGCCTCGCTCTTCGAGCACGATACCGCCGCAGATTTTGGCTACGCCGCACTGGAGCGCCACATGCGCAGCAACACGGGCGCGCCGCTGGTGCTGGCCCAGGTGCTGCACCAGCACATCGCCCAGCGCGGCGGCAATGCGCAAGGCGTGGTGGTGAACCTGCTCGACCAGAAGCTGTGGAACATGAACCCTGACTTCGTCAGCTACACGCTCAGCAAGGCCGCGCTGGAGGCAGCAGGCACCCTGCTCGCGCAGGCGCTCGCGCCGCTGCTGCGTGTGGTGGGCGTGGCCCCGGGCCTGACCCTGACCAGCGATTACCTGACGGACGACAAGTTCGAGGCCCTGCACCGCATGAGCCCGCTGGGCCGCTCGTCCACCCCGGACGACGTGGCAGCCACCGTGCGTTTTGCGCTGGAGAACCGGTCGATCACCGGCACCACCTTGCTGGTGGACGGCGGCCAGCACCTGATGCGGTTTGACCGCGATTTTTCGATGATGTGACGGCAACAACGCCACAACGTCTGCTTTTATGACAACATTTGACACCGGGTTGCAAACCCTGACGCTGACCGGCCTGCGCTTTGATGCCAATCTGGGCATCCTCGCGCACGAGAAGGTAGACCCCCAGCCCATCCAGGTCGATGCCGAGCTGAACCTGGGCCAGCAGCCGCTGGCCCCCAGCGACGACGACATCATGCATGTGCTGGACTACCGCAAGGTGCGCCAGATCATCATCGACGAATGCACGGCCGAACACGTGAACCTGCTGGAGACCCTGATTGGCAAGCTGGCGCAGCGCCTGATGCTGCTGCCCAATGTGCGCGGCGTGCGCATCAAGATTGCCAAGCTGGAGATTTTTGACGATTGCGAAGTTGCAATTCGCACCGAAACCGGACAATGGTGACCCCATGAACGCACCCACTGACACCGCACAACTGCAAGCTGCCGCCAGCCAGGGCTGGAATTTTGACGACGAGGCCGACCAGGCCGAAGGCCAGGCGGGCGATGCCGTCTCGAACGAAAAGCGCCTGAAGATCCAGCGCGAGAACCACAAGCTGGAAAAGCGCCTGTGCCGCGAAGTGGCCCGCGCCATTGGCGACTACAACATGATCGAGGACGGCGACAAGGTGATGGTCTGCATGTCCGGCGGCAAGGACAGCTACACCCTGCTCGACATCCTGATGAAGCTGCGCGCCCGCGCACCGATCAAGTTCGACATCGTGGCCGTCAACCTCGACCAGAAGCAGCCCGGCTTTCCCGAGCATGTGCTGCCCGAGTACCTGAAAAGCGTGGGCGTCGATTTCCACATCGAGAACCAGGACACCTACAGCGTCGTCAAGCGCGTGGTGCCCGAGGGCAAGACCACCTGCGGCCTGTGCTCGCGCCTGCGCCGCGCCATCCTGTACAAGGTGGCCGACCAGCTGGGCTGCAACAAGGTGGCCCTGGGCCACCACCGCGACGACATCGTGCAGACCTTGATGCTCAACATGTTCCACGGCGGCATCATGAAAGCCATGCCCCCCAAGCTCGTGAGCGACGACGGCAAGCATGTGGTGATCCGCCCGCTTGCCTATGTGCCCGAAAAAGACACCGAGCGCTGGGCGCAGTACCGCGATTTCCCGATCATCCCCTGCAACCTGTGCGGCAGCCAGGAAAACCTGCAGCGCCAGATGATTGGCGACATGCTGCGCGAATGGGACAGAAAGCACCCTGGCCGCGTGAACAACATGTTCCGCGCACTGCAGCACGTCATCCCCACCCATCTGGCCGATACCAAGCTGTACGACTTTCAGAATGCCAAACCCACGGGCGTGGCCGATGAAAACGGCGACAAGGCGTTTGACCACGACGAATTGCCCGCCGCCCCCAGCCTGCCCGGCGGCATGCAGGTGATCCAGCTGGGCTGACGCACCATGGCCTTGCAGCATCCACGCTCTCCCCGGACTGACAGATGCTGCGCCTTGTACCGCGTCCTTGTGCATGCGCTGCGCCCTCTGGGGCCGGCGCATTTGCTTTTGGTGCCGGGCGCGGGGGCCCCGGAGGTTGGCATACCGGCGGAGAATCTCCAGGATCGCGTTTTGAAGGAGGCGATATGAACCTATCCCTACCAGGCGGCCAGACCGGCAGCCTGCATCGCAGTGTGCTTGCCTGCACATTGCTGCTCTCGGCCCTGTGGCTGACCGGTTGCGCCAGCGTGCGCAATGTGGAAAGCGAAGTGCAGAGCTATTCCACACTGGCCGAGTTGCCCAAGCCCCCCACCTACCGCCTGCAGCTCCTGCCATCGCAGCAGGCGCAGGGCGCCGCCTTTGACAACGTGGTGCAGCAGGCGCAAACCTCGCTCGCAGGCGTAGGCCTGCAGCGCGATGATGCCCAGGGCACCCTGGTGGCCCAGATTGCCGCCGAGGCGCGTTACATTCCTGACAGCTGGCTGCTGCCCGGCAGCCCCTATGCACCCTATGGCCCCTACGGCGGCTTTGGCTGGGGTGCCGGGTTTGGCTGGCGCGGCGGCATGATGTGGCGCGACACCGGCCCCTCGCTGCACTACCGCGCCGTGCAACTGACCTTGCGCGATTTCCAGACGCAGCAGGTGGTGTACGAAACCTCGGCCCGCTACGAAGACGTGTGGGTGGACGACAAGGTGATCTACCGCATCCTGTTCGACTCTGCACTCAATGGCTTTCCCAAGCCGCCCACTGGCGTGCGCAAGGTGACCGCCACCGTGGGAGCGCCCCCTGCAGGCAACGCCGCACCAGCGGTAGTGAAACCCTGACGACATGAACGCCACCCGGATCATTGCCATTCGCCACGGCGAAACCGACTGGAACCTCGGCGCCCGCATCCAGGGCCACACCGACATCGCACTCAACGGCACGGGCCGCAGGCAGGCCCTGCAGATGGCGGCTGCCCTGGCCGACGAGCCGCTGCACCACATCTACAGCAGCGATCTGCAGCGTGCGCTCGCCACGGCGCAGGCCCTGGCAGATGCCAACGGCGCCCCGCTGACCATCGACGCACGCCTGCGCGAACGCTGCTTTGGCAGCTATGAAGGCCAGCGCTTTGCCGATATCGAAGTCTCCGACCCCGATGCTGCACTGCGCTGGCGCAAACGCGATCCAGCCTTTGCACCGCCCAGTGGGGAATCCCTGCAGGATATGCAGGCACGCGTAGCCCATGCCGTCGACGCACTGGCCCGGCAGCACCTGGGCCAGCAGATTGCCATCGTGGCCCATGGCGGGGTACTCGACACCTTGTACCGCCTGTCCACACACCAGGGCCTGCAGGCTCCCCGCACCTGGGAGCTGGCCAACACCAGCATCAACCGCCTGCTCTGGACCCCCGACAGCGGCCTCGCCCTGGTGGGCTGGGGAGACACCAGCCACCTGCAGCAGACCGGTCTGGACGAACTGGCCGGGTGATGCAGCCGGATGATGCGGTCGGGGTGGGCCCTTTTGCAGAAACGGATGGCGGCGAAGCAAGTATTAACAATTTTCAATGAGGGGTGCGCCCAACCATTGCTTTTGTGCACATCAGCATCATTTGCGATTCAAGAAGAGATTCCGATGGAATTACCGCAATTTATCTCCAATGGCGATATGAAAATCGATGTATATTTGCAATTGAACGCAGGAATAACACTCGATTACTTTTGACAAAACATGCTGCTTGCACCTGGAGGCGCCCAGTGCCACCATGCCGCAGCATGCCTGCTTGTCGTACTGAACCGATCTGGCTTTTATGACCGACGCTGAACCGCCTCGCAAATCTGCACCAACGCCCTCGCTGCGCCAGTTGAGCTGCTTCAAGGAGGTGGCCAATCACCGCAGCTTCAGCCGTGCCGCGCAAGCGCTCTCCATGAGCCAGCCCGCGTTGTCGTCGGCGATCCGGGAGCTGGAGAACCTGCTGGGAACACCTTTGTTCGACCGCAGTACCCACCATGTGCGGATGACACCCGCAGGCGAGGCCGTGCGCCCGCAGGTGGAGTGGATGATCAACAACTTCGTGCAGGGCGTGCAGGATCTGCAGCAGTTGCTCAAGTACCAGGCCGACACGGTACGCGTCAGCTGCATTCCGTCGGCCATCCATCTGCTCGCCCCATGGCTGGCCATCTGGCAAAAGGAAAATCCGATGGTTGACCTGCAGTTGCAGGATCTGCGCAACGAGGATTTGCTGCACTCGGTGGCCAATGGGGGCTCCGACATCGGTCTGGGCCTGGAATTCACCGTGCCCTCCACCGTGGATACCCAGTTCGTTACCGAAGACGAAGTGATGGCTGTGATGCCCGCCAGCCACCGCCTGGCCAAGATGCCTGAGCTGCGCTGGACGGATCTGAACGACGAGCCGCTCGTCATCCTCTCGCGCGGCAGCACCTATGAAATGATCGTGTCGGTGCTGGAGCAGCAGGGCGTGGGCATCAGCCACACCGAAACCCTGACCTACACCGAATCGCTGTACGCCCTGGTACGCAGCGGCCTGCGCATCGGCCTGATTTCGCGGCTCTACACCCAGTGCCATGTCGACAACGACCTGGTCACCATGCCGCTGAAGGCGCCCCTGCTGTCGCGCCGCATCTGCCTGATGACGCGCAGCGCCCATGGCAACCGCCGCCCGGTGGTGCAGCAATGCTGGGATTACCTGTGCAGCAACATGGGCAGCAGCGTGCCCAGCCCCAAGACCAGCAAGCGGGGCCACGGCCTCTGAACACGGGCTGCGGTGAGCGCCGCAGCGCTGCGTTCACCCCTTCTGGCCGATGAAGGTGCAGCCCGCCGGGCCTACACCAGCGAGCCTTGGCCGCCCTGCCCTGGCGCATCTCCCCCGGCCAAACCCAGGTGGCGGTAGGCGGCCTGCGTGGCGATGCGGCCACGCGGCGTGCGCTGCAGAAAGCCTTGCTGGATCAGGTAAGGCTCGATCACATCCTCGATCGTGCCGGGCTCCTCGCCAATGCTCGCCGCGATATTGTCCAGCCCCACGGGCCCTCCGTCGAAGCGGTGAACCACCGCCTCCAGCAGCTTGCGGTCCATGATGTCGAAGCCCAGTGGGTCCACATCCAGCATGGCGAGCGCACGGTTGGCCATGTCCTGCGTGATGCGTCCATTGCCTTTGACATCGGCGTAATCGCGCACCCGGCGCAGCAGCCGGTTGGCAATGCGCGGGGTGCCGCGCGAGCGCCGCGCAATCTCCTGCCCGCCTTCATCGTCAATCGGCGTGTTCAGCAAGCCGGCACTGCGCATCACGATCTTTGTCAGCTCGGCCGTCGTGTAGAACTCCAGCCGGGCCACGATGCCAAAGCGGTCGCGCAGCGGATTGGTGAGCATGCCGGCGCGCGTGGTGGCCCCCACCAGGGTGAAAGGCTGCAGATCGAGCTTGATCGAGCGGGCCGCCGGGCCTTCGCCGATCATGATGTCGATCTGGTAATCCTCCAGCGCGGGGTAGAGAATTTCCTCCACCACTGGAGAGAGGCGGTGAATCTCGTCGATGAAGAGCACATCATTGCGCTCCAGATTGGTGAGCAGCGCCGCCAGGTCCTTGGGCTTTTCCAGCACCGGGCCGCTGGTCTGGCGCAGATTGACACCGAGTTCTGCCGCGATGATGTGCGACAGGGTGGTCTTTCCGAGACCGGGCGGACCAAACAGCAGCACATGGTCCAGCGCCTCGCTGCGCTTCTTGGCCGCACCGATGAAGATCTCCAGCTGCTCGCGTGCCTTGGCCTGGCCCACGTACTCGTCCAGCAGCTTGGGACGCAGCGCGCGCTCCAGCGCTTCTTCCTGTGATGAGGTCGGGCTCGCAGAGATCACCCGGCTGTCAGGCTGTTTGGTGAAAGAAGTGTCGAAAGAATCGGTGTGGATGGTCATGTGTCAGCAGCGTGCGCCGCGATCCGGTCACGGCGCAGCCCACACATAATAAGCCAGTCCGTCGTACAAAAGGTCCGGATTGCCCAGCCAGGCATCGCGCGCTGCAGGATCGAGCGCATAGTGGTGGGCACCGGTGCTGTACTGGTAGGAGCGGTAGACCGGCACCGCGCCATCGCCGCCCTGCTCGGGGACCCACCAGGCAATGCCATCTTCCTGCCATGACGGGTGGTATTGCCGCACGAACTGTCTCTCGGCCTCGCTGGTCGTGTAGAAATGGGCCACCACCTCGGGATTGAAATAGCGGTACACCGCCAGCATCCGGGGACGCTGCTGGGCAGATGCGTAGAACGCGATCCCCGTGTAGTGAAGTGCGTCCGGCAGCCCGGCAATCACCGCATCGCGCTCCTCGGCGGAGATCGTATAGAAATCCGCGCCAGACCTCGGAATATGGAAGCGGTAGACCGGCGCCGCCATGCTGCTGTCCAGCGCGGCAAAGGTGCCCAGCCATGGCGAGAAGCTGCCGACAACGGCCTGGTCCAGGCGACCGAACACCACGCCCTTGGCGGGGCACCAGTTGTCGCCCCCCGTCAAGGTGCCCACCACGCGGCCATCGACGAACAGGGCCGATCCACTGCTTCCCCCTTCTATGCCGCCGCTGTCCACGGCCACGCGGTAGAACCCGCCATCGCTCACCGCCTGCGGGGCGCAGCTGAGCGGCGGGCGCGCAGCGGTGTAGTCGATGTAGCAGGACGCCAACTCCTGAATCCGCCCTTTGGTAATCATCAGCAGATCGCCGTGCGGATGGTGGAGCCCTGCGGCTGCCGTGCCCAGGGGAACGGCAGACGCATCCCAGCCTGCGAACAAGGCCCCGGGGGGCGGGGCATCATTGAGCTGCAGCAACGTCATGTCGTTGGCAAAGCTGGTCGCCAGCCAGCGCGCGCCGCCATAGCGCTCGGTATAGCTGGTTGACGGATTCTCACTGTTGCAGGACTGCGAGTAATAGAACCACATGGTCTGCAGCGTGGACGCCATGGCTTGGTCCCTCGCACAGTGCGCTGCGGTCAGCACATAAGGCGTTTGGTCCTGCTTGAGGTTATTGACCAGGGTACCGGTGCACTGAAAGGTGTTGGTGCCGTTCACATACACCATGCGGATCACCGCGTCCCGCTGGTCCAGCAAGGTGGCCTGGCAATTCACATCCTGCTGGCAGCCATTGGAGAGCCGCTTGGCAGACTCCGCTTGCGGCAGGGGCGTGGGGGGCACCACCATCTGCGACACCCACGGAACCGCCAGCGCCAGCTGCTCGTCGGCCACCGTGGCCGGCAGCAGGATCTCCAGCACCGGCGTCGGCCCCAGATCCGGCGTCCACCAGGTGCGCGAGCCGGTGGCCGGATCGGGCGGCAGCCTCTCCAGCAGCGCTGCGCCGGTCACTTCATAGCTGGCCGCAGCCTGCACCGACGCATACATGCGGAAGACCGCCGCCTCGGGCAATGCGGTCAGCACCAGCCCCAGCCGCAGGCCGAATGCGCCATCGGGCGCCCACTGCAACGCTGCAGCCCGGCCGCCATTGGGCAGGCGATGCCATACCAGCAGATTGCGCGTTAGCCCGGGCGTCTGCAGGCTGGCAAGCGGCCGCCCCACGCCGATCTGGTCTGCACCAGCGGCCTCCCGAGGTTCGGCCTTGCCTGCCTGCCAGGGAGGCATCTCGACCAGGGTCACCTCGCGGGCGGTGAGGGTGGCAGCCTGTCTGGCCAGACTGGCGCCAATCTGCGGCTCCATGCGAAGCGCATCCACCTGCAAACCGGCCTGGGCCGACCAGGCCATGCCCAACAGCCACAACGCCGCAAGCGGCCCGCAGCGACGCAGGCTCGAAAACACTGTGCAAAAGGACATAGCGGACTCCTTTTCAGTGCTCGCAGCGACGCCAGCTCCACCCCTCCGCTATCGGAGCCAACCCGCCCATAGACCCCAATCTAGACACAAGTCAAGATAATGGCAAGCCCTCACTTTGAAACACAAGAAACAATGCGCCGCCCAGGCAAAGAAAAAGGGACCTGCGAGCAGGCCCCTTCAGACATCAATACCTTGCGGGTGACGGCGGCTCTCAGCCTGCCAGCCAGCTCCAGATCTTGCTGTTGAAGACCTTGTCGAAGCGGCCATAGTTGTCCGTGCCATTGAGTGCAGTGCACGCGCTGGAGCCGCCATACAGGGTGCCGATGACGCGGCCATCGCTGAACAGGCCCGAGCCACTGCTACCGCCTTGGGTCACCCCTTGGCTCCAGCGTACAGAGTAGAAATTGCTCTGTGTATCGCCTGCAGGGCACGACACGTTGATGCCACCAGTCGAGACGCAGTTCGTGTAGCCATTGATGGCGCCCACGCTGTACTTCAGCAGATCGCCCATGGGGTGGTGCAGGCCGTAGATGGCGGTGCCTTCCTTGGCGGTGTTGCGCGCATCCCAGCCCGCCAGCGTCACGCCAGCAGGTGGCGTGTCATTGAGCTTGAGGAAGGACGAATCCGTGCTGGCCGTGGCATACAGCAAGGTGGCGCCACCGTTGCGGCTGGCAAAGGTGCCCGGAATGCCCGAATTGCAGCTGCTCGAACGGTAGAACCAGCTGGTCTGCAGCGTTGATGCCGAGGTCTGCGTCGAGATGCAGTGGTTCGCCGTCAGGAAATACGGGGTGAAATCCTTCTTGGTGTTGTTGACCAGCGTGCCGGTGCACAGATATGAAATGCCATCGGCGGCGACGTAGACCATGCGCGCCACGGCATTGCGCTCCAGCTGGTAATTGCTGGTGCAGCTGGCATCCAGATTGCAGGCACCGGCTTGCTGCGCCTTGGTCACATCAGCCAGTTCCGCCTCGGTCGGCAGGGACAGGTTCTGGTAGATGTGCGAGACCGAAGGGATCGCGATGCGCACCGCCTCGGCAGCCGTGCCCGCAGGCAGCACGACTTCCAGCGTGGCATTGCCTGCGCCTACATCGGGGGTCCACCAGGTGCTTGCTGCCTGGCCGCCTTCGCCCGCCTTGCGGTTCTGCGCCAGCAATGCATTGACGGAGGCGCCGCTCACCTGCACCACGGCATCAGGGTGCTCGTCGCTGTAGATGCGCAGTTGCGCGGCATCGGGCAGGCTGTCGACCAGCACGCCCATGCGCAGGCCATACGCGCCTTCTGAAGCAATATGCACGGCAGCTGCGGTGCGCCCGTCCGGCAACGGCTGCCATTGCAGCGCCGCCTGGGTCTTGGCAACCGATGTGGTCTGCGCCACCGCGCGCGGCACGCCGATCTGCATGGCAGGCTGGCCCAGCCCCGCCTGCTCGGACTTGGTGGTGTCGAGCTGCGGCAGCGCGATGCGCGTGCTGCGCAGCGTCACGCCCAGGGGTTGCACCTGGGTTTCGGCCTGGGCCTGGGCCTTGGAGCCCGGCAGCACGATCGAATCCAGCACGAAGGCAGTGGGGCTGGTGGGTGTTGTCGGATTACCACCATTGTCGTCGTCGCTGGAGCCGCCGCCGCACCCTGCGACGGCCATCACTGCGGCAATGCCGCAGGCCCACGCCAGGCCACGCATTGCGTGCTTGGAATTGTTCATGGTCTTGCTACCTCTCGTTGTTGCCATATCAAAGGAAACCTGTGCCGAACCCGCAGGCCCGCGCGCCGCTGCCGCGGTCATTTTGCCAGCGCCTTGAGCGCCTGCTTGATACCCTCTGCCACGCCGATGTCGGCCGGCAACACCTTGAGCGCGGCTGCCGCATCCTTGTCACTGTAACCCAGCGCGATCAGCGCCTGCAGGATATCAGCCTGCGCGTCGTTCACCGCCACCGCCTTGGCGCCAATGTCTGCGCCCAGCTTGCCCTTGAGCTCCAGCAGCAGACGCTCGGCGGTCTTCTTGCCGATGCCCGGCACCTTCACCAGGCGCCCGGCCTCTTGCAGCGACACAGCCTGCGCGAGGTCATTCACCCCCAGGCCGCTCAGGATGGAGAGCGCCGTGCGCGGGCCCACGCCCGATATCTTGATCAGCTCGCGGAAAGTCTGGCGCTCCTGCGCCGTACCAAAGCCGTAGAGCAGCTGCGCATCCTCGCGCACGATGAACTGGGTCAGCAGCACCACCTTCTCGCCCACAGCAGGCAGGTTGTAGAAGGTGCTCATGGGCACCTGCACCTCGTAGCCCACGCCGTTGCAATCCACCATCACTTCGGGGGGGTTCTTTTCCACCAGGGTTCCGCTCAATCGGCCTATCATTCGTATCTTTCCTTGTTACGGCTCATGCAAACCAGGCTCCGGCAGGACGGCTGCCTGATGACAACGGACAATGCGCTGCGTGCATTCTGGTCTGCCTGAGTTGCGCCTGTTTTGTGCCAAGGCACAAGCATACTGATTTTTGGATGGAACCCACCGCGTGATCCTGCGCCACACCTTTACGCCCCACGACAACAACCGCCTGTCCAACCTGTGCGGCCCGGCCGACGCCCATCTGCGCCAGATCGAAACCCATCTGGCCGTGAAGATTGCGCACCGCCACGAGCAGTTCAAGATCGACGGCCCCAAGGCCGCTGCGAATGAAGCGCTGGAGCTGCTGCAGGCCTTGTACGAGATGGCGGATGGCCCGATCAGCGAAGACCATATCCAGCTGATGCTCGCGGGCGACGCCGAGCTGATGACCGCGCCCGAAGGCGCCATGGTGCTCAATACCCGCCGCGCCGACCTGCGCGCGCGCACCCCCAACCAGAATATCTACCTGGAAAACATCGCCGCGCACGACATCACCTTCGGCATCGGCCCTGCCGGCACCGGCAAAACCTACCTCGCCGTGGCCTGCGCGGTCGATGCGCTTGAGCGCAGCAACGTGCAGCGCATCGTGCTCACGCGCCCCGCTGTCGAGGCGGGCGAACGCCTGGGCTTTCTGCCCGGCGACCTGTCGCAGAAGGTCGATCCCTACCTGCGCCCGCTGTACGACGCCCTGTACGACCTGATGGGTTACGACAAGGTGCAAAAGGCCTTTGAGCGCAACGCCATCGAGATTGCGCCACTCGCCTTCATGCGCGGGCGCACCCTCAACAACTCCTTCATCATCCTGGACGAGGCGCAGAACACCACGCCCGAGCAGATGAAAATGTTCCTCACCCGCATCGGCTTTGGCGCCAAGGCCGTGGTGACGGGCGATGTGAGCCAGATCGACCTGCCCAAGGGCCAGATGAGCGGCCTGATCGATGCCGAACAAGTGCTCAAGCGCGTCAAAGGCATTGCGGTGACCCGCTTTACCAGCGCCGACGTGGTGCGCCACCCACTGGTGGCCCGCATCGTGGACGCCTACGACAAGCAAAGCCGCCCGGCGCGCGCGCACAGCCGCAGAGACTGAGAACTCACAAATCAATAGCTGGTAGCGCAGAACCCACCTGCGCCAGCCGCCAAAAACATTCAAAAACCATGGCATTGAACCAACTCACCCTCTCCCTGCAATTTGCCCGCTTTGACGGCGTGGCCGAGCACCGCGCCGCGCTGGGGCGCAGCCAGGTCACGCGCTGGATCCGCCACGCGCTGGCCGATGACGCCGAAATCACCGTGCGCATCGTGGATGCGGAAGAAGGCCAGGCACTCAACCGCGAATACCGCAAGAAGGACTACGCCACCAATGTGCTGACCTTCGACTACCAGCAGGAACCCATCGTGCTGGCCGACCTGGTGCTGTGCGCCCCGGTGGTCGCGCGCGAAGCCCAGGAGCAGAACAAGACGCTTGAGGAGCACTACGCCCACCTGCTGGTGCACGGCACCCTGCACGCCCAGGGCTGGGACCACGAAACCAGCGAGCAGGACGCCCAGGAGATGGAAGACTACGAAACCGCCATCATGCAGGAGCTGGGGTTTGAAGACCCCTACAAGAAATAAAAATAGAAAATAGAAAAATCTGGCCTACAGCACATGCCTGTCAAGCGCATCAACTCCTGATTCTGTAGCAAAAACAGGCCTGTGCCTTGCAGCATTCAGCCCGGGTACCAGTAAGCAGTAATGACTTTTGCGCGACCAATCCAATGGTTGCAACGCAGCATTCGCACCTAGAATCCTCCTAAAACAGCCTGCACCCTCCGCCGTCGTTCCGCAAGACGGCGCTGGGAAGCGGCCCGCTGCGCACGGCAGGTGCCTGCCAGGCACGTGGCACAAGGCCCCTGCGCAGCCTCTACAACAGGAGACTCCCCCATGGCCGATATCGCAATCCTGCTGGCCGCCGCCTTTGTGGCTGGCGCGCTCAATGCCGTCGCCGGTGGCGGCAGCTTTCTCACCTTGCCGGCACTCGTGTTCACCGGCGTGCCCCCTGTGGTGGCCAATGCCACCGGCACGGTTGCACTGCTGCCGGGCTATGCGGCAGGTGCCTGGGGCTTCAAGGATGACATGGCATCGCCGCCCGGCCTGTCCATGAAGGCCGTGGTCGTACTGGCGCTGGTGGGGGGAGCGCTGGGCGCGGCGCTGCTGTTGTTCACCCCCGACGCCACCTTCCGCAAGATCGTGCCCTGGCTGCTGCTGGCTGCCACGGCCATGTTCGCCTTTGGCCCGCAGCTGCGCGCCTGGGCTTCGCGCCGCAATGGCGGAGGCGCGGGTACGCCGTCGGCGATGAAGGCCGGGCTGGGCATGCTGGCTGTCTCCATCTACGGGGGCTACTTCAATGGCGGCCTGGGCATTCTGCTGCTGGCCTTGCTCGGCCTGCTGGGCCAGACCAACCTGCATGCCATGAACGGCACCAAGAATCTGGTCTCCGCCCTCCTGACCGCCATTGCCGTCGCCATCTATGCCGCAGGCGGCGTGGTGCAGTGGAAGCAGGCGCTGATCATGATGGTGGCGGCCACCCTGGGCGGTTACCTGGGCGCGCGCGTGGCACGCAAGATTCCGCCCTCATGGCTGCGGGGCGGCATCGTGGCCACCGGCCTCGTCATGGCTGCGCTTTTTTTCTGACAGCGGCGTCCGCCGCCACTTCATAGGCAGGCGAAGGCTCGGCGGCCATCACCTCTGCATTGCCGTGCACCTTGGCGAACGTGAGAATCACCTCGCGCACCACCTTGCGCTGCGGCGGTGGCAACTGCAGGAATGCATCAAAAGCCTCGCGCTCCAGATAGCCAACGCCCACATCCCAGCGCTGCCGGTATTCCTGCGCCGAGCGGCGTACCTCTTCCCCAAAACGCAACACTTCCGGCTCGATCTTGAGCAGGCTCGCCAACACCACCAGCTTGTCCTGCGCGGGGATTGATTCGCCCTTGAGCCACCGCGACACCGCCTGAAACGTGACGGAGCGGCCCCAGTAGTGGGTGTTGAACAAGGTCAACAGCACACCGGGCCTCGGCTCCAACCCTGCCGCCTGCATGGCATCGCGCAGCCGTTGGGCAAATTCAAGCTTGTTATCCATCCCCTGAAATTAAAGTTCTGTAGAATTCAGATTCAACTTCTTGTTAATAAATATATTGAATTATCACTTTAATCGATAGATCGCGTGCTCTCGGTCATTCGAATCCCCACTCGGATGCAAGCAAGGTGCCGCCCAGTCCCCATGCCCCAGTCACTCATCGAACAGCTTCCGAACATCATCGCCCAGGGACGCAGGCAAGCGCAGCGCATCCTTGAAAGCCTGGACACCTGTGAGCGCGTTCGCCTCCAGACGCGCGAAGTGGTGCTGCCAGATGGCAAAGGCGCCTGCGCGGACGCCCGCCCACCCAGCCCGCGATGGATGAACCGCCTGATCCATGGCGACAACCTGCTGGCCATGGCGGCGCTGCTCGCAGGCGACGAGGAGACACCCAGCCTGCGCGGCAAGGTCGACCTGATCTACACCGACCCGCCTTTTGACAGCAAGGCCGACTACCGCACCAGGGCCACCTTGCCCGGCATTGAACAGGAACACCGCCCCACCGTCATCGAGCAACTGGCCTTCTCGGACACCTGGAGCGAAGGCACGGCCGCCTACCTTGCCATGATCACGCCGCGCTTGATTCTGATGCGCGAGTTGCTGGCCGACACCGGCTCGATCTACGTGCACCTGGACTGGCATGTGGGGCACTACGTCAAGATCGTGATGGACGAAGTCTTTGGCAAGGACGCCTTCCTCAATGAAAACATCTGGCACCGCGCGGCCACCGTCGGGAGAATGGGGCCAGAGCACCAGCGCAAGTTCGACAGCGTCACCGACGGCATCTACCTGTACAGCAAGAGCGGTCGCCACACCTTCAACCAGCTGCGGCGGGCGCTGAACAGCCAGCAGGAGGCCGCCTACAACAAGGTGGAAGCGGCCACCGGCCGCAGATTCAAGCTGGTGACACTGGGCAACTACTGCGAGGCAACCATCCAAAGCATGCATGCGCAAGGCCTGATCCATGAAACACCGTCAGGCAGCCGGTACAAGAAGTACTACCTGGACGAAGCCAGCGAGGTGATTGGCAACCTCTGGACGGACATCAGCACCTCCACCGCCTCGCGCGCGAGCGAAAGCGTTCACTACGCCACCCAGAAACCCGCCAAACTGCTGGAGCGGATCATCCAGGCCTCCTCTGCCGAAGGCGCCCTCGTCCTTGACGGATTCGGCGGCTCGGGCACCACCGCCGCCGTCGCGCAAAAGCTGGGGCGCCGTTGGATCAGCATTGATATCGGCAAGCCCGCGTGCATGGTCACCCGCAAGCGCCTGATGTGCCAGGGTGCTGAACCATTTGCCTGCCAGACCATCGCCAGCTACCCGGAGGAAGCCGCCCGGGCCCATTTTGGCAAGCGCGATTTCTGCGTGGACGAACTCTCGCAGATGGTGCTGTCGCTGTATGGCGCGACCCCGTTGCCGCCGGGCCTGCACCCGCAGTACCCGCTGGGGCAGGTCGCGCGCCGCGTCACTTCGGGCGCGCAAGGTGGCAAAACCTTGGTGCTGGCCGACAGCCCCGACAGGACAACCTGCGCTGCCACATTGCACATGGCCCAGTTCTTGCGAGATCACCTGCCCGGCAGTTGGAACCGATGGGGCCGCTGGGACCGGGTGGTGGTGCTGGGCTGGAATTTCGAGCCCTCAATCAGCCAGACGATCACCGCGCTCCATGACAGCCGTCTCGAAGTGCTGGCCATTCCGCCCGATCTGCTCGACTGCCTACACAGGAAGGGCGGCGTAGACAGGTTGCGCGGCCAAGTGCGGTTCTCGTCACTGGCACACCTGACATTGCACCCCGTGCAATGCCAGCCGCAGGGCGTGCACGACATTCTGTCCGTGCGCCTGAAAGACTATGCACTGCTCTCGCCAGACGCCATCCCCCTGCAAGGCACCAACCGCGCCAAGCTCCAGGCCGTGGCCCGTGCCGAGCCGTTGGCCTTGATCGAGTATTGGGCCGTCGACCCCAGCTATGACGGACGGGTCTTCCGGCCCGCCTGGCACGACTACCGGGGCAATACCGCCCATGTGGCCCGCATTGCCAACGGCAGTGATGCGCTGCGCGTGAGCGCACAAGCCATATTGACCGTACCTGCACATGCCCCGCCGCGCGTGGTATGTGTGCGAGCGGTGGACGTCTTGGGATTCGAAGCAGAAGTCATCACCATCCTGGGCGCGCCGCACTGAGCCTTGCACGGCTGCTGCAATGCAGCAACCTCCGCTACTGCGCTGAGGGCGCCTGCTCTTTTGCAACAGGCCCGCGCACCACATCGATGAACGCCTGCAGCGGCGCCGATACCGCCTGCGGATGCCACACAAAGGCCCCTGCCGTATGCGCGGCCAGGCTGTTGCTGCTTTGCAGCGGCACAAAACGCACGCCAGCCATGCCCGCGCGCTGCAGGCACGAAGGCACCAGCGCCACGCCCTGGCCGATGGCCACCAGGGCAATTACCGTGAGCCACTGGCGCACCGCATGGCTGGTGCGGGGATGAATGCCTGCGTTGTGCAGGCAGGCGATGACATTGTCGTAGTTGGCAGGGCTGACCTCGCGCACAAACATCACAAAGCGCTCATGCGCGAGGCTGCGCAGGTCAATGCTGGCCTGCTGCGCCTGGGGGTGCGCCTCGGGCAGGCAGCACACCAGGGTGTCGGGGGCGAGAGGCCACAGCGCCAGCCCCGGCGCGGGCGTGATGATGTTGACGAAGCCACCCTGCAGCTGGCCGCGCGCAATGGCTGCCTGCTGCTCGGTGGTGGACATTTCGTGCAAGGTGATGTCGATATCGGGGCGCTGGGCGCCAAAGGTCTGCATCACGCGCGGCAGGTCGCGGTAAATCATCGAGCCGGTCACGCCGATGGCCAGCTGCCCCTGCTTGCCCTGCGCCACATTGCGCGCCACATCGGCGGCGCGCTGTATCTGCCCCAGCACCAGGCGCGCCTCGATCAGGAAAGCCGCCCCCGCATCGGTCAGCCGCACCTGCTTGGCGTCGCGCTCCAGCAGGCGCACGCCCAGGTCTTCCTCCAGCGATTTGATGGCGACCGACAGCGGCGGCTGTGTGATGGCCAGGCGCTCGGCGGCGCGGCCAAAATGCAGCTCTTCGGCCAGCACCACAAAGTAACGCAGCAGATGGGTTTTCATCTGCGTATCATGCCCCAGCCTGTGCTGCCCCGCCGGTTTTCGCCGGGTTGAAGGCCCTGCGGCGCGCGAATGCATCGTGACCGCCTCGCCCGGCGTACCCGTCATTGATCCATCAATACGACTTGGGCAGGCCCAGCACCTTCTCGGCAATGAAGCACAGGATGAGCTGCGGGCTCACTGGCGCGAGGCGCGGAATCCAGCTCTCGCGCATGTAGCGCTCCACATGGAATTCCTTGGCGTAGCCCATGCCGCCGTGCGTGAAGATCGCCGTCTCGCAGGCACGAAAACCCGCCTCTGCCCCCAAGTACTTGGCCGCATTGGCCTCGGCGCCGCAAGGCTTGTGCTGGTCGTACAGCCAGGCGGCCTTCATGGCGAGCAAGAAGGCGGCTTCCAGCTCGATCCAGCGCTCGGCCAGCGGGTGCTGAATGCCCTGGTTCTTGCCGATGGGGCGGTTGAACACCTCGCGCTCACCGGCGTACTTGGCAGCGCGCGAGAGCGCAGCGCGGCCCAGGCCGATGGCTTCGCAGGCAATCAGGATGCGCTCGGGGTTCATGCCGTGCAGGATGTACTCAAAGCCTCGGCCCTCCTCTCCAATGCGGTCTTCCACCGGAATGCGCAGGCCGTCGATGAAGAGCTGGTTCGTGTCCACGCACTTGCGGCCCATTTTGGGAATCTCGTGCACTTCGATCTTGCTGCGGTCAAAGTCGGTGTAGAACAGCGACAGGCCTTCGGTGCCCTTGCATTCCTCCACCGGCTTGGTGCGCGCCAGCAGCAAGATCTTGCTCGCCTCCTGCGCAGTGGAGATGAACACCTTCTGGCCGTGCACCAGGTAGTGATCGCCTTCGCTGTCCGTGCCGCGCACGGCGCGGGTCTTGAGCTTGAGCGTGTTGAGGCCGGTGTTCGGCTCGGTCACGCCAAAGCAGGCCTTGTCCTTGCCCGCGATCAGCGGCGGCAGCATGCGCGCCTTCTGCTCCTGCGTGCCGTACACCACAACCGGGTGCAGGCCAAAAATGTTCATGTGCACAGCAGAGGCTCCCGAGAGGCCCGCGCCCGTGGCAGAGATGGTGTGCATCATCAGCGCCGCCTCAGTGATGCCCAAACCCGCGCCGCCAAACTCCTCGGGCATGGCAATGCCCAGCCAGCCCGCATCGGCCAGCGCACGGTAGAAGGCCTCGGGAAACTCGCCGTCGTCATCGCGCGCATGCCAGTAATCGGCATCAAACGGTGCGCAGACTTTTTCGATGGCATCGACGATCTGCTGCTGCTCTTCGGTCAGTGCGAAATCCATGGTGTGTTCCTCAATATCAGTGGCCGGAGCCTTCCGGGCGACGGACGCGCGCCGGGTTTTCGCCATAGGGTGGGCTGTAGATCACCAGCAGCTTCGCGGGCGTGTCGCTGGTGGTCTGGAAGATGTGCATGGCGTCTGCCGGAAAAAAGCAGGTATCGCCCGGCACCATCTCGAACGATTCGCCCTCGACCTCGACATGCGCCGTACCCTCGAGCAGGTAGCAGGCCTGCTCCATGCCCGGGTGGGCATGCGGCAGCGCACCGCCCCCCTTGGCGATTTCGCCCAGCACCACCTCCATGTGCTGCGCGCCCACATTGGCGCTGCTGACGAGGCGGCGGTTGAAGGTGCCGGTGTGGTTGGCCGGGCTGTACGCCGGCACATCGGCGGCGCGGATCAGGTATTTGGAAACCATGGTGAGGACAACCGAATTACTACAAAATCAATAGCTAATGGCGCCTGATGGGAAAGCGCCAAGGGCTGTTTTCATTCAAAATTCACTGTGCAGGAATGTCTGCCTGCTTGACCAGCTTGCCCCAGTACTGCAACTGGTCGGCCACATAGGTGGCGAACTCCTGCGGCGTCTTGGTGGGCCAGACCTCGAAGCCGATCACCGCCAGCTGCTTCTGCACCTCGGGGTCGGCCAGCACGGCCTGCAGCTCGGTGTTGATCTTGTTCACCACGGCGGGCGGCGTGCCCGCAGGCGCAAAGATGCCGTTCCACGAAGTGATGTCAAAACCCGGCAATGTTTTGCCGACGGGTGGCACGCCCGGCAACTGCGACGAGCCCTTGGCCGCCGTCACGCCCAGCGCGCGCACCTTGCCCGCCTTGAGCATGCTGCCGCCCGAGCCCAGATCCACCACATACATCTGCACCTGGTTGCCCATCAGGTCAGTCAGCGCCTGCGGGCTTGATTTGTATGGCACGCCCACGATGTCGGTCTTGGTCAGAAAGCGCAGCGTCTCGGACGCCACGAGCGAGGTGCTGTTGGGCGTGGCGTACGAAATCTTGCCCGGATGGGCCTTGGCGTAGTCGATCAGCTCCTGCACCGACTTGATGGGCGAATCCACATTCACCGCCAGCGCGAACGGCAGCTCGCCCACACGGGCGATGGGCGTGAAGTCCTTGATCGGGTCGTACTTGAGGTTCTTGACCAGCCAGGGATTGGCCGAATGCGAGGTGTTGGTGGTCATGAACAGGGTCTGCCCATCCGGCTTGGCCTTGAGCACCGCCGCCACGGCAATCTGCGCATTCGCGCCCGCGCGGTTGTCCACAATCACCGGCTGCCCCAGCCGCTCGCCGAGCTTCTGCCCCACGGCGCGCGCCACCGCGTCGGTGCCGCTGCCTGCCGCGAACGGCACGATCATCGTGATCGGAGCACTCGGGTAGCTCCCCTGGGCGCGGCTCACCGGCGCAGCCATAGCCGCAGCCAGCGCGGCGGCTGCCCATACCATTGTCTGGCGTCGTTGCATCGTGTTGTCTCCTGTGCAGTTGTGCTTGAGCCTCTGTGGGCTTTATCGATGGTGCAAGGTTTGACGATTCGCGTCCAATGTTTTGTACGGATGGTCTGATTCACAAATCGAATGATTGGCTGGGTGTGCCACCAGCAACAAAAAGCGCCCTCGTGGGGCGCTGCTGCATTCGGGTAGCCAGCCAGTCAGGCCGTGGCACGGCGCACAAAGCGCCCGCCGCGCTGGGGCAAGGCCCCATCTTGCTCGGTATAGCTGAGTACCCCGTTGACCCACACGGCCTCCACCCCCGCGCTCAGTTGCTTGGGGTCTTCAAACGTGGCGCGGTCCTGGATGCGCGCCGGGTCGAACACCACCACATCGGCCGCCTTGCCAGCGGCCAGCACGCCGCGCCCGGCCAGGCGAAAGCGCTGGGCCGACAGCCCCGTCATCTTGTGGATGGCCTGCGCCAGGCTCAGCACGCCCTTGTCGCGCCAGTACATGGCCAGCACGCGTGGGAACGCCCCCCACAGGCGCGGGTGCGGGCGCTCGTCGTTGGGCAGGCCGTCCGAGCCGATCATCGACAGCGGGTGGGTGATGACGCGCTGCACGTCGTCTTCGCGCATCTGGAAATAGCAGGCGTTGCCGGGCTTGAGCTGCACGCAGGTGTCGTACTCGCTCTGCCCCCACGCTGCCGCAATATCGCGCAGGTAGCGGCCCGCCACCTCGGGGTGGGTTTCGCTGCGGGTGATGAGGATATCGATCACGCCATCCACCAGGTCTTCGCGCAGCACGGTGGAGCCCGCCGTGTATGGGTACACGTCCATCGACAGCTCCTGCTGCTGGGCCAGCTTTTCGGCCAGCGGCAAGGTTTGCAGCGTGCGGCCCCAGTTGGCCGAGCCCGCGCACTTGTGGTGCGACAGCACCAGGGGCAGCCCCGATTGCTGGGCCGTGCCTGCCGCCTCCAGCATGGCCTCCAGAATGCCTTCCAGCTCATCGCGGATGTGCGTGGCGTACACGCCGCCGTGGCGGGCCGCCTCGGTCGCCACAGCCACCAGCTCCTGCATGTCGGCTGCATAGGCTTCGCGGTAGAAAATGCCGCTCGACAGGCCCAGGGCCCCCGCCTCCATGGCTTCGCGCATGTCGGCCGCCATTGCTGCGCGCTCGGCCTCGTTGGCGGGCCGGTTCAGATCAGCCATGTGCTTGATGCGCAGCGCCGTGTGGCCCAGCAAAGCCGCAATATTGATGGCAGGCTGCGCTGCATCCACAGCCGCTGCATAGTCCTTCATGGTGGAAAAGCGGAACTGCCGGTCGCCCAGCAGCGACAGCGGCGCCATCGGCGCATCGGTCACCACCGGCGCCAGCGAAATGCCGCAGTTGCCGGCAATCACCGTCGTCACCCCTTGCGAGAGCTTGGGCAGCATGCCCGGGTTGTTCAGCGCGGCAGCGTCGTCGTGGGTGTGCACATCGATGAAGCCCGGGGCAATCACCTTGCCGCTGCAGTCAATGGTCTGCGGGTCCTGCTGCTGCCAGGCCGCCACAGCCTCGGCCAAGGCCGCATCGGCCGGCGCATCTTTCGCAAGCACGCCCACAATGCGATCGCCTTGCAACCATACGTCGCCCACAAATTCGGCGCTGCCGGTGCCATCTACCACCAGGCCATTCTTCAACCACACTTTGCGATCCATGCTCTGCTTTCCAAAAGCTCTCTTCAATCCTGCTTGCGGCCCTGGCCGCCGTCCTTTCGGGCGCTGGCGCTTTTCTTGCGCGGCATGGGTGCGGGCTCTGCGCCCAGCGCTGCGCTACGGCGCTGCTGCGCGGGCTGCTGAAAACCCATGTATTCGTAGCTGTCGAAACCATGGGTTTCGAGCAGCCGCTTGTACTGCTGCATGCCGGTGATGACGCGCGGACCCAGAATCTGCGCCAGCCGCACCATCAGAATCTCGATCACCACCAGGTGCGCCAGATAGGCCTCGGTGCCCACGCGCATCACCGCATCCTGCGGCACGGTGACGGCCAGCACATGGTCGGCCAGCTCGGCCAGCGGCGTGCCCGGCTGGGTCAGCGCCACCACCGTGGCGCCCTGCTGGCGGGCAAACTGCGCGGCCTCCAGCGTGAAAGGCATGCGCCCCACGTGCGAGATGACAAAGGCCACGCCCTTCTTGCCCAGCGTCGATGCCGACACCAGCTGCTGGTGCGCATCAAAGATCGCGTTCGATGTCAGCCCCAGGCGGAACAGGCGGCTTTGCAGCTCCTGCGCCATGAAGGACGATGCGGCGCCTACCGAATAGCAGTCGATGCGCGTGGCCGCTGCCATCTTGGCCGCCACCTCGTCGATCAACGCGGCATCGAGCTTTTGCCCCAGGTTGGCAATCGCACCCGCTGCGGCATGCACGATCTTGCTGACCACATCGCCCGTGGAGTCGTCCTCGCGCACACTGCGGTGCAGGTGCGAACCCGACACTGCCAGCGTCTGCGCCAGCGCCACCATGAACTCGCGCACCGAGTCATAGCCAAAGCGGCGGCACATGCGCACGATGGTGGGCATGGACACATGGGCCTGTGCAGCCAGCTGCTCCACCGTGGCGAGCACGGCAGCGCCCGGGTCTTGCAGGATGACATCAATCACCTGGCGCTGCGCCAGCGGCAACGCGGACTGCTGCTGCAGCAGCACCTGCAGGGTGAGAACGGGACGATTCATCACCATGTCAACCATCCATGGCGTAGCGCATGAGACGGGCATGGCCCATGCGCGGGCAGCCGAGCAAGGGCCGGGGCCGGCCGCGCCGCGCCACAGCGAGGGCTGCGTCCCCCTTCCCATGCGCAGCATGAGAGAAGGGGGAAGGCGCACAGCGCCTCAGGGGGTTGTATTCTGCACATTCAGAACCTTGTTTCGATGGCATCCACCAGGTTCCAGGCGTCGTCCACCACGGCAATCCAGCGCCATTTGTCAAATGTGGTGCAAGGGTGCGAGATGCCCAGCGACACGCGATCGCCCACGGCGGGCGCGCCCTGTGCGGGATCGAACCGCAGGTAGGCGTGCTGGTCGTTGAGCGCGCTGATCTTCCAGCCGGCAGGCGCGGCCTGCGCCGTGGTGCTACCGCGCACGGCAAGGCGCTGCACCGAAGGCATCTCCAGGTCATATGAGATATCGCGGCGGCCGCAGGTCAGCAGCGCCAGGCCCGGCTCGGGCACGGACTGCACCACCGACCAGACCTCCAGCGCCGCCTGCAGCGAATCCTGCAGGCCCTCGCGCTGCTCCACCAGCTTGAGCAAGCGCTGGTAGTTGCCATGGTCGTGGGTGATGTAGCAGCCCGAGCGCAGCACGCCCATGAAGCTGCGCGACAGGCCCGCGCCCTGCAGCAGCGGCACCACCAGGTCGAAAATGGCTGAGCCGCCCGCGCTCAGGATGGGCTGCGCATCGGGCAGCAGGCCCTGCGCATCGCAGGCCTTGGCAATATCCACCACGCGGCGCACCATCTCGGCCACCGCTGGCACATCATGCGCAGAATTGCATTGGGCCAGCCCCCCCTCGTAGCATTCGATACCGCCCAGGCGCGCCACAGGCGATGCATGCACGGCCTGCGCCAGCGCCACGGCTTCCTCCAGCGTGCGCACGCCAGTGCGCTGGCCAGGAATGCCCACTTCGATCAGCACATCGAAGGCGCGCTGGCTGCCACGGGCCTTGGCCCAGTCTTCAATGCAGCGCAGCTGCGCAATCGAATCGACGAGAAACCACACCCGCAGATCGCTGTGCCGCGCCAGCAGGGCATCGAGCCCATCCAGATCGGCAGGCGCCACCACCTGGTTGGCGATGATGGCACGGCGCATGCCCGCCTCCACCCCGACCGACAACTGGTAGATCGTGGCAAAGGTCAGGCCCCAGGCGCCGCCCTTGAGCTGCATGTCAAACAGCTGGGGCGACATGGTGGTCTTGCCGTGCGGCGCAAACTGGATGTTGCGGCGCGCGGCGTAATCCTGCATCCAGCGCGCGTTGTGCTCCAGCGCGGACCGGCGAATGACGGCCAGCGGGTACGGCAGGTCATCGCGCAGCACATTCCAGCCGCGCGCGGCCAGTTGCGAGGCCTGCGTGGGCGCGGCGGTCAGTGGATAGCTCTTGCAGCGGTGGTCCACAACAAAATCGGGTTGCATCTCAAACTCCTCAGTCTTGTACTTTCCAGCAGGCCTGCAGATGGCCCGTATGGCTGCCGCCCACGGCACGCAGCTGCATATCGGCCTGCGCACATTGGCTCTCCGCCTGCGGGCAGCGGGTACGGAACACGCAGCCACTGGGCGGATTCTTGGGGCTGGGCAGGTCGCCGGACAGCAGCGGAATCGTGCGGCGTTGCGCCGGATCGGGAATCGGCGCAGCCGCCAGCAGCGCCTGTGTATACGGATGGCGTGGCCGGGCGTACAGGGTCTCGGTGGGAGCAACCTCCACCACGCGGCCCAGGTACAGCACCACCACGCGATCACACAGGTATTCCACCACATCCAGATCGTGGGAAATGAACAACAAGGTCAGCCCCAAACGGTCTTTCAGATCGCCCAGCAGGTTGACCACCTGTGCCTGGATCGACACATCGAGCGCCGACAGCGGCTCGTCCGCCACGATGAAGCGCGGCTGCACGGCCAGCGCGCGGGCAATACCGATGCGCTGGCGCTGCCCGCCCGAAAACTCGTGCGGAAAGCGCTCGGCATGCTCGGGCCGCAGGCCCACCTGCTCCAGCAGCTCTTCGATGCGCTTTTGCCGTGCCGCGCCGGTCGCCATGCCGTGGGTGGACAAGGCCTCGCCCAGCACATCGCGGATGCGCATGCGCGGGTTCAGGCTGGCATACGGGTCCTGAAAAATGATCTGGATATCGGAGCGCAGGGGCCGCAGCTCGCGCTGGCTCAGATGCGCCAGATCCACCACCTTGCCGTCCTTGCGGTATTGCAGGCTGCCGGCGGTGGGCTCGATCAGGCGCGTGAGCAGACGGCCAATCGTGCTCTTGCCCGAGCCCGACTCGCCCACCAGGCCGAGTGTTTCGCCTGGAAAGATGTCGAACGAGACGTTGTCGACCGCGCGCACCGGGTGCGCGCCAGAGCCAAATTGCTTGCTCAGCTGCTGGATGCGGACCAGCGGTTGCGCGGCGGCGGCTTCGGGCGCGCTGCCAGCGGCGCGGTCCAGGGTATCGGTCATGCTCATGCGCTTTCTCCCGCGCGGATGCAGCGCACCTGGCGCGCGGGCCAGCTGTCTGCGTTCAATACATCCAGGCCCGGCATGGCGGCTTCGCAAGCGGGCAGCTTCAGGCTGCAACGTGGTGCAAAGGCGCAACCGGGAGGTGGGCTCAGCAGGCTGGAGACCTGGCCGGGAATGGCGTCAAGCCTGCGCTTGGGCACGAAGGCGGGCTTGCCGCCTGCGCGCATGGCAGAGGCGGCAGCCTCCAGCTCGCGCTTGCGCGCCATGCCCGGCAGGCAGCCCAGCAGGCCCTGGGTGTAGGGGTGCTTGGGCGCGGCAAACAGATCGTGCACGCTGGCGGTCTCGACAATGCGGCCGGCATACATCACCGCAATCGCATCGGCGTACTGCGCCACCACGCCCAGGTTGTGGGTCACAAACAGAATGCTCATGCCCGTCTCTTTCTGCAACCGCCCCATCAGCGCCAGAATCTGGGCCTGGATCGTCACATCCAGCGCCGTGGTGGGCTCGTCGGCGATCAGCAAGGTCGGGTTGCAGGCCATGGCCAGCGCAATCATCACCCGCTGGCGCATGCCGCCCGAGAGCTGGTGCGGATACTCATGCACGCGCTGTGCCGCAGCCGGAATCTCGACCAGCTCCAGCATGCGCTGCGCGTGCTTCAGGGCCCCGGCCTTGTCCAGCCCCATGTGCAGGCGCACCGATTCGGCGATCTGCTCGCCCACGGTGAGCACCGGGTTCAGGCTGGTCATTGGCTCCTGAAAGACCATGGCCATTTCATTGCCGCGCAGTGCGCGCAGGGCGGCATGGTCCAGCCGGAGCAGGTCGACCGTGCGGCCATCGCGCAGCACAAAGTGCGCCTCGCCCTGCACCTGTGCGTGCGAGGTCTTGGCGTGCAGGCCCATCAGCGACAGGCTGGTGACGGATTTGCCCGAGCCCGACTCGCCCACCAGGGCCAGCGTCTGGCCCGGCATGATACGAAAGCTCACGTCCGAGACGCTTTGCACCCGCCCGCCATCGGTGGCGAACGAGGTCGACAGCGAGCGCACATCGAGCCGTGGCGTGGCCGTGGCGGGTGGCTGAGCGCTGGCTGCGTGGGCTGCAACAGCAGCAGTTTGCGTGGCGGTGCTCATCATGATTTCTTCTTCAGCTTGGGGTCGAGCAGGTCGCGCACGCCGTCGCCCAGCAACTGCAGCGACAGGGCGGTGAGCACAATGGCGATGCCAGGGGTCAGGATCGTCCAGAACGCCTTGTCGGCGTATTCCAGGCTGCCGGCGATCATGGTGCCCCAGGTGGGAATCTCGGGCGGCACGCCCACGCCCAGGAACGACAGGCCCGCTTCGGCGAGGATGGCGTAGGCAAAGATGAAGGTGACCTGCACCAGCACCGGCGAGAGCAGGTTGGGCAGAATGTGGCGCCACAGGATCATCGGCGTGCTCACCCCCAGCGCCTTGGCCGCATCGACAAACAGCAGCTCGCGCAGCACCAGGGTCGATGCGCGCACCACGCGCGCCACCCGGGGCGTATAGACGATGGTGAGCGCGAGGATCACGTTCCACAGCGAAGCGCCCAGGATGGATACGAGCGCAATGCCCAGCAGAATGTCGGGGAAGGCCATCATTGCGTCCACCAGGCGCATCAGCGGCGCGTCAAGCCTGCGAAAGTAGCCTGCCAGCATGCCGATGAGGGTGCCCAGCACCACGGCGCCCAGCGCGGTGAAGAAGCCGATCATCAGCGAATAGCGCGCGCCGAAGATGATGCGCACCATCACGTCGCGGCCCAGCTCGTCGTTGCCCGCCCAGTGCGCCCACGACGGTGCATGCAGGCGCATGCTGATGTTCATGTCATTGGGGTCGGCATCGGTCAGCAGCGGGTAGCACACGGCAGTCGCCACGATCAGGAGCAGCACGATGGCGCTGGCCAGCACGATCTTGCGGGCAAACAGGCGCTTCAAGGTTTTCACCCATGCAGCGCTCGCCCAGCCTGCGCCAGCAGCTACGGAAACAGGAGTCGATGCGGAGGAAGTAGGTGCGTTCATCACTTGCTCTCCAGGCGGATGCGCGGATCGACCACGGTGTACAGCAGGTCGATGGCCAGGTTGATGAACACGTAGATGGCAGCGATCACCAGCAAAGTGCCCTGGATGACCGGGTAATCGCGCCGCAGCACGGCGCGCACCACCAGGTTGCCCACGCCTGGCAGGTTGAACACGGTCTCGGTCACCACGGTGCCGCCGATCATCAGCGCGAGCGTGAGGCCCAGCACGGTGACGATGGGCACCAGCGCATTGCGCAGCACATGCTTGCACAGCACCACGCCCTCGGCCAGACCCTTGGCGCGGGCGGTGCGTACGTAGTCTTCACCCAGAATGTCGAGCACCGAAGCACGGGTGAAGCGGATGATCAGCGCCGAATTGAGCACGCCCAGCACCAGCGCGGGCAGCAGCAGGTGCTGCAGGCGCTGGGCCAGCGTCGAATCCGGGTCGCCATAGCCCGACGCCGGAAACCAGCCCAGGTGCACGGCAAAGATCTGGATCAGGATGAGCCCGAACCAGAAGCTGGGAATGCTGGCGCCCAGCATGGCCACGGTGCTGACGATCTGGTCTGCCCAGCTGCCGCGCCACACGGCCGCAGCCATGCCGCAGGGCACGCCGATCAGCGCTGCAATCGATACCGCAAACAGCGCGAGGAACAAGGTGGGCTCGGCACGTTCGAGCAGCGCATGGGTGACCGGCATCTGCAGAAACAGCGACTGCCCCAGATTGCCTTGCAGCACCTGGCCGATCCACAGCACGAACTGGGTGGTGAGCGGCTTGTCCAGCCCGTACTGCACGCGGGCGGCAGCAATATCAGCAGCAGTGGCCTGGTCGCCCAGCAGCAGTGCCACCGGGTCACCCGACGCAAGGCGCGTGAGCAGAAACACCAGCACGGCGACGATGGCGAGCACCACCAGCGCGCCGCCCAGGCGCTTGAGTAAGAAATGCAGCATGGAAAACCTCGGAGCCTCTGGGCGCGCTGTTTACTTGGCGAGCGACGTGTTCCAGAAGAACGGCCACGGCATGGCGGTATAGCCTTGCAGCTTGGACGAGCGCGCCGACAGCGCGTTGAACTTGCCCACTTCCACAAACGGCACTTCGTCGTAGATCAGGCCCTGCACCTTGCCCCACAGCGGTCCGCGCTTGGCCACATCAGGCTCGCTGTTGAACGCGGTGAGCGCCGCCTTCTTGGTGTCGGTTTCCCACCAGCCGGGGGCGCCGCTGCCCATTTGAGGGGGCGAGAGCATGGGCTCGGGGAACAGGCCCGAGTGCGTCACATACACATCCCACAGCTTGGCGTCGTTGCGGCGCTGCACCAGCGTTGCCCAGTCCACCACCTGCAGATCGGTCTTGAAGCCTGCGCGCTTGAGGTGCTCGGCCATCACCAGCGCCATGTTGTAGTGGAACTCGTACTGGCGGCTGGCCATGATGCGGATCGGCTCGGCCTTGTAGCCCGCCTTGGCGGCCTGGTCCTTGGCCACTTGTGGATTCTTCTGGTTGTACTGCTTGGCACCGGCGTCCGAATAGTACGGTGTGCCCTTGGGGAAGAAATTGGGCTCGGCGGTGAAGAAGCGCTTGTCGCCAAAACCGGCCTGCAGCATCTCGGCCGGGCCCATGGCCGTCTGCACCGCCTGGCGCAGCTCCTTCTTGGCGAGCACGCCTTCCTTGGTGTTGAAGACGATGTAGGGGAAACCGAAATTCTGCGTCACGATGGGTACCACGTTCGGCGCGCCCTTCTCGATGCGCCCCATCGACTCGACCTGCAGCAGGTCGGAGTACTGGAACTGGCCCGACAGCACGCCCTCCACCCGCGTAGTGGCGTTGGGCACGGGCACAAAGCGCAGTTCATCAAGCAGTGCCTCGCGCTTGCCCGCGTAACCGCTTGCCGGCTCGCTGCGGGCTGCATATTTGTCAAAGCGCGCCAGCACGGTGAACTGGTCTGGCTTGCGCTCCTTGAGCTTGTAGGGGCCCGTGCCGATGAAATCCTTGAGCACCGGCGCAATCGCCTCCTTGGGCATGATGCCTGCCATGCCGCTGGGCATGGCCAGGTGCGCCAGCAGCGGCGCATACACGGCCTTGAGCTTGATCTCGACCGTAGTGGCATTCTTGGCCGTCATGCTGGCAATTTCCTGCGCCACGGCCTTGCCGCGCGCCGACACATCCATCCAGCGCTGCAGCGATGCCACCACGTCATCGGCCGTCATGTCCTTGTCGTTGTGGAACTTGACGCCCTTGCGCAGGGCAATGGTGTAGGTGAGGCCATCGGCCGAGATGGTGGGCATGCCTTCAGCCAGCATCGGCTTGATGTTCCACTGCGCATCAAAGGTGTAGAGCGGCTCGAACACGTGCTGCATGATGGTGCCCACCAGATCGGTGGAGCTGACCATCGGGTCGAGGCTCTGCGGCTCACCAATCATCGCCAGGTTGGCAGCACCGCCTTTGGCGCCCGCCTGCGCCCAGGCGCTGCCCGCCGGCAGGCTGGCGCAACCTGCCGCCACCAGGGCGGCAGCCAACAGTTGGCGACGTGATGTCCGGGGAAGCAGTGCGAAGGCGTTCATGGTGCGGGCTTTCATCAAGGGCGTTTAATAAGGAAAATTCTTTACATCACAACCCCTAAAAACCGGCTTTTCGTCAAAACATTGACAGTTTTTGGTGTTGTTGATGTAATATCTTTACACAAAGGAGATGAAACCATGCCAGTAGTTACCCTAGGCCAATCCCCCGTCGCGTCCGACCGTCTGGCGCGCCCGCTCTCGCCCGCCGTGCGCGCTGGCGACTTTGTTTTCGTATCGGGCACCGTGCCGACCGATGACCAGGGCCAGGTCGTGCAAGGCGGCATCGAAGCGCAGACGCGCCAGGTCTTCAAGCGCCTGGAAGAAGCGCTGGCACTGGCTGGCTGCACGCTGCAGGATGTCGCCAAGGTCAATGTCTGGCTTGACGATCCGCGCGATTTCGGCAGCTTCAACCGCGTGTACATGGAATGCTTTGGCGAGCACCGCCCCGCGCGCTCCACGGTCGAATCGCGCCTGATGATCGACGCCAAGGTCGAGATCGATGTAACGGCGTACAAGCCGCTGTGATGTGCCACGGGCAACGCGGCCCACGAGCGCTGTAAGGGTCTTACACGCGACGCCGCTTTGCAGCACCCACTTCTACAATCCGCACCAGCGCCTGCACCGCACGCTGGTGCGTTGTTTTTTCTGAGCTCGCTCCATGCCTCGTCCACCCACCTTCACCGCCCGCACGCCGGGCGACAACCGCCCGCGCCTCATTGCCATCGACTGGGGAACCACCTCGCTGCGCGGCGTGCTCATCGATGCGCAGGGCCACATTGCACAGCAAAGGGCCTTGCCGCAAGGCATTTTGCAGGTAGAGCCCGGCGGCTTTGCCGCGGCCTTTGACAGGCACTTTGGCGACTGGCTTGCGCTGCAGCCCGATATGTGCATGCTCTCGGGCATGGTCGGCAGCCGCCAGGGCTGGCAGGAAGCCGCCTATTGCCCCTGCCCCGCAGACTTTGGCGCGCTGTGCAGCCAGCTGCTGTGGCTGGAAGTTGCACATGGCATTCCCACTGCCATCGTGCCGGGCATGAGCGTGGTGCCGCAGGCCGGGGTGGATGCAGCGCATGGCGTGCCCGATGTGATGCGTGGTGAAGAGATTCAGGTGATTGGCGCGCTGCAGCTGATGGGGCAGGACAGCGGCCTGCTGGTGCTGCCCGGCACACACAGCAAATGGGTGCAGGCGCAGGGGCGCAGCATCACCGGTTTCAAGACCTTCATGACCGGCGAGCTGTTTGCCGTGCTGGCGCAGCACTCCATTCTGGGCAAGACGCTGGATGGCAGTGCACCGCTGGACGAAAGCGCGTTTGCACAGGGCCTGGAGCGTGCACGCAGCAGCGACGCGCTCAGCCACCTGCTGTTTGGCACGCGCGCCCTCAGCCTGTTTGGGGCGCTGAGCCCCGCGCAATCGGCCAGCTACCTGTCGGGTCTGTTGATCGGCCAGGAAATGGCCACCATGCAGCCTGCCGCCGGTACGCGCGTTGCGCTGATCGGATCTTCTGCACTCGTGCAGCGCTACACGCTGGCATTGCGCCACGCGGGCTGCGAGGGCGTGGCCTTTGGCGATGAAGCCACCTGGGCCGGCCACCAGGCCATCTACCAATATCTGACAGGTACGCCATCATGAATCTGCTCACCCGTTTTCAGACCCTGCAGGCGCAACTGCCGCTGATCGCCATTCTGCGTGGCTTGCAGCCTGCCGAGGCGGTAGAAATCGGCGCCGCGCTGCACAGCGCAGGCTTTGGCCTGTGGGAGGTGCCGCTGAACTCGCCCGATCCGCTTCGCAGCATTGCCGCCATGCGCGCCGCCTATCCCGATGTGCTGGTGGGCGCAGGCACGGTACTGACGGCGCAGCAGGTGCGCGATGTGCATGCTGCAGGCGGCCAACTCATCATCTCGCCCAATTGCAACCCGGCGGTGATCGATGAATCGGTCAAGCTCGGCCTCATCAGCCTGCCCGGGGTGCTGACGCCCACCGAGGCGTTCACGGCGCTGGCGCATGGCGCGCATGGCCTGAAGATCTTCCCTGCCGAGCTGGCTTCGCCCGCTGTGGTCAAAGCCCTGCTGGCCGTGCTGCCACAAGGCACCGGCATCTACCCCGTGGGCGGCATCTCGCCCGACAACATGGCGCCGTGGCTGCAGGCCGGTGCAGCTGGTTTTGGCATCGGCTCATCGCTGTTCAAGCCCGGCAAGACGGCCGCGCAGGTGGCCGCCGATGCGCAGGCGTTTGCCAGCAACTACCGGGCTCTGCACAAGGCCTGAGCCTTCGCTTTCCAATAAAAAGGCCCGGTGCGCTGGTGAAGCGCGCGGGCCTTGCTACAAAAAACGGAGTGATTACTGCATCGACTGCAGGTTGCCGATGCGCACCAGCATTTCGGTGAACATCTGCATGTCGGCCTGCAGGTCAGGCAGCTCCTTGTACTCCAGCGCGTTGTGCGCGGTGTACTTCTTGCCGGGCATGGCGGGGCCAAAGTTGATGGCGTTGGGCATCAGCTTGGCGGTGGTGCTGCCAGCGGTCGGCACCGGCTTGGCATCCAGCCCCGTGGTGTCGCCAAAGATGTTCAGCAAGGTTGTCAGCCACGCGCCCTTGGGGTCGCGCGCCATCCAGTTGCCTTGGGTGTAGTCGATCTTCACCGGCACCTTGGCAGCGGCACTCCAGTTGGCAATGCCCTTTTCCACTTCGGCCTTGAGCTGCTCGGGCGTCTTGCCGCGCGGCATGCGGGCGTTGGCCGTCACCTCCAACTGGCCGCCTGCCGCCTTGATGAAGTTGGGCGAAATAGTGAGCGGGCCCATGAAGTCATCGGCATACGCCAGCCCCAGGCCCTTGCCAAAATAATCCAGTCCGTACACGCCGTTGATGTAGCGCACCGCATCGCTGTACTGGTTGCGCGCCACCAGTGGCTGCGCGCCGTCGGCCATCAGGCTTTGCTGCAGGAACATCGCCAGGCGCGGCACCGGGTTCACGCCCTCTTCGGGGCGCGAGCCGTGTGCCGAGCTGCCGGTGACCTTGATGTCGATCTTGTTGGCGGCAGGCGCAATATCGATGCTGAACTTGCCGTACGGCTGGTTCTGCGCCACATAGGCATCCTTGGCCGCCTGCAGTTTCTGCGCAACGGCTGCCAGTGCAGCGGCGTTAACCGCCTCGATGCTGGCCGTTGCAGTCTGCGCAATCGCGTTAGACGAAGCCGCGCCCACCATGGCGGTGATTGCGGGCTGCTGGCCATCGGTCTTCACATCGGCAAAAAAGGCCTTGATCGCGCCCGTGCCCTTTTCGGCCACCACGGCCGGGTATTTGCTGTCGAGCACGATGTTGTACTCGGGCAATTGGGTCTTGGCACGGTAGTACTTCATGGCGTCGCCACCGGTTTCCTCGGTGGTTTCGATCATGAGGCGAATGCCGCGCTGCAGCGGCAGCTTGGCGTCCTTCACCGCCTTCATGGCGTACATCACAGTGGCAATCGATCCCTTGTCGTCAATCGTGCCACGCCCGTACAGCTTGTCGCCAATGCGGGTGACCTTGAAAGGATCGAGCTGCTTGCCGTCGATCACCCATTCCGCAGGCACCACGGGCACCACATCGGCGTGGGTGAGGATGCCGAACTCCTGTCCCCCGGCCTGTGCAGCCGTCGCGGGCAGGGTCACTTCAAAAATGCGGTTGTCCACGTTGCGGTACTGCAGGCCAAAGTCCTTGGCCATCTTTTCCACCAGCGCGCCAAAGTCGATGATGGCCTGGCTGTCGTGTGGTGCAACCTTGGCGTCGCGCACGGTCGGCAGCGCCACCATTTGCGTGATGCTGCCCAGTACCTGGGTTTCTTGCGTCAGCCGCGTGTACAGCCCCAAGAGGCGCGCCACATTGGTCAGGTCGTCACCCTGCAACGCCTCGCCATCCACGTAGCGTTGCACAGCACCTGCCACGCTCGCATCCTGCTTGGCTGCGTTCTGCAAGAACTGTGGGAAGGTCGCTGGCGTCTTGATCGCCTCGGCGGCAATCGCATCCAGTACGGGCTTTTTCAGGGTGTCGGCCTGGGCTGCGGCACAGGCCAGCGCAATGCTGATGGCAAGCGCGGTGTGGCGAAATACGGTCTTCATAGGATCGGTCTCTTATGGGGAAAGCGAAAGAATAGCGGCTTTGCACTGCCCATGAAGGGAAAATGCCCGGTTTTATCCGCCGCGAGGTTGCTCCATCACCGCAGCGCGCGCGGCACCTCAGGCAGCCACGCTGCGCCAGGGCGTGGCCTCAAACGCCTGCGCCAACCATTGCTTGAGCGCCCCCATGGCCGCCGTGCTGTATTGCGCCGATGGGCGCACAAGGTAGATGCCGCCCGGGTCTCCTAGCGTCCACTGCGGCAGGATGCGAACGAGTGCGCCTGTTTGCACGGAAGGCATCAGATGCCAATCGCTGCCCGAGATGATGCCCACACCCTTGAGCGCCGCATGCAATAGTGCCTCGTTGTCGTTGCTCGTCATTGAGCCACTGATGCGCACCGATTCTGCCAGCCTCGCCCTGCCCTTTGCGGCAGGCTGCACCAGCGTCCATTCCGGAAAGGAGCGCAGCCCGGTGTAGCCCAGGCAGTTGTGGCGTGCCAGGTCTGCCGGTGTCTTGGGCGCTTCGTGGCGCGCCAGGTAGCTGGCAGAAGCGCACAGAATGCGGTGCTGGTCGCACAGCCGTGTGGCCACCAGCCCACTGTCGGGCAGATGGCCGATGCGGATGGCGGCATCAAAGCGCTCGCCCACCACATCGACGATCCGCTCGCTGTACTCCACCTCCAGCGCAACCTGCGGGTGGGTCAGGGCAAAATCTGCCAGCATCGGGCTGATCCAGCGCCGTCCCATCGTGGCGGGCATCGACAGGCGCAGGCGGCCTCGTATGTCGCGTGCGCCCTGCGCCGCCTCTTGCTCGGCTTCGCGGATCAGGCCCGTGGCCTGCCGCACCTTGTCGACCAGCAGCCGGCCTTCGCTGGTGAAGTGCAGCTGCCGCGTGGTGCGCTCCACCAGCCGCACGCCCAGCCTGCGCTCCAGGGCCTGCATGCGTTTGGAGAGCACCGAGGGGTGGCGCCCCAGCGCACGCCCTGCCGCAGCAAACGAGCCCTTGTCTGCCAGCGCAAGCAGTGTGGCCAGCTCATCGGCGTGCTGGCTGTCGAGCATCTCCATGGTGTCCTTCCACAATCAGGGTTTGAGAATGATCGCGCCTTGCAAGCGCCCTTGCTCCAGGTCTGCGTGCGCCTGTGCCACCTCTGCCAGCGCATAGCTTTTCCAGATGCGGGGCGTGAGTATGCCACTCGACACGGCGCTCAAAACATCGCGCGCGCGGCTCTGGTATTCCTCTGCCGTGGCCGTATGGGCTGCCAATGAGGGGCGGGTGAGAAACAGCGAGCCCTTGGCGTTGAGCGTTCCCACCTCGATTGCGGGCGGCAGGCCCGATGTCGCGCCCAGCGACACCATCAGCCCGCGGGGGCGCAGGCAGTCGAGCGATGTGAGAAAGGTTGCCTTGCCAATGGAGTCGTACACCACATCCACCTTCTGGCCCTGCGTGGCTTGCGCCACCTGCGCGGCCAGCGTTTGGGCATCGAAAACAAACACTTCGTCGCAGCCTGCTGCCCGCGCGCGCTCCACACTGGCCGCCTTGGACACCACACCCAGCACATGCGCGCCCAGATGCTTTGCCCACGCGCACATGAGCTGCCCCAGCGCACCCGCTGCGCCATAAATCAATACCCGCGAGCCCTGGCCGACCTGCCCCGTGGCCTTGAGCAGGTACTGTGCCGTGATGCCCTTGAACAGTACCGCCGCAGCGGCATCGTCGCCAAGAGCATCAGGCAGCTTGACCAGACGCTCTGCCGGAAACACCCGCGCACTCGCATATGCGCCCAAGGGGCCGGTGGCATAACCCACGCGGTCGCCCACCTGCAAGCCCGCCACCCCCGCGCCAACGGCGCTGACCGTTGCGGCCCCTTCCAGCCCCAGCCCGGAAGGCAGTGCAATCGCAACCGCCCCCTTGCGCTGGCTGACATCCAGCGGGTTGATGCCGATGGCGGTCTGCGCAAGCAATACCTCGCCCGGCCCTGGCGATGAAAGATGCACCTCTTCCATCTGCATGACATCAGGCGCACCGGTGCTGTGAATTCGAATCGCTACGGCCATGGCTTCTATCCCTGAAAAACAATGAGAAGGTGATCGTATGCACATCGAATTCATGCATCAATATGGCCAAATGCAAATGATAAATGCATAGTATGCAGCAATAAAACATACAGAAATGACCGTCGTCATGCCTCAAAATCGAGCCGAGCGCGTGATGTTCATGGCTGATGGAGATAAAGAATGGGGAAGATTTTCAAATCTGTTGCCGATGCCGCGCTACGCAGCGTGGAGGGCGAGGTATGCCAGCAGTGCGAACGCTGCGAGGTGCCCACTTACCGCTACACCGGCGAGATCATCGATCCCCAAAAAGCTGCTGACACCCTGCTGGCGCAAGAAGAGCCCGAAGTGCATTACCTGTGCGCAGATTGCATCCATGGCGGCAACGTACGGCGAACCGACACCTGGGCTGTCGAGCACAGCGTCCAGCGCCTGGCTCAAGACCCGCAAAAGGCGTGGCGCGAATTTCACCAGCTGCCCGATGCGCCGCTTTTTCTTCAGGGAAGGTTGGACTGGCCGCTCTGCTGCGACACCTGGTGCGAATTTGTCGCCTGCCCAGCCAGCTTGCAGGAGCTGCTTGCCGTGCAGCAAACCCACCAGTACTGGGAGAACGGCCCCGGTGCCACGCCCCGAGACTTTCGCTCCAGCGGCCCGCCCGAATCACTGCGGGAAATATCCCTGTTTGCCTGCGCCTCTTGCGCCCGCCATTACTACACCGATCAGTACAGCTGAGAAGGCGCTGAATACGCGTTGCGCCCGCGCTGTGGATCGCTTTGCAAAATACCTGAACGGCGTCTGGGCATGGCACCAGTTTTTGAGCAAGCCGCTGATGAACCGTGGAGGCACCATGGTCCGCCTACGCGACCGCCATGGCAACGCGGTGGGGTTGGGGCAGTTGGATTGAGTGCAGATATGGCGGCCTATCGGGGGACACTGGTGCACGGCCGTACTTTTGTTGAGGAACAACGATGGGCCAGTCTGGGGCTGTCGTAGAGCGATCCAAAAGCGACATTGGCTGATAAATGATTTCACACCCAACACACATGGAGCTCAAATTCTGAACATCGAACGCCTTCAGTATGCGATTGATGATAAAGATAAAGCCATTGACTCGCCGCTATACAGCGTTGTCCATTTCCGGCGCAGTAATCTTCGCCAACCTGGTGACGATCTGCGTTCTTGATAGGAACTTGACAGGTGGGGTCTACCCCACAGATCAAGATTCAATCATGATCGGCATTGCCTTTTCGGTGCTGAACTCCATGTTCATCTTGCTCCCAGCACTCATCAGTGCAAGCCTGCCTCGTAACCATATTTTCTTTAGGATTGCAGCCCGCTCGCTCATTCTCGTAGCGGGCCTGTTTTCCGCAGTTTTGAGCGCCTATTGGCTGATTCCCAACCACTATGTCGCAGGAGCAGCATTTATCTTGGCACTGGCTTTGTGTCTATGGGCCCTTTGGATGCCTTCCTCGACTTGGGGTGGGGCTATATAGAGGGTCCGAACAACAGGTGATCCAAATTTCTACTTCGGTGCACTGCAAAAACCTCTTATCGGCCCGATGCGACCGCACCAAAGTGAAACCGCTGTCATTGAAGACACTCTTCTTGCTTCCCTTAACCTTTATTTCCTGGCTGTTTGACTGCGAACTTCGTGTCCTTCTTTGCAGCCAGTTCTGCCCTCGCCTTCTCTGCCGCTTTCTGCTTCGCGAATTGGCGTACTCCCTCGGCAATATCCTTCGGAATATTCACGTATTCAACCACCTCTTCGATGATCTCAGGATGCAGGAAGAACGGCGAGTTACCTGCTTCCCAGTCGGGGCACATTTTCACGAACTTGCGTCGTGACGGACCGAAGAAAAGATTGTTCCAGATCAGTGCTTCACGTGCAGGGTGATCTCTCTTTGCGATGATTTTTTCCAGAATGCCTCCTGAAATACATGTCCCCTTTTCATACACTTCTTTCGCTCGATGAATGCGATCGAGTTCATGGGCCAGAGAGTTCACGGTCTTTCCGTTCATGCCAACGGTGTCATAGTCCAGCGGCTGACAGTACCTTCTAATTTCCCAAACTGCACGGTCGAATCGGGAAATGTCGAATGGTTCAATGTCGTATGAGACCAAGTAATACCGATCCTCTGCTCCATCGTCTTCGAGGTTTTTGATGAACTTGGCAGTATCTGCGCTGAGATTAATTTCGAACTTGCCGTGCTGATTCATCCTCTCGATGCCGGGAAGCACACTATGTCCTAAGTTTTTGGCATTCAGGCGATTGAGTAAAAGAATGCCTTTAACGTACTTCTCTAGGCAATGCAGGGCTGACCACCGGAAGGGCTGAATCAGCCGCGCTCGATAAGCCATTCGTGCAGTGATGTAGTCCTTGTCTGCGGTCTCGCGAAAACTTCTAATTGCGAAGTCGTTGACCAGGATATGCATCGGATAAGACATGCTGCTCCTCAAAACTTGTATGCCTTAACTGTGTCGGTGTTCCCTGAACACACTGTAGGCTGCGGTCAATCAAGGTTTTATGCGGTCATCGAATACAAATGGCACGCATGCTACCTATTCGAAGGACGGCTCCGTACATAGCATCAATGGATGCGTTCAGCATACGAGAACACCGCATAAAGCCCTCACCGTCGACCGGTTGAATCCACAGCCAATCACCGCCTCTCCTCACCCCCCAGCCGCCGGCGCCACCCGCAGCGGAATCGTCACCGGCCCGTCGTTCATCAGATACACCTTCATGTCCGCCGCAAAGCGGCCTGTGGCGACCACCGGGTGGGCAGCGCGGGCCTGGGCTACCACGTAGTTGTACAGGCGCTCTCCTTCGGCGGGTGGCGCTGCGTTGGTGAAGCTCGGGCGGTTGCCGCCACTGGTGTCGGCGGCCAGGGTGAACTGGCTCACGATGAGCAGGCCGCCTGCCACATCCTGCACGCTTTTGTTCATCTTGCCGGCCTCGTCCTGAAAGATGCGCAGTTTGAGCATCTTGGCCAGCAGTTTGTCGGCCTCGGCTTCGGTATCGCCTTTTTCGGCGCATACCAGGGCCAGCAGGCCCTGGCCTATCTGGCCGATCACTTCACCATCGACTTCGACGCGCGCCTCTCGCACGCGCTGCAATACGCTGATCATTCCAACTCCTCTGGCGAATGCTTCCGATCTACGCACTACAGGTATGCGCAGCTTTCTGCTTCAATCGAATGCTATTTTATTGATAGCTTATAGCGCTTTCCCTGCAATCGCTAGGGCATGTTTTTCTCTGCAACCTCGCTCTGCGTCTGCACGCCGATGGGCAGTACTTCGACGGTGATGCGGGCATTGGGTACGTCGCGCAGCAGGGCTGCTTCGAGCTCCATGCGCAGGCGGGTGGCATGGGCCAGGCTCCAGTCGCCGGGCATGTGCAGGTGCAGGTCGACAAAATTGAGCGCACCGGCGCGGCGTGTGTTGAGCCTGTCGCTGTGCACGGCGCCGCCCCTCTCGGCTTCAAACCGGCGCACGCAGGCATCAATGGTGGCCAGGGTGTCGGCGTCGATGGCTTCGTCCATCAGGCCTTGCGAAGAGGTCCACACCAGCTTGCCGCCTTCCTTGAGGATGTGCAGCGCCACGGCAATACCCAGCACCGCGTCCAGCCAGTGCCAGCCGGTCCACATGGCCAGCAGCAGGCCCAGCACCACGCCAACGGATGTCCAGACGTCGGTCAGCAGGTGGCGGCCATCGCCCTCCAGCGCGGCAGAGCGGTGCTGCCGCGCGGCGCGCAGCATGACCATGGCCAGGCCGCCGTTGAGCGCGGTGCTGATGAGCGAGAGCACCAGGCCCCAGCCCAGCTGTTCGAGCGGTTGCGGGTGCAGCAGCCGGTCGACAGATGCCCACAGGATTGCCATGGCCGCGCCGAAGATCAGCAGGCCTTCAAAGCCAGCCGAGAAGTATTCGGCCTTGGTGTGGCCGTAGGGGTGGTCGTCATCTGCCGGGCGCTTGGCGATGGTGACCATGCCCAGCGCGAACAGCGCACCCACCAGGTTGACGAGCGATTCCAGCGCATCGGACAGCAGACCGACGGAGCCGCTGACGGCCCAGGCCACGGTTTTGAACGCGATGGTGGCAATGGCCACGACGACCGAGATGCGCAGCAGGTTCTCGGGCGTGGTCCAGCGGGATGGTGTGGCGTCGGTCATTAAAAATGATAGCTATTCGCGCTTGTGGGGTAAGCGCCAGCAGCTAATTTACAACAAACGCGCCTTCACGCTCTTGCCTTTGACGCGGCCACTGTTGAGTTTGTTCACGGCCTGCTGGGCAATGCCGCGCGCGACGGCTACGTAGGTGGAGAAGTCGTTGACGTTGATCTTGCCGATCTGCTCCTTGGTGTAGCCAAAGTCGCGCGTCATCGCGCCCAGCACGTCGCCCGCGCGGATTTTCTCCTTGCGGCCGCCGATGATCTGGATGGTGCGCATCGCGGGCACCATGGGCTCGCCGGGCGCCGGCTTCAGCTCCGACAGCGGATGCCACTCCGATTCGCGGCCCTGCAGCAGCTCGATCTTGCCGACCGAGCCCATCTCGTCCATGCTGGCGAGCGACAGCGCCAGCCCTTCGGCATCGCCCCGGCCGGTGCGGCCGATGCGGTGGATATGCACTTCGGGGTCAGGGGTGGTGTCGACGTTGATCACCGCTTCGAGGTTGGCGATGTCGAGGCCGCGCGCGGCCACGTCGGTGGCCACCAGCACGCTGCAGCTGCGGTTGGCAAACTGCACCAGCACTTCGTCGCGCTCGCGCTGCTCCAGTTCGCCAAACAGGGCCAATGCGCTCACGCCCTGCGCCTGCAGCACGTCCACAAGATCGCGGCACTGCTGCTTGGTGTTGCAGAAGGCAATGGACGATTCGGGCCGGAAATGCGCCAGCAGCTGCGAGACCGCATGCAGGCGCTCGCCTTCGCTCACCTCGTACCAGCGCTGCGCGATCTTGTGCGCGCTGTGCTGCGATGCGACCTTGACCGTCTGCGGGTCGCGCATGAAGCGCTGGGCCAGCTGGGCGATGCCCTCGGGGTAGGTGGCCGAGAACAGCAGGGTCTGGCGCTCTGCCGGGCACTGGCTGGCTACGGTCACGATGTCGGCGTAGAAGCCCATGTCCAGCATGCGGTCGGCTTCATCCAGCACCAGGGTGTTCAGCGCCGCCAGGTCGATGGCGCCGCGCTCCATCAGGTCCATCACGCGGCCGGGCGTGCCGACGATGATGTGGGCGCCGTTTTCCAGGCTGGCAATCTGGTTGCGGGAAGGCACGCCGCCATAGACGGTGACGACCTTGATGTTTTCCTCGGCCCGCGCGAGGCGCCGGATTTCGGTGGCCACCTGGTCGGCCAGCTCACGCGTGGGGCACAGTACCAGGGTCTGCACGGCAAACCAGCGGGGGTTCAGGCGGGCCAGCAGCGCCAGGCCAAAGGCGGCCGTCTTGCCGCTGCCGGTGCTGGCCTGGGCGATCACGTCCTTGCCCTGCAGCGCCAGCGGCAGGCTGGCGGCCTGGATGGCGGTCATCTGCGTGTAGCCCAACTGCTGCAGGTTGGCCTGCATGGTGGCGCCCAGCGGCAGTTGGCTGAAAGAAGTGGCATCCGCTGCATGGGCGGATGTGTTGGATGGTGCATTCATGCCCCAATTATCCCGTGCGGGCGGTTTTCAGACCTGCCCACAGGCGCTTACCCCTGCATCTGCCAGCGGGTGCCCCCGACCCATGCCACCGTTTTGTCATGCGGGGCACCCGGGGTCGTTGCACAATGGTGCATGACCCATACCAAACCTGCTTTTATCGCACCGACCAGCCACCGCACGGCGGAAGCCGCGCTGGCGCAGGTGCAGGCGATCTACGCTGAACAGATCAATTTCCTGCGCTCGGCCATGCAGCGCTTCGTGGCGGGCGAGACACCCGCAGCGCCCTACCGCGCCTGCTACCCCTTTGTGCGCCTGCACACACGCACCGTGGCACGCGCCGACAGCAAGCTCGCCTACGGCTTCGTGGAAGGCCCCGGCCACTACGAAACCACGCTGACGCGGCCCGACCTGTTTGACAATTACTACGCCGAGCAGTTTCGCCTGCTGATCGCCAACCATGGCGTGGAGCTGGAAGTGGGCACCAGCAACCAGCCCATTCCCATCCATTTTTCCTTTGCCGACAACGACCACATCGAAGGGCAGTTGAGCGCCGAGCGGCGCCTGCTGATGCGCGACGTGTTCGACCTGCCTGATCTGCATGCCATGGACGACGGCATTGCCAATGGCACCTGGGAGCCGCTGGCGGGCGATCCGCAGCCGCTGTCGCTCTTTACCGCGCCGCGGGTGGATTACTCGCTGCAACGCCTGCGCCACTACACCGGCACCCTGCCCGAGTGGTTCCAGAACTTTGTGCTGTTCACCAACTACCAGTTCTACATCGACGAATTCATCCGCCTGGGCCGCGCCGAGATGGAGAACCCGGACAGCGAGTTCATTGCCTTCATCGAGCCGGGCAACGTGGTGACGCGCCGCGTGGGCCTGCCCGCCCAGAGTGCCGATGCGCTGGGCAACCCGCCGCCCCGCCTGCCGCAGATGCCCGCCTACCACCTGGTGCGCGCCGACCAGTCGGGCACCACCATGGTCAATATCGGTGTGGGCCCGGCCAATGCCAAAACCATTACCGACCATATCGCCGTGCTGCGCCCGCACGCCTGGATGATGCTGGGCCACTGCGCAGGCCTGCGCAACAGCCAGCAGCTGGGCGACTATGTGCTGGCCCACGCCTATGTGCGCGAAGACCATGTGCTCGACGAAGAGCTGCCGCTGTGGGTGCCGATTCCTGCGCTGGCCGAGATCCAGCAGGCACTGCAACAGGCCGTGGCCGATGTGACCCAGGTGCCCGAGGCCGACCTCAAGCGCTTCATGCGCACCGGCACCGTGGCCAGCACCGACAACCGCAACTGGGAGCTGCTGCCCAACAACACGCCGCAGCGCCGCTTCAGCCAGAGCCGCGCCGTTGCGCTGGACATGGAAAGCGCCACCATCGCCGCCAACGGCTTTCGCTTCCGCGTGCCTTACGGCACCTTGCTGTGCGTGAGCGACAAACCGCTGCATGGCGAGATCAAGCTGCCCGGCATGGCCAACCACTTCTACCGCGAGCGGGTGGACCAGCACCTGCGCATTGGTCTGCGTGCGGTGGGTATCCTGCGCGCGGGCGGCATAGACCGGCTGCACAGCCGCAAGCTGCGCAGCTTTGCGGAAGTGGCCTTCCAGTAAAGCCAGGCCTCACCAGGTTACTCACAAAAAGAGAGCTGCAGGTGCTGATGGATAAAGCGTCAGCAGCTCTTTTTTACTCAATTTCGCCACCCGATGTGGACAGCATATGCGTTGGCTGCACACGACTGGGCGGCAAACCCTGTGGAATTCTGCTCCCCGCCACTCCACAATGGTGCATGGGCAGCCCTGCCCACAGCCTAGGGAATCTAGGGAACCTGGGGCTCCTCTGCAAAACTCTCTGCGGTAGTCTGAGCGCGGTCTCGGGCAATCCGCATCCCTCCTGATGGCAAGGGTTCTGCAGAGACTCCCTGTACAAACACAACAATTCAGGAATCACCCGTGTCCAACCATCCATCTCCTGCTTTTCGCCTGCTGGCCGTTGCCAGCGCGGCGCTCGCGCTGACTGCCTGCAGCACCGTCCGTTTCGATGCCAGCGCCCTGACGGGCCAGCAGGTTGCCGCCGACAAGATCGGCCTGCCCACCAGTGGCGCCACGGTTACCAAGGTCGAGGCCGTTACCGCCGCCGATCCGGCCAAGGGCCCGCAACCCCCTGCAGCCTTGCGGGCCGATGTGAGCATTGCTCCCGTTGACCCGGCAGCGCCCGCCATCAAGATGGCGCTCATCCTGCCGCAGGAATGGAATGGCAAGGTCGTGATGCTGGGCGGCGGCGGCTACAACGGCACGCTGCCCAATCTCTTCAGCTACCCGGCAGCGCCTGCAAGCCAAGGGCCGTATCCGCTGCTCTCGCAAGGCTACGCGGTGTTCGCCAGTGATTCAGGCCACCAGGCGGGCCCCGCAGGCAGCCGCGACGGCAGCTTTGGCATGAATGACGAGGCGGTGGCCAATTTCTCGGGCGCCGCGCTCAAGAAGGTGAGCGATGTGGGTGACGCCCTCATCACCCGCTTTTACGGCAAAAAGCCCAGCAAGCGCTATTTCATCGGCGGCTCCACCGGCGGCCGCGAGGCGCTGGCCGTGGCCCAGAAATGGCCCAGGGAATGGGATGGCATCGTCGCCTGGTACCCGGCCTGGAACGCTGCCAGCCTGGATCTGCAGTTTGGCCGTATCAGCCGCGCCTTTGCCCAGCCCGGCGCCTACCCGAGCCTGGCCCAGCGCAAGCTGCTGCGCCAGGCCGCCATCGCGCAGTGCGATGCGCTCGATGGCGTGGCTGATGGTTTGATCAGCAACGTGCCTGCCTGCAACGCACAGTTCGACCCGGCCAAGGCCCAGTTCGAAGGCAAGCCGCTGCGCTGTGCCAGCGGAGGCAACGAAGGCGACCAGTGCCTGAGCGATGCCATGATCGCCGCCTTGAAGGTCTATGACAGCGAAATCCGCTTTGGTGCCAAGCTGGGCAGCGGAGAGACGCAGTACCCCGGCTTCAACATCTGGGGCACCGAACTGGGCGAGGAAGGCACGAGCCCGCTGCAGCCCACAGTGAACCTGCTGGCCATGAACACCACACCCCCCGCAAGCCCCGCGCCGCTCACCGCGCCGTACTGGGCGGTGTTCTGGGACCAGTGGGTGCGCCATTTCGTCACGCGCGACCCAGCCTTCAACAGCCTCACCCTCGACCCGCAGAACCCCGGCCCCTGGGCAGAGCGCATCAACCAGCTCACCCAGTTGCAGGACATCAACAACACCGACCTGACGGCATTCAACAAGCATGGCGGCAAGGTGCTGATGGCGCATGGCGCGGCGGATGCCCTGGTCAGCACCCGCGCAACCGAGCAGTATTTCGACGGGGTCATCAACAAGATGGGCCGCCAGGTGGTGCGCCAGTTTGTGCGCTACTACGAGGTGCCGGGCTATGGCCACGCCGTCAGCACCACCTTCAACGCCAACTGGGACTCGCTGGCCGCGCTGGACCACTGGAGCACGACGGGCAAGCCACCGGAAAACCCTGTGGTGACCGATGCGAGCGGCGTGCCTGGCCGCACCCGCCCCCTGTGCGAATACCCGTTCTGGCCGCGCTACAAGGGCACGGGTGATGTGAACAAGGCCGAGAGCTTTATGTGCTGGATGGAGTGATTGCGCTTCATCCGTTGTCATTGAGAGAACTGCATGCGCCCTGCGGCAAGGGCCATGCAGTTTTTTTTTCGCCACGCTACGGGAAGAGACGTATTACGGAAATTGTGACAATGTGCTGCAATTGATTCAATATATCTATTTATTGATAGTTTATGACAATTGACTTATATATTTCAATTAAATAATGGACGCCATCAGCAATTGATACGCACCGGTACCAACGCCCAGCCTTGCGTTCACATGCACGTTCAATTGCACCCTTGCTCATCTTTGTTATTGACCAGGTAAACCATGTCCCCATCTTTCTTCCAGCGTGATGGCATGCGCCCAGCGCTGTCGGCAGCAGCGTTACTCGCACTGTGTCTGGCCAGCGGCGGTGTCCATGCCCAGACCATCACCTATACCCCTGCAGCTCCACAAGCCGCCCCTGATGTAGTGCCTGCTGGCGTTGGCGCCATCAAGGTCATCGTCCGAGGCGGTGCGGGCGGAGCGGGTGCCTACGACGGCATCGTAGGAGGCAAGGGTGCAGCAGGCACGCAGGTGGACGCCATCATCCGTGTGCAGCCGGGTCAAACCATCACGGCAGTGGCCGCTGGTGGTGGGCAAGGTGGCGCTACCTATGGGCGTATCCGCAGCCTGAGTGGTGGCACCGGAGGCAACGGCGCGGGTGCTGGTGGCAACGGCGCCGCCATGGGCCCCAGTTTTGTCAGCGGCGGCGGCGCAGGTGGCGGTGGCGCATCCTTTCTGAACGTGGGTGGCGCCTGGGTGCGTGCCGGCGGCGGCGGCGGTGGTGGTGGCGACTCCTTCCAAGCCGCCCCTGTGGCTGATGCATCGGCAGTCGCGCTGTTCACGCCCGAAGTGGCTGCATGCGCAACGCCCGCACCAGGCAATGCAGGTATCCAAGGCCCGGGTGACGGCGGCGGTGGTGGCGGCGGAGGCGGTGGCTACCAGGGCGCCGCAGGTACGGGCGGTACTTTTGGCATCGACACGTCACAAAGCGCTGGCTCCGGCGGCATGGGCGGCTCCTGCACCTATAGCGCTGCACTCAATACGATCAGCAGCCCAGTGGCAACGGTTCCGGGCTCGCCTACAACGCCGCCTCCCAATACCGACCCCGCCCCCAATGGCGTGGATGGCCTGGTGTCGTTTGAATACATCTACCAGCCCACCATCACCATCGCATGCGATAAATCGGCCCTGACGGACAGCGCCAACCAACAATCGGTCTGCACCGTCACGGCCAGCACCCCGGCTCCGACCGGCGGTCTGTCCGTTCCATTCACCATTTCGGCAGCAGATCCACAATACAGCACCCAAAGCTGCAACAGCCCGGTCGTGATCCCCGAAGGCCAGACCCAGGCGCCCGCATGCACCATCATTGCGAACGACAACCAGGTGGCGGGCGAAGCGCCGGTGACGGTCACCCTGCAAGTCACCGACAGCAACGATTACCTCACCGGCAATCCTGCGCAGGCGAGCGTCGTCATCACCAATGACGACAGCGGCACAGTCACGCCTCCGGCAACGCCGCAGCCTGTTCCATCGCTGGGCGGCTGGGCCACCTTGCTGCTGACCGGCGTGCTGGGTGTGCTGGTATGGATGCGCCGCAAGGCATTCATGAGTCTCTGAGCCAGAGCGCTATCCAATCAATAGCTGCCTGCGCGCCACCAATGGGCGCCAGGCAGCTTTTTCATATGCACCGCCGCAGCCTGGGCGGTTGCACTTCTTGCGCTTGCTTGCCGGTCGTGCTGGCGGCAAAGGCGCCCGCTCCCGCTCACTCCGCCACGCGGGGGCGAACCAGCGCAGCCGCCTTCTTGGCATTGTCACGTGCGGCATCCGTATCTGCAGCACGCGCCAGCGCCACGCCCATGCGGCGGCGCTCAAAGCTCTCGGGTTTGCCGAACAGGCGCACTTCGGTACCCGGAATCTGCAGCGCAGCGTCCACACCATCGAACACAATGCCCTGCGCCTCGACGCCGCCATAGATCACGGCGCTGGCACCGGCGGTTTTCAGGCTGGTGTCCACCGGCAGGCCCAGAATGGCGCGGGCATGCAGCTCGAACTCGTTCTGCCACTGGGTGATCATCGTCACCATGCCGGTATCGTGCGGGCGGGGGCTGACTTCGCTGAACCAGACCTGGTCGCCCTTGACGAACAGCTCCACGCCAAACAGGCCCAGGCCGGCAGGCTCGCCATTCAAGCCACGGCCCAGATCGGTGGTGATTTCGCGGGCAATGTCCTGCGCCAGCGTGAGCGCAGCAGGCGCCATGCGGGCGGGCTGCCAGCTCTCCACATAGTCGCCCTTGACCTGCACGTGGCCGATGGGTTCGCAGAAATGGGTTTCGATCTGGCCGGCAGCATTTTTCGCGCGCACGGTCAGCAGGGTGATTTCGTAATCAAAGTCGATGAAGCCTTCCACGATGATGCGGCCGCCCTGCACGCGGCCACCTTCCATGGCGTAGTTCCAGGCTTTTTCCACATCGGCGGGGCCGTCGATCTTGCTCTGTCCCTTGCCGGAGCTGCTCATCACCGGCTTGACGACGCAGGGGTAGCCGATACCGCTGTCGATGGCGGCCTGCAGCTCGGCCAGCGAATCACAGAACTTGTAGGGGCTGGTGGGCAGACCCAGGGTTTCGGCAGCCAGGCGGCGAATGCCTTCGCGGTCCATGGTGAGGCGCGTGGCGCGGGCGGTGGGCACCACGCGCACGGTGCCAGCAGCCTCCAGCGCCTGCAGCGCGGGGGTGGCGATGGCCTCGATCTCGGGCACCACCATGTGCGGCTTTTCGGCCTCGATCAGCGCGGTCAGCTGGGCCGGGTCGCTCATGGCGATGGTGCGCGCATGGTGGGCCACCTGCTGGCCGGGGGCGTTGTCGTAGCGGTCCACGGCAATGGTTTCCACACCCAGGCGCTGCAGCGCGATCAGCACTTCCTTGCCCAGCTCGCCGCTGCCCAGCAGCATGACTTTGGTTGCGTTTTTGGAAAGCGGGGTGCCGAAGGTGGTCATATCTAGCCTTGTCGATGAAGGGCTGCGGTGCAGCGATGCGGGCGATTTTAGGTGCCCGGGCTTACCCCAGCGGCCCTGTCACCCAGTTTATGCGGCGGTGCAGCAGGGGCCGCTATGATGCTGGCGATGGCGGCGCTGCCGCTTTGGCCCAACAGCAAATCCAAAGGAAGACAGATGACGATCCAGACCGTAGGCGTGATTGGTGCAGGCACCATGGGCAATGGCATTGCGCAGACCTGCGCGGTGGCGGGCCTGCAGGTGGTGATGGTGGACATCTCCGACGCCGCCGTGCAAAAGGGCCTGGCCACGGTGGGCGCCAGCCTGGACCGCCTGATCAAGAAGGAAAAGATCACCGAAGCCGACAAGGCCGCCGCACTCGCCCGCATCAAGGGCTCGACCAGCTACGACGACCTCAAGGCCGCGCAACTGGTGATCGAGGCCGCAACCGAGAACTACGAGCTCAAGCTCAAGATTCTCAAGCAGGTGGACGACCTGCTGGCCCCCGAGGTGCTGCTGGCATCGAACACCTCGTCCATCTCCATCACCCAGCTGGGCGCAGCCACCAAGCGCGCGGACAAGTTCATCGGCATGCACTTCTTCAACCCCGTGCCGATGATGGCGCTGGTGGAAGTGATCCGTGGCCTGCAGACCAGCGACGCCACGCATGACGCCGTCAAGGCCATGGCCGAGAAGCTGGGCAAGTCGCCGATCACGGTGAAGAACTCCCCCGGCTTTGTCGTCAACCGCATTCTGGTGCCGATGATCAATGAGGCCTTCTACGTGCTGGCCGAAGGCATTGCCTCCGCGCAGGACATCGACGACGGCATGAAGCTCGGCTGCAGCCACCCCATCGGCCCGCTGGCGCTGGCGGACATGATTGGCCTCGACGTGTGCCTGGCCGTGATGGAGGTGTACCTGAAAGACTTTGGCGACAGCAAATACCGCCCCTGCCCGCTGCTCAAGGAAATGGTGGCCGCAGGCCACCTGGGCCGCAAGACCGGCAAGGGCGTGTACCAGTACTGACCAGGGCCTGCCCTGGCGCACGCGCGGGGCACCCGATCCACAGCCATGACCGCAAACGGCAAGCCATCCACCCTGCGCAAGGGGGTTCGGCTTGCCGTTGTGCTATTGGTGCTGGCGGGGCTGCTCGTGGGTTTTCGCCTCTGGAGGACCTCGCTGGAAAATGCCCCGGTGGATGCGAGCTACCGCGACTTCCTGGAATACGTTACCGCGCAGTCGCCTGCTGCACGGCTGTACCTGGGCCGCTACTATCAGCGGTATGCGCGCGATACCGTCGCCGCGCGCCACTTCTACCAGGTGTGCAGCAGCGTCACCCACCTGGCAGACCGGGACGGCGTGGATCTGCGAGGCAGCGCCTGGCACACCATGACCGGTGCCTGCCGCAGGCCCATGACGGACGATGACATCCACATCCTGCCCTGACGCCAACGGGCAGTGAAGTCAGGCAGTGAAACCAGGCAATGAAGACAACCGGAGACAAGCCATGCCCAACAAGAACCTCTTCAAGCACGCGCTGGCAGCTGGCCAGACCCAGATCGGCCTGTGGTCGGCGTTTCCATCGCCGTATGTGACCGAGTTGCTCGGCGGCAGCGGCTATGACTGGGTCATGCTCGACACCGAGCACGCTCCCAACGATGTGCCGCAGGTGATGGCGCAGCTGCAGGCGCTGGACGCCGCGCGCCAGCCGCGCCCCACCAGCGCCGTGGTGCGCCCGGCGTGGAACGATCCGGTGCTCATCAAACGCTACCTCGACATTGGCGCGCAGACCTTGCTGCTGCCCTTTGTGCAGAACGCGCAGGAGGCGCAGGCCGCCGTGGACGCCATGCGCTACGGCCCCGTGGGCATACGCGGCATGGGCGGATCGACCCGCGCCAGCAACTTTGGCCGCGATGACACCTATATCGCCGACGCGCACCGCGAGCTGTGCCTGCTGGTGCAGGTGGAAACCCGGCAGGCGCTGGGCCAGATCGAAGCCATTGCCGCCGTGGATGGCGTGGATGGCATCTTCATCGGCCCGGCCGACCTCTCGGCGAGCATGGGCTACCCGGGGCAGATGCGCCACCCCGAGGTGGACGCTGCCATCAACCAGGCCATTGGCCGCATCCGCGCGGCTGGCAAGGCGCCCGGCATTCTGATGGTGGACGAGGCCCGCGCCCGCGAATGCATTGCGCTGGGCGCCCAGTTTGTAGCCGTCGGCATGGACCTGATCCTGCTGCGCACCGCCGCCGATGCCGTGGCAGCCCGCTTCAAGGACCAGAGCGGCATGGTGGTGCAGACTGCGTACTGATACCGGCACTGCCCAACGCATTGCAAAGGCATTGCAGAAGGTGGTGCAGACGGCGGGCCGGGCCGCCCGTCGGCCAATGGGTCACAGCGCTCCTCCAGCCACTGAAAAGCCCGCTGCCAGCGAGCGACGCATCGCCCCTTTCCGGTTCATGGTTTTGTTTAATTGAATTGTACACAATTTAATTGTTGGCAATAATAAGACCCATGTCCAACGCCACCTCCACCACATCCAACGCGCTGCTGCTCGATCACCAGCTGTGCTTTGCGCTGTATTCCAGCTCGCTGGCAATGACCAAGCTCTACAAGCCCTTGCTGGAACCGTTGGGTTTGACCTACCCGCAATACCTCGCCCTGCTGGTACTGTGGGAGCACGATGGCTGCATGGTTTCGCAGTTGGGCGAGCGTTTGTTTCTCGACTCGGGCACCCTCACCCCGCTGCTCAAGCGCATGGAAGCTGCCGGTTGGCTGCAGCGCCAGCGCGATGCGCAGGATGAACGGCGCGTGCGCGTCACCCTCACGGACGCGGGCCGCGCCCTCAAGACCCAGGCCGCCGCCGTGCCCGCCTGTGTGCTGGCGCGCAGCCAGTGCACCGTGCAGGAGCTGCAGGCCCTGACCCAACAGATCCAACAGCTGCGCGATCGTTTGACCGCGCAGCCGTCCACCGCTTCGTTGTGAAGCACTTTCGCCCATCCTCAACCAGGAGTTCACCATGGCCAATCTCGACAAAGTTCTGTACACCGCACGCGCCCACAGCACCGGCGGGCGCGAAGGCGTCTCGCGCAGCGACGACGGCAAGCTCGACATCACCCTGACCGCCCCTGGCGGCAAGGGCGTCAACCCCGAGCAGCTGTTCGCCAGCGGCTACTCGGCCTGCTTTCTGGGCGCGATGAAGGCCGTCGCCGGTCGCCAGAAGATCACCCTGCCAGCCGACACCTCGATTGACGCCGAAGTCGATCTGGGCCCCGTGGGCGACGTGTTCGGCATTGCCGTGCGCATGACCATCCACCTGCCCGGCATGGACAAGGCCGCCGCCGAGAAGCTGGTGCACGATGCCGACCTGGTCTGCCCCTACTCCAACGCCACGCGCGGCAACATCAACAAAACCTTGACCGTGGGCTGATGGCCCGCCAGCGCTAAACTCTCAAATCAATAGCAGCCTGCGCTTGCCTTTGGGCGGCGCAGGCCTTTTTGTTCAATTTCCCCACCCTGTACACCCATGCCCATCTTCACTCCTGCGCCCGGCGCAAGCGCCCCATGAGCTGGATGTATCTGCTCACCGCCATCGTGGCGGAAGTCATTGCCACATCGGCCCTCAAGGCAAGCGACGGCTTCAGCAGGCTGTGGCCCTCGGTCATCACCGTGGCGGGCTACACGGTTGCGTTCTACTGCCTGTCGCTCACCCTGCGCAGCATTCCGGTGGGCATTGCCTACGCGATCTGGTCGGGCCTGGGCGTGGTGCTCATCACCATTGCCGCCTGGGTATTGTTTGGCCAGAAGCTGGATCTGCCCGCGCTCATCGGCATGGGGCTGATCGTGGCGGGCGTGGTGGTGATGAATGTCTTCTCCAAGGCCGTGGGGCATTGACTGCAGCCCCCCCTCAAGCGTTTCTCGACAGTTGACGCACCGCGCTGCGGCAAGATGGCGGCATGAACGACATCAGTTTTGACGATTTTCTGAAGGTGGAGCTGCGCGTGGGCCGGGTGCTCGCCGCCGAGGTGTTTGCCGAGGCGCGCAAGCCCGCCTACAAGCTGCAGGTCGATTTCGGCCCCGAGATCGGCATCCGCAAATCCAGCGCGCAAATCACCCAGCTCTACCAGCCGCACGATCTGGTGGGCAGGCTGGTGGTCGGTGTGGTCAACTTTCCCAAAAAGCAGATCGGGCCGCTCATGAGCGAGTGCCTGATCACCGGCTTTCACAACGCCGACGGCCATGTGGCGCTGTGCGTGCCCGATGGCGATGTGCCCCTGGGTACTCGCCTGCTGTAGCGCTGTTGTCCCTGCACGACAGGGCGGCAGCGGCTGAGAGCGCCCTTTTACAATGCAGCCACACTATCCATAACAAGGGTTGCATATGCCGTATCTGGGCGCGGGCGCACACATCATCATTGCCATTTTCTTTGCCATTCATGCCGTGCGCACCGGGCAGAACAACTACTGGCTGTTCATCCTGCTGGCATTTCCGTTTCTGGGCAGCGTGGTGTACTTCTTCGCCATCTTCCTGCCCAGCTCGCGCCTGCAGCGCCACGCGCGCCAGCTGGCCAGCAGCGCTGTCAAGGCGCTGGATCCGACGCGCGAAGTGCGCGAAGCCCAGGCCGCCTACGACTACAGCCCCACGGCGCAGCATGAAATCCGCCTCGCGCAGGCACAGCTGGCCGTTGGCAACGCGCAGCAATCGCTGCGCCACTTTGAAGCGGCAATGAAAGGCCCGTTTGCCACTGACCAGGACATCCGCTGGGGCGCCGCGCAAGCCGCCTACCATGCGGGTGAGCCCCGCACCGCGCTGCAATACCTCAAGACCATTGCGCAGACCGATGTGCACTACCGCGCAGAGCCCGTGGGCCTGCTGATTGCCAAGTCCTACGCGATGCTGGGCGACCAGGAGATGGCGCGCAAGAGCTTTGATTTCGTGCGCGAGCAATCGGGCGGCTTCGATGTGATCGCCGAATACGCAATCTGGGCCGCAGAGCAGGGCGACTGGGCCACGGCCAACCGCCTCAAGGCCGACGCCGACAAGGCCATGACGCACTGGAGCGGCCAGCAACGCCTGCTGAACAAGGAAATGCTGCTGCGCCTCAAGGCGGCGTTTGCCAAGCAGGGCAAGCAAAGCAGCACTCGGTAGCTATTGAGGCTGTTTTTGGCCTCCAGCGCTTATCCACCAAGCGCCATCAGCTATTGTTTTTGATATTACGAAACGCCCGTGCTTTGCGATTGCGCAGCACGGGCCGCAATGCCCTCGGTAAAATCGGCGGCTATGGCAAAAATCATTGTTCTGGCCCTGGTGCTGCTCTTCTTTGGCTGCGGCCTGTACATGCACCTGCGTGGCAAGGTGCGGCACAAGGTGCTGCGCCAGCTGTTTGACCACTCCACCTTCACGGCGCCGTTCAACGTCTTCATGTTGGTGTTCAGCAAGGTGCCGCGCACGCCTTACCTGCCCACCAGCACCTTCCCGGAGCTGGCACCGCTGCAGGCCAACTGGCGCGAAATTCGCGAAGAAGCCATCAACCTGCAGAAGAACATGCAGATCAAGGCGGCGGCCAACAACGACGACGCGGGCTTCAACTCCTTCTTCAAGACCGGCTGGAAGCGCTTCTACCTCAAGTGGTATGGCGACGCCCACCCCTCTGCCATGGAGCTGTGCCCCAAGACCACGGCGCTGGTCAAGGCCATCCCCAATGTGAAGGCCGCCATGTTTGCCGAGCTGCCGCCCGGCGCCAAGCTCAACCTGCACCGCGATCCGTACGCGGGCTCGCTGCGCTACCACCTGGCCGTGCTGGCCCCCAACGACGACCGCTGCATGATCGAAGTCGATGGCCAGCCGTACAGCTGGCGAGAGGGCGAAGGCGTGATCTTCGACGAGACCTATATGCACTGGGCAGAAAACCGCAGCGAAGGCAACCGCATCGTGCTGTTCTGCGATGTGGAGCGCCCCATGACCAACGGCTTTGCCCAGTGGCTCAACCACTGGCTGGGCAAGAATGTGGTCGCTGCCGCCAGCTCGCCCAACAATGAGGGCGACCCGCGCGGCTTCATCAGCCGCATCTTCAAAATCTCGTTCTACATGGGCCAGTGGCGCCGCCGCTACAAGGCCTGGAACAAAACCGCCTACAAACTCACCAAGTTCGGCCTGATGCTGGCCGTGGCAGCGCTGTTTGTATGGTGGCTGTGGCCCGCTTGATGGGCCCAATCTTGATCACTGAAAAAAGCCACTGGTGCGCAAATGCCCAGCGGCTTTTTTCTTTTATATGATTGGCTTGGCCCCCCAGTGCCTCCCTGGAGACTCCATGCGTTCCTTTTGCCTTACGTTGTTGTTGATTGCAATCTACCCGTTCGCAGGTGCGCAGACGCTGTACAAAACGGTGGGGGCCGACGGCAAGGTGGTCTACAGCGACCGGCCCCCTGCCGAAGGCAACGCCCAGGCCCTGCAGCAGGAGCAATTGCCGATCAGCATCGTGCCGGGCATGCCACCGGCACCCGCAGGCAAGGCGACCGCGAAGAAGGCGGTGGTGCAGCATGGCCAGGCCGTGTTGTACATGGCGCAATGGTGCGGCTACTGTCGGCTCGCGCGCGCCTATCTGGCCAAAAACCAGATCGCCTACCGTGAAATCGATATCGACACGCCAGACGGCAAGGCCGCTTTTGCAGAGATCGGCGGCCGGGGCGTACCGGTGCTGCTGACAGACGGCCAGCGGCTGGCGGGGTTCCGCGAATCCAGCTATGACGCGCTGTTTGCCAAGCGCAAGGCTGCAGCGGGCAAGAAATAAGGCAAAACTGGCCCCTGGCACCCGCCCATCAAGCGCGATAAGCTACACAAATAATAGCAATCTACAAGGTCTTGCGCAGGCTGGCCGCCGGAATACGCAAGGCTTCGCGGTACTTGGCGACCGTACGGCGCGCGCACTCGATGCCCTGCTCCTGCAGCAGATCGGCGATCTTGGCATCGGACAGCGGCTTTTTCGGGTTTTCCTCGTCCAGCAGCTGCTTGATCAGCGCCTTCACCGCCGTGCTGGAGGCGCTGCCCCCGGTTTCGGTGCCCAGGCCCGAGCCAAAGAAGTACTTGAGCTCAACCGTGCCCTGGGGCGTTGCCATGTACTTGGCCGTGGTCACGCGGCTGATGGTGGATTCGTGCAGGCCCAGCTCATCGGCGATCTCGCGCAGCACCATAGGGCGCATGGCAAGCTCACCATGCACGAAGAAGTTGCGCTGCCGCTCCACAATGGCCTGCGACACCCGCAGGATGGTGTCGAAACGCTGCTGGATGTTCTTGATGAACCAGCGCGCCTCCTGCAGCCGTTGCTGCAGCGCCCCATGGCCTTCGCTGCCCTTGTGGCTGCGCAGGGCGTTGGCATACACCTCCTGCACGCGCAGGCGCGGCATCACTTCGGCATTGAGCTGTACGCTGAAACCCGGCACGGGCAGGCCGCGCTCGTTGCTGGGGCGCACGATGATGTCGGGGATGATGGCGTTGCGGTCAACGTCTGCATAGGGGCGGCCCGGGCGTGGCTCCAGCTTTGCAATCACCGCCAGCGCGCTGCGCACGGCAGCTTCGCTGCAACCCGTCAGCTGCATGAGCTTGCGCACATCGCGGCGCGCCAGCAGGTCGAGCGATTCCTGGCATACGAGCAGCGCAGTCTCCAGGGCGAGCGCATCAGCCTCGGGGTGGGCAGAGCCTTCCTCATCCAGCAGGCGCTGACGGGCCTTGATCTGCAGCGCCAGGCATTCGGCCAGGGTGCGAGCGCCCACGCCCACCGGCTCCAGGCTTTGCAGCAGGCGCAGCGCCACGGTCAGGTGGTGCAGCAGCGCGTCATAGGCCTCCGGATCGGAGGCATCGCCAAAGCTCTGCGCCAGCTCGGCCAGGGTCTCTTCCAGGTAGCCGTCGTCGTTCAGGGATTCGATCAGAAAGTACAGCGCGGCACGGTCTTCCGGGCACAGCCGCAGCGACAGCGCCTGGCGGTGCAGCACGTCCTGCAGGCTGATGTGTACCGAGCTGCGGTCTGATGCGGGGGTTTCGTCTTCGTCATCTCCAGCGCTGGCACGGGCTGGCACATCGCCGCCCCACTCTTCCCAGTCGGAGGCAGAGTCGCCCGCAGCGGCTTCGGCGTCGGCACCGGTTTCCTTGCCAGCGGCAAAGTCCAGGGTTTCGCCTGCAGAATAATCTGGCTCAAAATCAGCTTCCGTGCCTACTGAGTCTGCGGAAGAAGCTATCTTTTCAGAAGTATTTTCCGCGCGCTCATCACCTGCATCCGCACTGGCACCCGTCGCATCGGCAGGCGCTGCTGCGGCGTCCGGCTCTGCAGCGGCCTCCTCCGCATCCCGCTCCAGAAACGGGTTTTCGTCGAGCATCTGCTCCACTTCCTGCGACAACTCCTGCGTGGACAGTTGCAGAAGCCGGATGGACTGCTGCAGCTGCGGCGTGAGCGTGAGGTTCTGCGAGACGCGCAGTGACAGCGAGGGCATCATAGCGAGCCCCCTTGCATGGCAATGTATGCGCTTGCTATGAAACGGTTGTGTGACCGGCCAGCCACCGCGCGAACAACGCGTTGCCAGCCAGGTCTGCGTGCATCACATGCGGAAATGCTCACCCAGGTACACCCTCCTCACATCGGCGTTTTCCACAATCTCTTGCGGCGTCCCGGCTGCCAGCACCTTGCCATCACTGATGATGCAGGCGTGGTCGCAAATGCCCAGGGTTTCGCGCACGTTGTGGTCGGTAATCAGCACGCCGATGCCACGGTCTCTCAAAAAAGCGACGATACGCTGGATCTCGATCACCGCAATCGGGTCAATGCCCGCAAACGGCTCGTCCAGCAGAATGAAACGAGGCTGCGTGGCAAGCGCCCGTGCAATCTCGACACGGCGACGCTCGCCGCCAGAGAGTGCAACGGCCGGCGACTCACGCAAGTGCTCTACACGCAGCTCCTGCAAAAGCGCCGTCAACTGGCGCTCCACCTCATCGCGTGGCAATGGCTTGCCATTGGGGCCTTTTTGCAGCTCCAGCACGGCGCGCACATTGTCCTGCACGCTGAGCTTGCGGAAGATCGATGCTTCCTGCGGCAGATACGACAGGCCCAGCTGCGAGCGCTGGTGAATCGGCATGTTGGCCACCGAGTGGCCGTCGATGCGGATGTCGCCGCCATCGCTGCGCACCAGGCCAACGATCATGTAGAACGATGTGGTCTTGCCCGCGCCATTGGGGCCGAGCAGGCCGACGACCTCGCCCTTGCGCACCGACAGCGACACATCCTTGACGACCTTGCGGCTGCCATAGGATTTTTCGAGGTGCAGCACTTCGAGCTGGCTGCGATGGTCGCTGGCTGCCGCCTTGGCGTTGACCGAGATTCCCGACGAAGTTTCAGCCACGGTCACTTGGCTCCGTCATTGAGTTGGGTGCTCGGGCGCAGCTTTTCCTTGTCGTCCGCAGCGGGCTTGGCCTTGCCTGCGTCCGCTTTCGCATCGGCCTTTTCATCGGCCTTGGGCGTCAGGATCACGCGTACGCGGCCATTCTTGGGCGCGCCGGGTTTGGTTTCTGCCGTCTGCTCGCCCTTCTGGCCATTCACGGTAAAGGTGTCGGTCAGGTTGTTGTAGACGATGACCGAGCCGCTGACCTGGTCGGTCAGGGTGGTTTCACGGTAGCGGCGCAACTCGCCCCGGCGCTCGAAGTGCACGGTATCGTCGCGACCGTTGTAGGTGATGACTTCGCCTTCGCCTTCGACAAACTCGGACGGCGCGCCGGGCGCGGTGTCGCGCTTCTGGCGGAAGAACGCCAGCTTGCCGGGCGCCGCCGTCACCACACCGTGCTGGTAACCATCGCGGTCCTGGCTGACGGTCAACTGGGCGCCGCGAATGATGATGGTGCCCTTGGTCACCACGACATTGCCGGTAAAGACGCTGGTCTGCTTGAGCTCATCGTGCGTACCATTGTCCGCCTCGATGTTCATGGGCTTGGTGCGGTCGGCGCGCTCGGCGTGCGACAGCAATGGCAGCGCCAGCACAGCCGCCATCAACAGGGTGGAAAAAATACTAGGTCTCATAAGGCATGAATCTTGCTCTTACCCATTGTAGCCATGCTGAGGGGCCTGCCGCCAGCGCTGCGGAAATCACCCACGTTCCCTGCGATGCAGAGGCGCCGGAATGTCCGGAAAGCCTGCTTGACCGCCCCCGATCCGCCTGCTTACAGCAGGCAATGGCTTTTGCTTGGCCGTGTCAGCTTGCCGCCTTTTGCGACACGGGCGCCTTTCAAGGCACAGCCCCCAGCGATGAAAAAAGCCCGCATGTTGCGGGCTTGGCGGTGTGGTTCTGCACGATATCCGTATTCGGTATCGGATCAGCCCTGGGTTGCCAGGAATTCCACCACCTGCAGCACATTGGTCATCGAGCCTGCGCGCGTTCCATCGGTGTAGTACTTGCCTGCCACGCCCATGGCTGGCACGCCTTCCACGCCGTAGGATTCCTGCAACTGCGTCGCCTTGCGCACCTGGTTGGTGACCGAGAACGAGTTGTAGATGTCCTTGAACTTCTTGATGTCGACGCCGTTCTTCTCCATCCAGGCGAAGATTTCGTCGTCCTTGTTCAGGCGCTGGCGCTCCACGTGAATGGCGCGGAAAACCTTGACATGCACGTCAGGGATCAGGCCCATGGTTTCCAGCGTGTAGTAGATCTTTTGCTGAGGAATGAAGGTGTTGTTGAACGCGACGGGCACGCGGCGCACCTGCAGGTTCTTGGGCGCCGTCTTGGCCCAGGCTTCAAACTGGGGCTCAAACGCGTTGCAGTGCGGGCAGCTGTACCAGAAGAACTCGATCACGTCGACCTTGCCGGCCGGCGCATCGGGGTTCACGGGCTTGGCCAGCTTGAGGTAGTCCTTGCCTTCCTTGAACTTGGCCTGGGCTTGTGCGCCAGTGGCAAAAGGCAGGCTGATGGCAGAGGCAGCCACTGCCGAGGCAGCGGTGGCGGAAAACGCACGACGTTTCATGTTTTGTTATCTCCAGTAGCGGGTTGCGAGGTAGGAGTCGCTGTGGTTTGAAAAAGTTCAACGCTGCACGCGCACAATTTGCGCGTCGACGCCAGCGCCATCCAGTTTACCTTTGAGGCCATCCGCATCGTCACGCTTGTTGAAGGGGCCCACGCGCACACGGTAGACCGTGCGACCGTTGACCTCGCGCTCAGTCACGCGGGCTTCCCAGCCCATCATGGCCAGCTTGGCGCGCTGGGCATCACCGTCGGACTGGGTGCGGAAAGCCCCTGCCTGCACGAAATACTGGAAACCATCCGAGCCATCGGCACCGCGCGACTTGGCCAGATCGCCCAGCGGATCGGTGGCCTGCCCGGCCTTGGGGTCGAGCTTGGCTACCTGGGTCTTGTCTGCGGGTTTGTCAGCAGGCTTGCCATCGGCGGTGGTTGTCTTGCTGTCGGGCAGCACCACTTCGGGCTTGGGGGGCTTGGTGTCGGCAGGCGGCTTGGTGTTTTCAGTCACCGTCTTGGGCGGCTCCGGCACGACCACGCCCTGCGCGGCAGGGGCTGCGGGCGCGGGGTTTCTTGCGGGGTTCTTGCCGTACAGCGGCGAGTTCGGGTCCCAGTTCTGGTTGCGCTCGGCTTCGGCCTTGTCCTTGGCTTCGCCGCGCACATTGCCTTTGTTGACAAACGGCACCGGTACGTTGGTCACATAGACAGCCACGGCCAAGGCCGCGCCTACGCCAATCAGCAGCCCCAGAATCAGGCCCAGAATCGTTCCACCACGTTGATGTCGTCGCATTGCAGTTTTTACCTTTGTTCGCAAAATCACATGCGTTCTGGCGCACCCACGCCCAGCACTGCGAGGCCATTGCGCAACACCTGCGCCGTGGCAGCCACCAGCGCCAGACGGGCCAGCTTGACGGGCTCATCGTCCACCAGAATGCGTTCAGCATCATAGTAGCTGTGGTAGCTGGCAGCCAGATCACGCAGGTAGAACGTAACATCGTGTGGCGCGTTGCCGTCAGCGGCAGCCGTCAGCATCTCGGGGTACTTGGCAAGCAGTTGCATCAGCGCCTGGGCCTGAGGGCCCTGCAGTGCCGACAGATCCACATTCTGGAGTGCCGCAGCCGCCGCGCCGGACTCCTGCCACGCGCGCAGCACCGAGCAGATGCGCGCATGGGCGTACTGCACGTAGTAGACGGGGTTGTCGTTGTTCTGGGCCACGGCCAGGTCGACGTCGAAGGTGTATTCGGTGTCGGGCTTGCGCGAGAGCAGGAAGAAGCGCACCGCGTCCTTGCTCGTCCACTCGATCAGGTCGCGGAGGGTGACGTAGCTGCCTGCGCGCTTGCTGATCTTCACTTCTTCCCCATTGCGCACCACACGCACCATGGTGTGCAGCACGTAATCGGGGTAGCCCTGGGGAATGCCGACGTTGGCTGCCTGCAGGCCGGCGCGCACACGGGCAATGGTGCCGTGATGGTCGGTGCCCTGAATGTTCACCACCTTGCCGTAGCCACGCTTGAACTTCTGGATGTGGTAGGCCACATCGGGCAGGAAGTAGGTGTAGTTGCCGTCGGACTTGCGCATCACGCGGTCCTTGTCGTCACCAAATTCGGTAGATTTGAGCCACAGCGCCCCGTCCTGCTCGTAGGTGTAGCCGCTGTCGATCAGACGTTTGACGGTGTCTTCCACATAGCCATTGGTGTATAGGCTCGACTCCAGGTAGTACTCGTCGAACTTGAGGTTGAAGGCCTGCAGATCCTTGTCCTGCTCATTGCGCAGGTAGGCCACCGCGAAGTTGCGGATGTTGTCGTAGTCTTCGACGTCGCCATTCGCGGTGAATTCGCGGTCGTCGGCCTTGACGGTTTCCTTGTTCAGGAAGGCCTGGGCGATCTCGGCAATGTAGTCACCGTTGTAGAAGTTCTTGGCCAGCGGGTTCTCGGCATCGGTCGGCCAGCATTCGTCGCCCGGCTTGAAGCCTTTGGCACGCAGCTGTGTGCTCTTGGTGAGCGTGTCGATCTGCACGCCAGCGTCGTTGTAATAGAACTCGCGGTGCACCTTCCAGCCCTGGGTGGAATACAGGTTGCTGATGGCGTCACCAATGGCGGCCTGGCGGCCATGGCCCACGTGCAGTGGGCCTGTGGGGTTGGCCGAGACGAACTCGACGAGAACGTTCTCGCCCCGGTCAGCCTGGTGGCCGAAGCGGTCGCCCTGCGCGAGCACTTCGCGCACGATCTGCTGCTTGGCAGCGGGCTTGAGGCGCAGGTTCAAAAAGCCGGGGCCGGCGATTTCCACCGCGTCCACCCATTGCTGGAAGGGCGCTGTCGCCTCCAGCGCTGCCTTCAATTGCTCGCCCAGTGCGCGCGGATTCGCCTTGAGCGGCTTGGCCAACTGCATGGCAGCGGTCACGGCATAGTCGCCATGGGCGGCCACCTTGGGCGTCTCGAACGCGGCGCGCTCGCCCGCGCCGGGCGACAATTTATCCAGCTCACCAGCCAGGGCTGCGAGCAAATCCTTTTTGACTTGCAACATATTTAGAAATTCTTGGGAGGCTGGCAACCAGCTGGGCTACCAACCCCGGGCATAAAACACGGCCACTGCGGCGATCACGGGAATCAGGTGGGCCTGCCACATGATCCATTTGCGGGTGGACTGCACCTCGGCCGCCGCAGGCAAGCTGCCATTGTCGCGCAATTGGCGTAACCAGCGCCGGAACACGACTGTCGGCTTGAACGAGAGCAGCGCCCCGGTGATGAACAGGGCCATCTTCAAGTGGAACAGCGGCTGCGACACATACCAACTCGCGCCCTTGGCCCCCAGGAAGACGCGCATCAGCCCAGTGGCCAGCACGGCGACAGCGGCAATGCCGAAGATCATGTCCAACCGTGCCAGGCGCTGCACGACGGCAGCGTTCATCCACTCGGTACGGCACAGCGCCGCCTCGCTGGAGAGAAAAACCACCATCGTGAGCAAGGCCAGCAGGTGGATACAGGCCAGAAAAGCTTCCAAAGTCATCGTGATACTCCGTTTTTCCAGAAATCGGCTTGCTCGTAGTGGTGTTTGACAAAATCGATCCACAGGCGCACGCGCAGCGCCAGGTGCTTGCGCTGCTGAAACACCACATAAATACCGTTGGGCGGCGCGGCAAACTCCTCCAGCACCGGCACCAGGCGGCCTGCGGCAATCTCGGCCTCCACCTCCCAGGTGCTGCGCCATGCAATGCCCCAGCCCTGCAGGCACCAGTCGTGCAGCACCTGGCCGTCGGAGCAATCCAGCGGCCCGCCCGGCTTGAAATGCACCACTTCGCTCGTACCACCATCGACCGGCATGCGAAATGCCCAACCCCGGGTCTGCGAGGCCTCGCTCGACAGAGTCAGGCAGTCGTGCTGGGCCAGATCGCTCGGGTGGCGGGGCGTGCCACGGCGGCGCAGGTACTCGGGCGTGGCCACGCACAGGCGCCGGTTGTCGGCCACGCGTACGCTCACCAGAGATGAATCGGGCAGGTCGCCAACGCGGATCGCACAGTCATAGCCTTCGCCAGCCAGATCCACCAGGCGATCGCTCAGGTTGAGCGAGGCCGTTACCTCGGGGTGGCGGGCATGGTAGAGCGGCAAGAGCGGCGCCACATGGCGACGGCCAAAGCCCGCCGGGGCCGTGACCCGCAAATGCCCGGTAGCCTTGACGCCGCCCGCGCTCACGCTGGCCTCGACATTGGCCAGATCGGTGAGTAGGCGCTGGCAGTCTTCCAGAAAGGCGATGCCTTCATGCGTGAGGGTGAGCTTGCGCGTGGTGCGCACCAGCAGCTTGACGCCCAGGCGCTCCTCCAGCGCATCGAGACGACGGCCCATGATGGCGGGTGCCACGCCTTCGGCCTTGGCGGCGGCGGTGAGGCTGCCGCGCGTAGCAATGGCGACAAATGATTCGAGCTGCTTGAGACGATCCATAGCAAGATTGGCCCGGGCCGTGCCAACCATGGCAACGCGCCCCCGGTCTGCCTATTATCATCGGGGCTCCAAACCGCACCAGCCTGCGCGGCGACTTTGTACGTCCAACCAGCTGCGCTGTTGCGCCCTCGCTTTCAATCACCATGTCCGCCAGCTCCAGCGCCACCTTGAACACCAATGCCGATGCCCTGTGGTTTGCCCCCGCGCAACTGCTGCGCCTGTTTGGCAACAGCCCGGTCGCCATGGCCTACTGGGGGCATGACCAGCGCCTGCGCCTGGCCACGCCCCAGTGGTGTGAGTGGTTCGGCATTCCCAGCACCGGCGTAGCCGGCCAGCTATTGGCCGAAGCCCTGCCCGCCGCATTTCTGGACGCCCACCGCGATACGCTGCAGGCCGCAGCCCTCGGCCAGCGCCAGCAATTTGATGCGAGCAAGACTGATGCCCATGGCGCCACCGCCTGGCGCCGCATCAGCCTGTCGCCTTATATCTGGCAGGGCAAAGCCAGCCCCAAGACTGCCGATGGCGTGCTGATGCTCATGCAGGACTGCACTGCCGAGTACCGCGCTCGTGCCAAGGAGGCCCTGCTGCATGCGCAACTGGCCGCGCTGTCGTCCACCGAGCAGGAGCGCACCGAGGAGAAGGGCGAACTGCTCAAGCTGCGCACCCTGCTGGACTGGCGCACCGCCATGCTGGCCGAGCACAGTGACATGCTCCAGCTTCTCTCGCACGAGATCCGCCAGCCGCTCAACAACGCGTCAGCCGCCATGCAGGCCACAATGAAGGCCATTGCCGACCTGCATCTGGAACAGGCCACCCCCGCCAGCAAGGCTTTGCTGCGGGCAGAGCATGTGCTGCAGCAGGTGATCGGCACCCTGGACAACACGTTGGCAGCTGGCACCATTTTGGCCGTGGGCGGCAAGGCAGGCGCCTCCACCGACACCGACTTGCCCACCCTCGTCAACCTGGTGCTGCACGACATCGCGGCAGACAACCGCCCGCGCATCCAGGTGGTGTGGGACGCCGATGCGCGCACGGTGCAGTTGCACCCTGCCCTGATGCGGCTGACCATCCGCAACCTCTTGAACAATGCGCTCAACTACGCGCCCGCCGACACGCCCGTGCGGCTGCGCATCGCCGAATCGGACGATCCGCTGGCGCTGATCATCGAAGTGATCGACGAAGGGCCGGGGATTTCTGAAGAACTGCGGCCACGCCTGTTTGAAAAAGGCTCGCGCGGTGCAGAGCACCGCCACCGCGCAGGTGCCGGGCTGGGTTTGTTCATCGTGCGCTCTGTGGTGCAATTGCACCAAGGCACGGTGCAAGCCTTGCCGCGCGAACCGCATGGCACCATCATGCGGCTGGAATTGCCCCAAGGTCTGGACGACTGATTCCCCACTACTGAAGACACCATGCTCCCTGCCACGCTTGCCCTGGTCGACGACGACACCGAATACTGCGAATTCCTCGCCCAGCACCTGCGCAACCAGGGCGTGAGGGTTCAGGCCTATGGCGACAGCAGCGACCTGCTGGCCGACATCGAGCCCTACCGTTTCGATTTCTATGTGCTGGATCTGATGCTGCCCGGCGTGGATGGTGCCGAGCTCATCCGCATTCTGCGCAAGCGCACGCAGGCAGGCGTTCTGATTGTCTCCGGGCGTCTGGGGCCGGAGGTGTTTGCCGAAGTCATCAACGCGGGCGCCGACATGTACCTGACCAAGCCGGTCACCTTCGAGCAGGTGGAGCTGGCTATCCGCGCCGTGCATCGCCGCATCATGACAACGGCCAAGACCGCCACTGCCTGGAGGCTCGACAGCCGCCGCAGCGTGCTCACCGCGCCTGACGGCCAGATTGTGGAACTGAGCCCGACGGACCTGCTGCTGATGGAATGCTTTCTGCAAGCCCAAGGCGAAGTGGTGAGCCGTGATCAGATTCGCGATCTGCTGGGCCACAGCAGCGCCGCCGACTCGGACAACAGCCTGCACGCCACCATCTACCGCCTGCGCCGCCGGATTGAAAAAGTCACCCCACTGGCCGTGCCGCTGCAATCACAGCAAAAGGTCGGCTACCAGTTTCGCGCGCCGCTTGTAGCAGCGTGACATGCCGACCACCAGCGTCACAACACCTGGCATTTTTGGCGCAATAGGCCGCAATAGCCCGCAACAACCGCCTTTTCACCACATACAGCTGTCAAGATTGAGCAATTTACAAAAAAGCGAGCCATGGCTCGCTTTTTTTGACCCCGCGTGATCCGGGTCGATGGCCGATTACATGGTCATCTTGCTTTCCACGTCAGCCACCTTGCGGCGAGCCAGAGCCAGATTGGCGCGGGCGTTGTCCAGCACGTAGTACACAAAGATGCCCGACAGACGCTGCGATGGGCGGATCAAGTGGTACTGCTTGCCCAACGTGATCAGAATGTCCTCGATGTTGTCGTTCAAGCCCAAGGCCTTCATCGTCTTCATCTTGGCGCGCACCACTTCGGTGTTACCGGCAGCGGCCAGTTCCAGATCCACACCGGTACCGATGCTGCCCAGCATCATGCCGCTGTTGTAATCCACCACGGCAGCACACATGGCGCCGTCCATCGTCATCAGATCATTCAAGCTGTCGTTCAGATTTGCCATGGTTTCCCCACTTTGTTTGACGTAGATCAGTTTCATCACCTTGTTAAGGTGTTAGTGATTCTATTGAGTCACTTCTGACCAGATCAATCATTGAAGATGTTTTGCATTCCGCAAACTTCGACTTTGGAGCCCTGGGCTGCGGAATTTGATAGCAGTTTGGCAAATATGGATATGCGCGGAAAGCGCTTTTTTGCACCGCAACATCGCCCACCGCAATCGTAACAAAGCGTGTGTTATTTACGACGATCTGCGCAAGGCCCTATGGCGCTCCTATGCAGCTCGGTGCTATGAAAGCCCGCCCCGGACACAAGGGCGACGCTGCCTCTGGTGCGTGATTGCTATATTTTCAAAAGCAATAAAGCAAATAAAAACGGGCCTCAAGGGCCCGTTTGAAGAATGACAGGGCTAAGCCCAGGCCATTACATGGTCATTGCACCTTCCACATCCGAGACCTTGCGGCGAGCAAGCGCCAGGTTGGCACGCTTGTTGTCCAGCACGTAGTACACAAAGATGCCGGCCAGCTTGGCCGATGGACGAATGATGTGGTACTGCTTGCCCAGCGTGATCAGGATGTCATCGATGTTCTCGTTCAGACCCAGGGCCTTCATGGTCTTCATCTTGGCGCGCACCACTTCGGTGTTGCCAGCGGCGGCCAGTTCCATATCCACGCCAGAGCCAGCACTCGCCAGCATCATGCCGCTGTTGTAATCCACCACGGCAGCGCACATGGCACCGTCGAGGGACATCAGATCGTTCAAGCTATCGTTCAGATTTGCCATGCTTTTCTCCTGTGGGATGAGCGAGCTCTGCGAAAAATTACCGAGCCTCAATGAAAGTGATCATATATGATCATTTCTGATCTGTATCAACAAACACATTGTTTTGCAGTTGACTCTTCACTCTTTGCACAGTTGGCTTTCAATTTTCATAGCAAAAGTTCAATTTAAATCAATGCAATTATAGGATTTATCGCAATTTTTCCGGCTGTTTCATTTGCGATACAACTTGAATATTTTCCCGAAAAACTGACTTTTCATTTCTCTTCATGATCAGAACTGATCATCAACATAGATCTGCTTATGACCGCGAACGGATGATTGCGCACTAAAAAGTCATGTATCTACGCTTTTTTTGTGGATTGATCACTACGCAGGTATGCAATACAGTGTTCTGACAGGGTGCCGACAGGTACCGTTTGCTCAGAGACATTGACCGAGGTAGAGACCATGACTGATCGCACCACCATCCACGGCCTGCAAGTGGCCACCGAGCTGTACAACTTCATCAACCAGGATGTGTTGCCTGGCACCGGCGTGGACCAGGCCGCTTTCTGGCAAGGCTTCGACGCCATCGTGGCCGACCTGGCCCCCAAGAATGCCGCCCTGCTGGCCGAACGTGACCGCCTGCAGGCCGAGCTGGACACCTGGCACAAGGCCAATCCCGGCCCGATCAAGGACATGCAGGGCTACCGCAAGTTTCTGGAGACGATCGGCTATCTGGTGCCACAACCCCAGGGCGCGAAAGCCACGACCGAGAACGTGGACGCAGAACTGGCCATTCAGGCTGGCCCCCAGCTGGTGGTGCCAATCCTCAATGCCCGCTACGCCCTCAACGCCGCCAACGCCCGCTGGGGCTCGCTGTACGACGCGCTGTATGGCACCGATGTGATCGGCGAAGAAGGCGGCGCCGAAAAGGGCAAGGGCTACAACCCGGTGCGCGGCGCCAAGGTGATCGCGTTCGCACGCGATTTTCTCGACCAGGCCGCGCCTCTTGCATCAGGCTCGCACAAGGATTCGACCGCTTACGCCGTTGAAGGTGGCAAGCTGTCGGTCACGCTCAAGGACGGCAGCAAGACGGGTCTGAAGGACGCTGACAAGTTCGTGGGCTTCCAGGGCGACGCCGCAGCTCCCACGTCTGTGCTGCTCAAGAACAACGGCATTCACATCGACATCGTCATCAACAAGTCCACCCCCATCGGCCAGACCGATGCAGCCGGCGTGTCCGACGTGGTGGTGGAAGCCGCGCTCTCCACCATTCTCGATCTGGAAGACTCCGTGGCCGCCGTCGATGCCGAAGACAAGATCAACGGCTACGCCAACTGGCTGGGTATCCTCAAGGGCACACTGACCGAATCCTTCGACAAGGGTGGCAAGACCGTAACCCGTGGCCTGAACGCGGACCGCCAGTACACCGGTGCCGATGGCAAGCCCGTCAGGCTCCATGGCCGCTCGTTGATGTTCGTGCGCAATGTGGGCCATTTGATGACCAACCCTGCCATCCTGTGGGGCGCAGACAAGAAGGAAATCCCCGAAGGCATCATGGACGCCGTGGTGACCACCGCCATCGCCATTCATGACCTCAAAGGCAATGGCGCCAACGGCATCAAGAATAGCCGCACCGGCTCCGTATACATCGTCAAGCCCAAGATGCACGGCCCCGCCGAAGCTGGCTTTGCCAACGAGCTGTTCGGCCGCGTCGAGAAACTGCTGGGCCTGCCCGAGAACACCGTCAAGCTGGGCATCATGGACGAAGAGCGCCGCACCACGGTGAACCTGAAGGCCGCCATTGCCGCGGCTCCTGCACGCGTCGCCTTCATCAACACCGGCTTCCTGGACCGCACCGGCGACGAAATGCACACCGCCATGTACGCGGGCCCCATGGTGCGCAAGGCCGACATGAAGGCCAGCGCCTGGCTGCCTGCGTATGAAAAGAACAACGTGCTGGTGGGCCTGGGCCTGGGCCTGCGTGGCCGCGCCCAGATCGGCAAGGGCATGTGGGCCATGCCCGACCTGATGAAAGCCATGCTGGAGCAGAAGATCGCCCAGCCCAAGGCAGGCGCCAACACCGCCTGGGTTCCTTCACCTACCGGCGCCACGCTGCACGCGCTGCACTACCACCAGGTCAACGTGGCCGAGGTGCAGAAAGAGCTGGAAAAGACCAATGCCGACGGCGAGCGCGACAACCTGCTGGGCGCCATCCTGCAGGTACCCGTCTCCAGCAACCCGAGCTGGAGCGATGCCGAGAAGCAGCAGGAAGTGGACAACAACGTGCAGGGCATCCTGGGCTATGTGGTGCGCTGGGTCGACCAGGGCGTGGGCTGCTCCAAGGTGCCCGACATCCACAACGTGGGCCTGATGGAAGACCGCGCCACGCTGCGTATCTCGAGCCAGCACATTGCCAACTGGCTGCAGCACGGCGTGGTAACCGAGGCCATGGTGCGTGACAGCTTTGCCCGCATGGCCAAGGTGGTGGACGAACAGAACGCAGGCGACGCCGCCTACAAGAGCCTCGCAGCCAACCCGCAAGGCGCTGCCTTCCAGGCCGCGCTGGACCTGGTGTTCAAGGGCAAGGAACAGCCTTCTGGCTACACCGAGCCGCTGCTGCACGCCTGGCGCCTGAAGGTGAAGGCTGGTCATCATTGATCAAGCCTCCCGAACGAGGGCGATTCACAACCTCCAAAACGGCGCCTTGGGCGCCGTTTTTTTATGCATTCGGTCAACAAAAAACAACTCGCCAAATGGTCACATATAAGCGTAAGGCAACAGTAAGATTTGTTATTGATACTTAATTGATTTTCGAAACTAAATATCTAAAAACTATATGAAAGCTCGCTTCTACGCTGCCACACTTGCGCTGGTCGGAGGCACATTCCTTCTGGCTGGCTGTGCCACTGAATCAAACCAACCCGTCGCAGTTGCAAAAACTCAGTCCGCAGCACGCACTTACCAAGGGCCGCGCAGCCCCATCGCAGTGGGTCAATTCAATAATCGCTCCAGCTACCTGCGTGGAGCTTTTTCCGATGGCGTTGATCGTCTTGGAGGACAGGCCAAGACGGCGTTGATCAGCCACTTGCAACAAAGCAATCGGTTCAATGTGCTTGATCGCGACAACATGGCTGAAATCAAACAGGAAGCCAGCCTTCAAGGAACAGCGCAGCAACTCAAGGGAGCAGATTACGTAATCACTGGTGATGTGACCGAGTTTGGCCGCAAGGAAGTCGGAGATAAACAGCTTTTCGGCGTCTTGGGGCGGGGCAAGACACAGGAAGCTTATGCCAAAGTGACGCTGAATGTGGTCAGCATCCGTACTTCTGAAGTCGTGCACTCGGTGCAGGGCGCCGGAGAATACCAACTATCCAACCGCGAAATCATCGGCTTCGGCGGTACCGCGAGCTATGACTCAACCTTGAACGGAAAGGTACTCGACCTTGCCATTCGGGAAGCCGTGGATCGCCTGGGTGAAGCCATTGACGCCGGCCTGCTCAAGCCTGCTGCAACTACGCCATCGAGGTAAGCCATATGCAATCGATGGCCTCCTTCACCCGCACCACCCAGTTGGCCCTGCTTTTGGCCATTTTTGCCCTGACCGGATGCGCAACACAAAAATCGCTGTATGCCTGGAACGACTATTCGCCTCAGGTATACCAATATCTCAAAGAAGGCGGCGGATCCGCTGATGGACAAGCCCTCGCCTTGGAAAAAGGCATTGAACAGGCATCAGCGCAAAACGCAAAGTTGCCCCCTGGCTATTACGCACACCTGGGTCTGCTGTACCTCAATACAGGGCACAGCGATCAAGCCATTGCCGCGTGGAATCGGGAAAAGGAGCTTTTTCCAGAGTCTGCCCAGTACATCGACTACCTCATGAATAACATGAAGAAAAACGGAAGCTGACATCGTGTTGAGACATATCGCCCGACTCGCAGCATGGACTGCAACATTTGCCTTGCTTTCGCAACTGACAGCTTGTACTACAGCTCCCAAAATTGACCGCACAGCATTCCAGACGGCAAAGCCAGCCTCCATCCTCGTGCTTCCCCCTGTCAACGATGCGCCAGACGTCAATGCGACACCCAGTGTGCTTTCGCATGCCACGTACCCGTTGGCTGAAGCTGGCTACTATGTAACGCCGGTCACGCTGGTAACTGAAACATTCCGCCAGAACGGGATGGCCATACCCAGCGATATCCATGACGTGCCCTATACCAAGCTGCGGGAGATATTTGGCGCAGATGCTGCGCTGTATATCAAAGTCAATCGCTATGGCACCAGCTATATGGTCATCAGCAGTGCAGCGGTGGTGCAAGTGCAGGCACAGTTGATCGACCTCAAAACTGGCCAGGAGCTATGGAAGGGCCAAGCCAGTGCATCCAGTGAGGAAGGCGGAAACAGTGGCGGAGGCTTGGCAGGGATGCTGATCACTGCAGTGATCAAGCAGGTAATCAACAGCACGACCGATGCATCCCATGGTGTAGCCGGGGTTGCGACCTCCAGATTGCTGGCAGCGGGACGCCCCAACGGCGTACTCTACGGCCCGCGTTCGCCGCTATACGGCAAGGATTGACATGACATGACATGACTTGCCTCGCACGCTCGCTGATGCAGCGTGCGTCATGCATCCATCGAAAAGCACCATCGAGGTGCTTTTCTTTTTGGAGCCGACTGCTCAAATCATGGAAGCTGATTCAGCCCCGCCGCAGCCAGCCAAACCAGATGCACGCAGCCGTTGGAATGCCCAGTGTGAGCCAGGCCAGCATGTCGCCAAGGCCGCCGTCGCTGAACAGCGCAGATACCAGTCCGATGCAGGTAAGCAGGCCCATGGCGAGGGGCCAGCCCCACAGCGCCCAGAAGGGGTGGCGCAGCTTCATGGCGAAGTCTCCAGCGATTTTTTCAGCGTTGCCAGGGCAGGCGTCGCCCCATCCGCCTCGGCGGCACTCTCGGCCTTGCGTTCAGGGACGGTGTTGCCCTTTCTGAGCCACAGGTACAGGCCGCTGCCCAGTACGATGATAGTGGCGATGTCGAGCAGCGCCCAGAGGATCTGCATCGGCATGCCGCCGTAGTCGCCAAAATGCAGCGGCTGCGACACCAGCAGCGCTGTCAGATACCAGGGCAGCTGGGGCGCCGCCGTCATTTCGGTCGTCTTGGCATCCACCAGCACCGGTTGCAGCAGCTTGGATGTGAAAGGTTCATTGCCCTTGAGGAAGAAGGTGGTGTGGTGCGGGCTGGAGAAGGCCGTGCCGGGGAAGGCAATGAAGGAGAGCTTGGTCTGCGGCGCCTGGGCCTGCGCCACTTCCATCGAGCGCTGCACCGAGCCGCGCTCGGCCACCGGCACGGTAGGCTGGCCCTGGTAGGGCACCATGAGCGCGCTGAGCTGGTCATACTGCCAGTACTTGATGACCAGATCCGCCCAGGTGTTGATCATGCCCGTGGCGCCCACCACAAAGAGCCACACCAGCGTGACGATGCCCAGCAGGTTGTGCAGATCGAGCCACTTGAGGCGTGTGCGCCTGTCGCGCCGCACCGTGCCGAAATCGAGCTTGCGCATGAAGGGGGCGTACAGCACCACGCCGCTGACGATGGCCACCAGAAGCAGCAGGCCCATGAAGCCCAGAAACAGCTTGCCAGGCAGACCTGCGAACAGGTCGACATGCAGCTTGAACATCACGTACATGAAGCCTTCGTCAAAGCGCGGCTGTGCCAGCACCTGAGCCGTTCGCGCATCGATGGCTACCGAGCGGAAGTCCTCCGTCGGCTCCGGCGTAGGCGTCAGAGTGATGAACCAGAGGTTGTCGTCGTCCGCATCCTTGGAGGCGAACTGCACCACGCGGTCGGGGTGCTGGGCGCGCGCCACTTCCAGCACCTTGTCCAGGCTGGCGTGCGGCGTGCCGGGCGCCATCTTGGGGGTCTCCACCTCGGTGCCCAGCAGGTGGCCGATCTCGTGGTGAAAGATCAGCGGCAGGCCGGTCAGGCACAGCAGCAGCATGAAGACGGTGCAGACAAGGCTGCTCCACTTGTGCAGCCATGCCCAGGTCTTGATCGTTCGGCTCTGCATGGATCAGAACCTGTAGGTGGCGCTGGCCACCACGCTGCGCCGCGCGCCCCACCAGCAGTCACCACGGGCCAGGCAGGTGCTGAAATAGGCCTTGTCCGTTGCGTTGTTGATGTTGAGCGCGTAGCGCCAGTGTTCCGAATCGTAGGCCACCATCAGGTCAAGCAGCGCCACAGAGGGCATGCGAGGGCCACGGTCTGCGCCTTCGATGTCCTGGAAGCCGCTCAGATAGCGCACGCCCGCGCCTGCCGAGAAGCCCGTCACCCCGGCAATGGCAAAGCGGTACTTGCCCCACACCGATGCCTGGTTGCGCGGCATGTCGGTGAGCTTGCGGTCCACATTGGTGTAGTTGTAGTTGGCGATCAGGTCGACGGACTTGGCCAGCGTGGTCTTGAGCTCCAGCTCCAGCCCCTTGTTTCTGGTTGCGTCAACCTGCCGGCCATAGTTGGGGTTGGTGGCGTCGGCAACAATGCGGTTCTTTTCCTTGAGCGAATAGACCGACGCGGTGAAGCTGGTGACCGAGCCTTCGGGCTGGTACTTGACGCCAGCCTCCACCTGCTCGCCGCGCAGCGGCTTGAACAGGCTGCCCGCCACATCGGTGCCCGCCTGCGGCGTGAATGATTCGGTATAGCTCAGGTACGGCGACCAGCCCGAGGGCAGCGCGTACATCACACCCAGGCGTCGGCTGTTGGCAGTGGTGGTCTCCGATGCGCTGCCTTCTGAGCCGCTGGTGCTGCGGTCATGGCGCAGACCAGCCACGAAGATCCACTGGTTCCACTTCATCTGGTCCTGCAGGTAGATGCCCGCATTGCGCTGCGTGGTGCGCGACCGGTCGGTCAGCTCGGTCACCGGCACATAGCCAATGCCGTAGACCGGGTTGTAGGCATCGATGGTGCTGTAGGTGGAGCCTTCGCGCTTGTCCTGGCGCTGGCGCGAGTATTCCGCCCCCACCAGCAGGGTGTGCTGCACCGCACCCGTGCCGAAATGGCCTTCGACATGGTTGTCGATGGCGTTCATGCGGGTCCATGCCAACGATTTGTCGTTGTAGCGCCCCAGCAGGCGCTGGCCCGCCGGGTCCTCCTTCCAGCCGCCGGGCAGCGCGAAGGAATCGGCGTAGTGGTAGTGCGAATCGTTGAAGGTGCGCGCAGTGCGCGCATTCTGGCGATAGCTCCACTGGTCGTTGAAGCGGTGCTCGAACTGCCAGCCGAAGGTCTTGCGCGTGGTGTCATAGCCATCGCCCGGCTCTCCGATGAAACGGCTGCTGGGCAACTGTCCATTGACGTTGGGCAGGAAGGTACCCTGCCAGGGCAGGAACTGCGCGGTACTGCCGGTCTTGTCCTTCTGCCACAGGCCTTGCAGCGTAAGCGAAGTAGCAGCGCTTGGCCGCCAGGTGAGCGAAGGCGCCAGCAGCGAGCGATCATCGGGCACATAGTCCACCTGGGTGTCTGACTTGCGCTGCAGCGCAATCAGGCGGTACGACCAGGCACCATCGGCACTGAGCGGGCCGGTCAGATCCGCCTGAATCTGCTTGCGGCCGAACGAGCCAAATTGCACGCCCACTTCGCGCGCAGCCTCTGCCTGCGGGCGCTTGCTGACCATGTTGACCACGCCGGCCGCCGTACCGGCACCGAACAGCATGCCCGCCGGCCCGCGCAGCACCTCCACCCGCTCCAGCGTATACGGATCAGGCCGTGCGGTGGCCGTGTACCAGCCAGAGGAATACATCTGCAGCCCATCCAGGTACAGCGACGGCTCGCTGCCCCGGATCAGAAAACTGTCGGTGCGCGAGTCGATCCCATAGGCGTCGGAGCGCACGCCCGCGGCGTAGGTCAGCGCATCCTGCAGGTTGGTGGCTCCCTGGTCGAGTATCTGGTCGCGCGTCACCACCGTGACGGACTGCGGCGTTTCGGCCAATGGCGTGTCGGTCTTGGTAGCGGTGGCAGCATTTCGGGCCCGATAGCCGATCACGGACGAAGTCGCCGTCTCGGCCTCTGTGGATGCGTTGACCCGCACTGTCGGCAGGGTTGCCTCGGCAGGTGTTGCTGCAGACGGCTCCTGCGCCATCGCGACCGAACCCGCAGACAGCGCGACTATCGCGGCCGCAGAATGCACGGCCAGACGCGTGCGGCTGGCAATCGGAAATGAGGAAGCCATTGACGTTATAAATATTAATGAGAATAATTCGCATTCTAATCAAATTATTGAATCAATGCACCTACCGCGCGGGCATGGTTCATCGGCACAGCCATTGGCTGACTTGCGCTGAAACCCGCACCCAATAGGCCGATGCATTGAAAGTGCATGCCCGCGCCGCTAGCATGCGCACCATGTGGAAAACCAAGACACTCCCGCCCGCCCTCCTGGCCGCTGGCTCGCTCGTTTTCATGCTGGCCGGCTGCGCCAGCAGCGCTTCGCCCTCCGCCACTCCGCTGGGGGACTGGAAGCGCCAGCTGCTACTGCAACACCCGCCAGATGTGCTGTTGCTTGGCGAACAGCACGATGCCCCGGAACACCAGCAGTGGCAGCGCGATACCGTGGCGCAATGGGCCGCGCACGGACGTCTGACTGCCGTGGTGCTGGAGATGGCCGATGCAGGCAACAGCACGCAGGGCCTGCCCGCATCGGCAAGCGAAGCCGAAGTGCAGAAGGCCCTGGCCTGGAATGATGCTGGCTGGCCGTGGAAGAGCTATGGTCCCGTCGTGATGACCGCTGTGCAGGCCGGTGTGCCGGTGTTGGGCGGCAACCTGCCGCGCGCAAAGATGCGCGAGGTGATGCAACAGCCGCAATGGGACACCCACTTGCCGCAACCCGGCTGGCAGCGCCAGCTGGACGCCATCCGCGACGGCCACTGCGGCCTGCTGCCCGATGCGCAGTTGGCGCCAATGGCACGCATACAGCTCGCCAAGGATGCGAGCATGGCCCGCACGGCGCAGCAACAGGTGCAGGCAGGCAAGACGGTGATACTGATTGCCGGACGCGGCCATGTGCTGCGCAGCATTGGCGTGCCCAGCTGGCTGCCGCCGGGTACGCGCTCGGTGGTGGCCATCGGGCAGGCAGGCGATGTAGAGCAAGCCCCGCAAGCCGACCGGGACTCGGTCCACTACACCCCCGCCATTCCCGCCAAGGACCATTGCGCCGAGCTGCGCGCCAAGTGGAAGAAATAGGGGCAACGGCAGCGCCTGCGCCAGATCAGGCGGCGCGAAGATCGCGTCAAGCGGGCGAACGGATGGACAACCGGATCAGCCGTCCACTTTCACATTCGCCTCCTTGATCACTGCCGCCCATTTGGCAACTTCCGCCTTCTGAAAATCTGCCACCTGCGCGGTACTCATCGTCGAGGCATCCATGCCCATGGATTTGAGCCGCGCCTGCATGTCGGGCGTGGCGATGATCCGGGCAATCTCCTGGTGCAGCCGCTGCACGATGGCATCGGGTGTGCCGGTCGGCGCAAAAATCGCCTGCCACGAAGTCACCTCGAAATCACCCAGCCCGTTGATGCCCGATTCGGCCACCGTTGGCACGTCCTTCAGCGCCTCAAGCCGCTGCTTCGACGTCACCGCCAGCGCACGCAGCTTGCCGCTTTGGATGTGCGGCGCAGCCACCACCGTGGTGTCGAACATCATGTCCACCTGCCCGCCCATCACATCCTGGATGGCCGGGCCGCTACCCTTGTAAGGCACATGGGTGAACTTGACGCCCGATTTCCAACCCAACATCTCCAGCGCCAGGTGCTGCGAAGTGCCGGTACCTGCCGATGCGGAAGACAGGCCGCCCTGCTTTTTCTTCGATGCCTCCAGCACATCCTTCAGACTCTTGTAGGGGCTGTCGGCCGCCACCACCAGCACGAGCGGATTGGTGCCGATCAAGCTGATGGGAGTGAATGATTTGACCGGGTCATACCCCAGCTTGGGGTAGAGACTGATGTTGATGGCGTGCGAGCTGATGGTGCCGCCCAGAATGGTGAACCCATCGGGCTGGGCGCGCGCCGCCAGCTCCGAGCCCACGCTGCCACCCGCCCCGCCCTTGTTCTCGATCACCACCGTGGTGCCCAGCGCCGGGCCCAGTTGCTGCGCAATCAGGCGGCCCAGCGTATCGGTGGTGCCGCCGGTAGCAAACGGCACCATGTAGGTAATGGGCTTGCCCTTGGGCCAGTTACCCTGCGCGCGCACAGCGGCGGGCAGGCAGGCCAGCGCCAGGGGGACGGCAGCGGCTTTCAACAGTTGACGGCGTTGCATGTCTGTCTCCAATCGTGTGGTTCAAAAAGGGGGATGCACCCGTCTTGCTGCGGGTTGGAATGGCTCTTCAAAATATGCACTCAGGTCACTGGCGCCGGGTTGAACAGCACGAGCGCGTTGTGCAGCTTCCAGTGCTCGGCCCAGGTTTTTTTCTTGCCGCTGGCCACATCCAGCATCAGGTGAAACAGCTCCCAGCCCAGGTCTTCGATGCTGGCCTCACCATCGGCAATGCGACCCGCATTCACATCCATCAAGTCGTGCCAGCGGCGCGCCAGATCACTGCGCGTGGCCACCTTGATCACCGGGCACTCCGCCAGTCCGTATGGCGTGCCGCGACCCGTGGTGAAGATGTGCAGGTTCATGCCTGCTGCCAGTTGCAAGGTTCCGCAGATGAAGTCGGACGCGGGCGTGGCCGCATAGATCAGGCCCTTTTGCTGCAGCTTTTCGCCGGGTGCCAGCACGCCGTCGATGGGTGCCGAGCCTGATTTGACGATGGAGCCCATGGCCTTTTCCACGATGTTGGACAGGCCGCCCTTCTTGTTGCCGGGCGTGGTGTTGGCGCTGCGGTCGGCACTGCCGCGCGCCAGGTAGGCGTCGTACCAGGCCATCTGCTCCACCATGGCCTGCGCCACCTGCGGCGTGCGGGCGCGCGAAGTCAGCTGGTCAATGCCGTCGCGCACCTCGGTCACTTCCGAAAACATCACGCTCGCGCCAGCGCGCACCAGCAGATCAGTGGCAAAACCCACAGCCGGATTGGCCGTGACGCCGCTGAAGGCATCGCTGCCACCGCACTGCACGCCCACCACCAGCGCGCTCGCGGGCACGGTCTGGCGGCGGCGCTGGTTGAGCTTTCGCAGATGCACATCGGCCTGGCGCACGATGGAGTCGATCATGCTCATGAAGCCCACATGCTCTTCGGCCTGCAGGCACACCACATCCAGATTGGCGGCGGGCGCAGGGGGTGCGGCTGCATCGCGCTTCAAAGGCAACAGCGGCGCTTCGAGCGGCAGCAGGCGCTCGGGCTGCAGCTTTTCGCAGCCCAGGCTCACCACCATCACCTCGCCGCCAAAATTGGGGTTGTGGCTGATGTTGCGCAGGGTGCGGATCGGGATCACGGCATCGGGCGCATCAATCGCCACGCCGCAGCCGTAGGTGTGCTCCAGGCCCACTACATCATCGACATGCGGATAGAGGGGCAGCAGCTCCCTTCGGATGCGCGCCACTGCCACATCCACCACGCCCGACACGCATTGCACCGTGGTGGTGATCGCCAGAATATTGCGCGTACCCACCGAGCCGTCGGCGTTGACGTAGCCTTCAAAGGTATGGCCCTCAAGAGGCGGCTGCACAGGCGGCTTCACCGTTGCCATGGGCAGGCCATGCAGTTCGGGCGCGGTGGGCATGCGCAGGGTCTGCTCGTTGACCCAGCTGCCGCGCGGCAAGGCGCGGCTGGCGTAGCCGATGACCACGTTGTAGCGGCGCACGGCATCGCCTTCGGCCAGATCGGCCAGCGCCACCTTGTGGCCTTGCGGCACCTTGTCCACGAGCGTCATGCCGTCGGCAAACAGGGTACCCGCAGGCAGGCCACCGTCGTTGGCGACAATGGCCACATTGTCTGCCGGGTGCATGCGGATGTAGAGCGGTTGGTTCGTCATCACGGCGCCCTCACTTCACGGTCATGAACAGGCCAGGCAGCCAGGTGGTGAATGCAGGCACGAAGGTGACGAGCGCCAGCGCAAAGATCAGCGCACCATAGAACGGCCAGATGGTGCGCATCACCGTGCCGACCGAGACCCCGCCAATGGCGCAGCCAACAAACTGCGTGGTGCCCACGGGCGGCGTGTTCAGGCCCAGCGCGCAGTTGATGAGCAGCACGATGCCGAACTGCACCGAACTCATGCCGTAGTGCTGCGCAATCGGCAGGAAAATTGGCGTGCACAGCAAGATGGTGGCAGCCATGTCCAGAAAGGTGCCCAGCACGAACAGGATGACGTTGATCAGCAGAAAGATCATCCACGGTGTGGTGGTGATCTCAGAGAGCAGCTGGCCCGTCAGCTCGGCCACGCCATACAAGCTGATCAGGTAGCCGAAGGTGCTGGAGATGCCGATCAGCAGCAGGATGATGCCGGTGTTGCGCACCGCCTTGGAGGCAGCCTTGACAAAGTGCTCCCACTTGATCGACCGGTACACCAGCACCGTCAGCGCCAGCGCATACAGCACAGCCACCACAGCCGATTCCGTGGCGGTAAATACGCCGGACAGGATGCCGCCCAGGATCAGCACCACCACCAAGAGGCCCGGCAGCGCCGCCGCAAAGCTGCGCGCCACAATGTGCCAGCCGGGAAAGGTGCCCGCAGGGTAACCGCGCCTGCGCGCCACCCAGTAGGCCGCTGCCAGGTTGGACAGCGTCAGGATCACGGCGGGGAGGATGGCCGCAAGGATCAGCGCCGCAATCGATACCTTGCCGCTCGCTGCCAGCGCATAGATGATGATGTTGTGGCTGGTGGGCATGAGCGCGCCCACCAGGGCGGCGTGCGTCGTCACGTTCACCGCGTAGTCGGCGTGGTAGCCCTCCTTCTTCATCATCGGAATCATCACCGCGCCCATGGCCGAGACATCGGCCACTGGCGAACCGGAGACGCCGCCAAACAGGGTGCAGGCCACCACGTTCGACATGCCCAGGCCCCCGCGCACATGGCCGATCAGCGCCCGGGCAAAGTTGACGATCCGGTCTGCAATGCCGCCGTACAGCATCAGTTCACCGGCAAAGATGAAGAAGGGAATGGCGAGGAAGGAGAAAACGCTCATGCCCGCCGTCATCTGCTGAAAGCCGACCTCCAGCGGCAGGCCTTCATAGGCCAGTGTGGCCAGCGCCGACAGGCCAATCGAGAACGCCACGGGCACGCCCAGCAGCAGCAGGAGTGCAAACGAGATGCACAGAATCAACAAGGGGGTTGTCATCGCGAGACCTCGGCTGCTCAGTTGGCTTCCACTTCGCGGCCCTGCGCGAGTGCAATGATGTGTTCAATGGAAAACAGCACGATCAGGCTGCCTGCGATAACGGCTGGAATGTATTTCCAGCCTTCGGAGATGCCCAGGGTGGGCAGGCGGTATTCCCACACCGATTCGGCCAGCGACGCGCAGCTGTACGCCATGCAGGCGCCAAACAGCAGCACCAGTGCGTGGATCAGGTATTCCATCTTGGTGCGTAACCAGTCCGGCGCCAGCACCAGAAACGATTCCAGCCCGATATGGCCGGAGTTGCGCACGCCTACGGCAACGCCGAACATGGTGACGTACAGCACCAGCAGCAGCGACAAGCTCTCGGCCCAGGTCGGCGTGTTGTTGAGCACATAACGGCCAAACACCTGCCAGCTCACCGCGGCAATCAGGAGCACCAGGCCCAGCACCCCCAGCCACATGCACCAGCGGGACAATGCGCTGCAAATTTTGGTATACATAGTTTTCAGGCCAGATCAAACCCCAGCGCTTGCACAGCAAGCGCCAGCAGCTATTGTTTTTGATACAAATCGCCTGACGAGGCTTGCGCCAGCCAGGCAACCGTGGCTGTGCTGGTTATTGGGTTTCCTGCGTGCGCTTGACCAGATCCTTGAGCTTGGCGTCGGTGATGAACTTGTCATACACCGGCTTCATCGCGGCCTGGAAAGGCGCCTTGTCGATCTCGATGATCTCGGCGCCGCCAGCCTTCACGATGGCGAGCGATTTGGCCTCGCGCTCGGCCCACTGCTTGCGCATATAGGGCACCGATTCCTTGGCAGCCTGGCGAATCCAGCCTTGCTCCTCGGGCGAGAGTTTGTCGAAGGTGCGCTTGGAGAACAGCAGAATCTCGGGCGCCATCGAATGCTCGGTCTTGGTGAAGTACTTGGCCACCTCAAACGAACGAGAGCTTTCATAGGTCGGGTAGTTGTTTTCGGCTGCATCGATCAGGCCGGTCTTCAGGCCCGTGTAGACCTCGCCCATCGGCATGGGCGTGGCATTGGCTCCCATGGCTTCGAGCATGCTCACCCACAGGTCGGACTGCTGCACGCGCACCTTCATGCCCTTCATGTCGGCGAAGGATTTGACCGGCTTCTTGGCGGTGAACATCGAGCGCGCACCGCTGTCGTAAAAGCCCAGGCCGACAAAGCCCTGCTTTTCGCAGGCCTTCAGAATCTCCTCGCCCACAGGGCCGTCAAGCACCTTGTGCATGTGCTCCACCGAGCGGAAGAGAAACGGCATGGTCGGCACGATGGTTTCGCCACAGACATTGTTCATCGCGCCGACGTTCACGCGCACCATGGCGAGCGCGCCGATCTTGGCCTGCTCGATGGTTTCCTTCTCTCCACCCAGCGCTCCGTTGGGGTAGACGCGAATGGTGTGCTTGCCACCAGACAGCGCCTTCAGGCGCTCCCCCATGAACTTGACCGCCTGCACGGTCGGGTAGTCGTCCGGGTGGATATCGGATGAGCGGAATTCCGTTGCGCTGGCAGCCAGCGACAACACACTTGCGGCCAAGGCCACCCACAGTTTGTTGGCTTTCATTTGTCTTCCTCTTTCTCAACAGTTTTCTTTGTCAAACAGCGCCCCACGCTCCGGCGCAGGCCATACCTCAAAAACCTAGCCTCCGGCAAACGCAGGCTCGGGCAAGCCCTGTACGCCCGGCTGCAGTGCAAATACGCCCCCCGCGAGCGGCTGCTCGGCCAGATCCACGCCATCGGGCCGGATCGATGTGACGTACAGCACATCCAAATTCGCGCCGCCAAACGCACACATCGCCGGCTTCTTGACAGGAACGGCGAGCGACCGGTCCAGCCTGCCATCGGGGGTGAAGCGGTGCACCAGCCCCGCGTCGTTGCCGCAGATCCAATAGCAGCCATCGGCGTCCACCGCAGCCCCGTCGGGTCGGCCAGGCAAGAGCGTCATGTCCACGAACACCCGGCGATTGCGCGGCGTGCCCGTGGCAATGTCGTAGTCGAAGGCCCAGATCGTCTGCACGCTGGGGTGTGAATCGGACAGGTACATGGTTTGACCGTCAGGGCTGAACGCCAGGCCATTGGGGGTGATCAGCGGCCCCAGCTGCAAATCAGTGGCAGCGCCTGCAGCCAGCTCGCCTGCCCCCAGGCGATACACCTTGCCCACAGCCTGCGCAGCCGCCATGTCCATGAACATGGTGCCTGCGACAAAGCGGCCCTGGCGGTCGCAGCGGCCATCGTTGAAGCGCATGCCAGGCAAGGCGTGCTGCACGGCAGCGAGTGAGCGCACCTGCGCGGTCTCCACGCCCTCTTCTGCGGTCACCTCGTAGATGCCATCTTCCAGCCCCGCTACCCAGCGCTGGCCATCGCCATTCCAGGCCGACATGCAGGCCAGCATCTGCGGCAGTTGCCACTGCGCGTGCTGCAACTTGCCCGCCAGCCAGCGGTGGAGCATGCCACGCGGAATATCGGCCCAGTACAGCGCCTGCTCGGAGGCCCGCCACACCGGGCTCTCGCCGGTGGCGTTGCGTGCATCCAGAACGAGTTCGGCACTCATGCCGGCTGGCCTTTATCGTCACCAAAAGGGCCTTGCGCCGTAAAGGCACCGCCTTGGTAAACCGCCACCGGGTCATTGGCCGCGGGTGCGGGCTGCGCTTCGACCTTGGCGCGCCAGGGCTCGGAGCTGTCCTTGGGCGCAAAGCCCAGGTGGGCGGCGGCATGGTTGTCCCACCAGGCGTCGCGGTTGTCGGATGCGCCATACACCACCGTGTGGCCGACGCTCGGGGTGAACAGGCCTTTTTCGATCAGCTGCACCAGGTCGTCGTAGCTGAGCCAGGTGCTCATCATGCGGCGATCCTTGGGCTCGGGGAAGGACGAGCCGATGCGCATGCTGACGGTTTCGATGCCGTAGCGGTCAAAGTAGAAGCTCGCCATGTCCTCACCAAAGGATTTGGACAGGCCGTAGTACCCATCAGGGCGGCGGCGCACATGGGCGTCGAGTCTGTCGCTCTGCTTGTAAAAGCCGATCACGTGGTTGGAACTGGCAAACACCACGCGCCGCACGCCGTGGCGGCGTGCGGCTTCGTACAGGTTGAAGATGCCTTTGATGTTGGCTTCCAGCACTTCTTCAAAGGGGCGCTCCACCGATACACCGCCCATGTGCACAATGGCATCGCACCCGGCCACCAGCGCGTCAACCGCCTGCTTGTCCGCCAGATCGCAAAGCACCACCTCCTCGCTCGCATCACGAGCGGGCGCCATGCCTGCCACGTCCGACAGGCGCAACACCTCGGCATAGGGGCGCAAGCGCTCACGCAGCACCTTGCCCAGGCCGCCGGCAGCGCCGGTCAACAACAAACGATGCACTCTCAAAGGCTGACTCATAAATGTTCAATATCCGGGGTTAGTGATATGTTGTCATACAACATGTTGCGATTATCATCAGAGCCATGAGCAAGCCGACCTCGGAATTACCCCAATCCCCTGCAATTTTTTCCAGCCCGGATGCTGGCGCCCTGCGCAACAAGGCCAACCGGGGCAGCCGCAACCTGGCCAACCTGCTGTCTGAAGAGTTCGAAACCAAGATCCGCCAGGGCCTGCTGGGTGAAGGCGACAAGCTGCCCACCGAGTCGGAACTGGTGCGCAGCTACGATGTCAGCCGCACCGTCGTGCGCGAAGCGCTGTCCAAGTTGCAGGCGTCGGGTCTGGTGGAGACGCGGCACGGCATCGGCACCTTTGTGTTGCCTGCGCGCCAAAGCCCTGGCCTGGTGCTGAGCGCCAGCGAACTGAGCGAGTCGGTCGACGTGCTCGCCGTGCTGGAATTGCGCATCAGCCTGGAGACCGAGGCTGCGGGCCTTGCCGCCCAGCGCCGCCAGCCACAGCACCTGCACGCCATGCTGCAGGCGCTGCAGGCCTTCGAGATCAACTTTGCCGCCGGGGCAGAGACGGTCAGCCACGACCTCGCATTCCATCTGAGCATTGCCCAGGCAACGGGCAACCGCTACTTCCAGGATATCTTGCAGCACTTTGGCAGCATGCTGATACCGCGCACCCGCATTGCATCCATCGACAAGCCCGCACGCGATCCAGACTATCTGCGCCGCGTCAACCGCGAGCATGAAGAGATCTATGCCGCCATCGAGCGCCAGGATGCCGATTCAGCCCGGGCCGCCATGCGCATCCACCTGACCAATTCACGCGAACGCCTGCGCCTGGCCCAGCGGCAAAGCGCAGGAGCCACTGCTCAGAACGCCTGATCCGCGCAGAAGACCGCTCGCTTGGCGAGCGCCTGGCGCCCCTTTTGGCAGGCGGGCGTGCAACACGAGCGCTCATGCCCACTGCGCCTTTCTCTTAGAACCTGTTCAAAGTCTCCTCGCGCCGCGACAGTACCTTGGCGGGCGCCCGGCTAGGGGCGCCCGCCAAGGTACTGTCCCTGCGGGTTGGGGCGAAATCGGGCGATTTCTGCGCGCTGCATCTCGCTTGGGCATGAGCCCAAGCATCGCTACATCGCTTTGAACTCATCCCGATTGCACCCCAACGCGGCTGCGTAGAGACTTTGAACAGGTTCTCAGCCCTTTATTCCGTGATTGACGCGATCTAGGTGTTAACCTGCAGACGAGGTGCCTTTACATTCTGATTTTAAGTTGTATGATGACTTACAACAACTCAGGAGACAGCACCCAATGATCACCCGCGCCCGGTTTCTCCATACCGCGCTGGCCTTTGCAGCCAGCGCCGCACTCGGCCCGGCTCTGGCTGCCGATGCCTGGCCAAGCAAGCCCATCCGGCTGGTTGTGCCCTATCCGCCCGGGGGCAGCTCCGACATCATTGCGCGCTCGATCGGCCAGTTGATCTCGCAGGAGTTGAAGCAACCGGTTGTCATCGACAACAAGCCCGGCGCCAATGGCAACCTGGGCGCCGAGCTGGTAGCCCGGGCCCAGCCCGATGGCTACACCTGGCTGCTGTGCGATCTGGGTGCGCTGGCCATCTCGCCATCCATCTACACCAAGCTGGCTTTTGACCCGAGCAAGGACTTGCGCGGCGCCGCCATGCTGGCCTATTCGCCGCACATGCTGGTAGTGCACCCTTCGGTACAGGCAAGCAACCTGCAGGAGCTGGTGGCACTGTCGAAAAAGCAGGACCTGAACTTTGCCGTGACGGCCACCGGCAGTGCCCCGCATCTGGCGGGGGTGGAGCTGGCCCGCATCACCGGCGCCAAGTGGGTGTATGTGCCCTACAAGGGCGGTGTGCAATCGGTGCAGGACACCGTCGCCGGCCAGACCCAGGTGCTGATGAATGGCATGCTGGCCACCTACCCACAGGTGCAGAGCGGCAAGCTCAAGCTGCTGGGCATCTCCAAGGAAAGCCGCATGCCGTTGATCGCCGATGTGCCCACGCTGGCCGAGCAAGGCGCCAAAGGTTTTGCCTCCGGCACATGGCAGGGCGTGGTGTTGCCCGCCAAGACGCCGGATGCAGTGGTGCAGCGCGTCAACCAGGCGCTGCTGGCAGCCATCCGCACGCCCGATGTACGGGCCCGTCTCACCGGCCAGGGCGCCGAGGTCGTCACGATGACACCGGCCCAGACCGACCAGTTCTTCAACGCCGAACGCCAGCGCTGGCGCACGGTTGTTCAATCCGCCAACCTGCAGCTGGACTGATCACCACTGCGGTTGCTCCCTCTTATCCGTTTTGAAAGATGATTTATGACCACCATGAGCCCCCAGGATGTGAAGCGCGTGATGAGCTCCGGCCTGCTGTCCTTCCCCGTAACCGATTTTGATGCGCAGGGCAACTTCAACGCCAAGGGCTATGCATCGCGCCTGGAATGGCTGGCGCCCTATGGCGCAAGCGCACTGTTCGCTGCGGGCGGCACGGGCGAATTCTTCTCGCTCACGGCAGACGAATACCCAGAGATCATCCAAACCGCCGTCGACACCTGCAAGGGCAAGGTGCCCATCATTGCAGGCGCTGGCGGCCCCACGCGCTTTGCAATCCAGTGCGCGCAGGCCGCAGAGGCAGCTGGCGCCCATGGCATTCTGCTGATGCCGCATTACATGACCGAGGCCAGCCAGGAAGGCCTCGCCGCACACGTGGAAGCGGTCTGCAAGAGCGTGAAGTTCGGCGTCATCATCTACAACCGTGGCCAGAGCAAATTCACGCCCGAGACCGTGGCGCGCCTGTGCGAGCGCAACCCCAACCTGGTGGGCTTCAAGGATGGCGTGGGCGACATCGAGGCCATGTCGGCCATGTACCTGACGATGGGCGACCGCCTGGCCTACCTGGGTGGCCTGCCCACTGCGGAGGTGTATGCGGCCGCGTACAAGGCACTGGGCACACCGGTGTACTCGTCTGCGGTGTTCAACTTCATCCCCAAGACTGCAATGCGCTTTTACGAAGCCGTTCGCACCGACGACCATGCCACCCAGCACCAGTTGCTCAAGGACTTCTTCATGCCTTACCTGAAGATCCGCAACCGCAGCGCAGGCTATGCCGTCTCCATCATCAAGGCCGGGGCCAAACTGGTGGGCCACGATGCAGGCCCGGTACGCACACCACTGGCCGATTTGAAGCCGGAAGAGGTCGACATGCTCGCAGCCTTGATCAAGAAGGTTGAAGGCTGAACCTGCCACCACCGCCTGCCCGCAGGGCAGGCGCACCCCTTTTCACCATGACTGAAGCCACCCGCCCCCGTGTCCTGCAAATGGGCAAGATGCCCTTGCCCGCGCTGGATGCCGATCTGGCGCGCGAATTTGACATCACCGTTCTCAGCGAGCAGCCGGACCCGGTGCAGTTCCTTGCACGGCATGGCGCGCAGTTCGAGTACTTCGTCACCTCTGCCGGCATGGGCGCGCCCGCCCAGGTGATTGAGGCCCTGCCCCGCCTGCGCTGCATCAGCAGCTTTGGGGTAGGCTTTGATTCGCTGGACCAGGCCTCCACCCTTGCGCGTGGTGCCCGCGTGGGCTATACCCCCGGCGTGCTGGACGATTGCGTGGCCGACATGGCCTTTGCCCTGCTGTTGGACGCCGCACGCCACGTGTCTGCCGCCGACCGCTTTGTGCGCGCAGGCTTGTGGCCGCAGCAGCGCTTTGGCGTCTACACCCGGGCATCGGGCAAGCGCCTGGGCATTCTGGGCATGGGCCGCATCGGCCTGCAGGTGGCGCGGCGTGCCAGCGGTTTTGACATGCAGGTGGCCTACCACAACCGGCGCCCGGTAGCAGATTCCGCGCACCGGTACATGGCCTCTCTGCAAGAGCTGGCGGCGTGGTGCGATTTCCTCGTCATCACGGCTGCGGGCGGCAGCGCAACGCAGCACCTCGTCGATGCCAAGGTGCTTCAGGCACTGGGGCCGCAAGGCTTTCTCATCAATGTGGCGCGCGGCAGCGTGGTGGACGAGGCCGCGCTGTTGCATGCCTTGCAAAACGGCACCATCGCCGGGGCCGGCCTTGATGTATTTGAAGAGGAGCCTCGCCCACTGCCCGGCCTTTTGCAGCAGGACAATGTGGTGCTGGCCCCACATATCGCCAGTGGTACGCAGGAAACGCGGCGCGCCATGGCAGATCTGGTGCTCGCCAACCTGCGCAGCTTTATCGCCCACGGCAGCCTGGTGCAGGAAGTTCCCTGGTCGCAAGCCGCTGCTGCGGCACGCACCGAATGACAGAACCGCAGAGAGACACGCCCATGGCTCCAACACCCACCATCACCGAGATCGAAGTCATTCCCGTAGCAGGCCGCGATGGCATGCTGATGAACCTGAGCGGCGCGCACGCGCCCTTCTTCACCCGCAACGTGGTGCTGGTGCATGACAGCAGCGGCCACACTGGTGTGGGCGAGGTGCCGGGCGGCGAAGGCATACGCCAGGCGCTCGAAGACAGCAAGGCCGCGCTGCTGGGCCAGTCCATTGGCCAGCACCTGCAATTGCTGCAGAAGGTACAGCTGCTGCTGGCTGGCCGTGACAGCGGCGGTCGAGGCCTGCAGACGTTTGACCTGCGCATCGCCATCCATGCCGTCACGGCGGTCGAATCTGCCTTGCTCGACCTGCTGGGCCAGCATTTGGGAGTGCCCGTGGCAGCCTTGCTGGGCGAGGGCCAGCAGCGCTCGCGCGTCGAAATGCTGGGCTACCTGTTCTTCGTTGGTCCGTCCGAGAAAACCGACCTACCCTACATCCAGCCGGGCGATGACCACACGGGCAACGACGCCTGGAGCCAGACCCGCCACCTGACGGCCATGACGCCCGAGGCCATCGTGCACCAGGCAGAAGCCGCGCATGCGCGCTATGGTTTCAACGATTTCAAGCTCAAAGGCGGTGTGCTGTCAGGCGAGGAAGAGGTACAGACAGTGACCGCGCTGGCGCAACGCTTTCCACAAGCGCGTGTCACGCTCGACCCCAATGGCGGCTGGCTCCTGAAGGACGCCATCCGCTTGATGCGCGACATGCACGGCGTGCTGGCCTATGCGGAAGACCCCTGCGGGGCGGAAGGCGGCTTTTCGGGCCGCGAGGTGATGGCCGAATTTCGCCGCGCCACCGGCCTGCCGACGGCCACCAACATGGTGGCGACCGACTGGCGCCAGATGGTGCATGCACTGTCGCTGCAGTCAGTCGACATTCCGCTGGCCGACCCGCATTTCTGGACCATGGCGGGCTCCGTGCGTGTGGGCCAGACCTGCCGCGACTGGGGCCTGACCTGGGGCTCGCACTCCAACAACCATTTCGACATTTCGCTGGCCATGTTCACCCATGTGGCCGCAGCCGTTCCCGGCAAGGTCACCGCCATCGATACGCACTGGATCTGGCAGGACGGCCAGTTCCTCACGACCAACCCGTTCCAGATCAAGGATGGCTTCGTCGATGTGCCCCAGACCCCGGGGCTGGGGGTCATCGTCGACCGTGCAGCACTGCAGCGCGCCAATGCCTTGTACATGGAGCATGGCCTGGGAGCACGCAACGATGCCATGGCCATGCAGTACCTGATTCCCGGCTGGCAGTTCGACCCCAAGCGCCCGTGCATGTTGCGTTGATTACTATTTATTTCATAGCAATCTGCACCGACCCAATAGGCGCCAGAGGCCTTTTTATCAAAATACCACCATGACGATCTACAACAACCTCATCAACGGCAACTGGACTGCGGGCCATGCCACCACACCCAACACCAACCCCAGCGATCAGGCCGATGTGATTGGCGAATACGCACAAGGCGACGCAGCCGATGTGAATGCGGCGGTGGCTGCAGCGCAGGCAGCTTTTCCCGCCTGGAGCACCTCGGGCATCCAGGCACGCCACGATGCCCTCGACAAGATCGGCAACGAGATTCTGGCCCGCAAGGACGAGCTGGGCGACCTGCTGGCACGCGAGGAAGGCAAGACCCGCCCTGAAGCCATTGGCGAGGTGGCGCGGGCAGGCCAGATCTTCAAGTTCTTTGCAGGCGAATGCCTGCGCCTGGCCGGTGAGATCCTTCCATCGGTGCGCCCTGGCATTGGTGTGGAGATCACGCGCGAGCCCATTGGCGTGGTGGGCCTGATCACGCCGTGGAATTTTCCCATCGCCATTCCGGCGTGGAAAATCGCCCCGGCGCTGGCCTTTGGCAACTGCGTGGTCCTCAAGCCTGCCGATCTGGTGCCGGGCAGCGCCTGGGCGTTGGCCGACATCATCCACCGCTGCGGCATTCCAGCCGGTGTGTTCAACCTCGTCATGGGCAGGGGCCGCGTGATCGGCGAAGCCCTGGTGCAGCACCCCGATGTGGCTGCCATCAGCTTCACCGGGTCGGTAGGCGTGGGCCGCAGCATTGCCGAAGCCTGCGTCAAGAGCGGCAAGAAGGTACAGCTGGAGATGGGAGGCAAGAACCCCCAGGTGGTGCTGGACGATGCCGATCTGGCCCAGGCCGTGGAGCTGTCGGCGCAAAGCTGCTTCTACTCCACCGGCCAGCGTTGCACGGCATCGAGCCGCCTGATCGTGACCGAGAATATCTACCCTGCCTTCATCGAAGCCTTGCAGGCCCGCATGGCCAAGCTCAAGGTGGGCGATGCGCGCGCAGCAGGCACTGATATCGGCCCCGTGGTCAGCCAGGCACAGCTGGAGCAGGACCTGAGCTACGTGGAAATCGCCAAGGGTGAAGGCGCCGTGCTGGCCGCTGGTGGCGAGCGCATTGGCTGCCACACGGGCAGCGGCAAGCAGGGCTTTTTCCTGCAACCCGCCTTGTTGGTGGACAGCACGCCTGCCATGCGCATCAACCGCGAAGAGGTGTTTGGCCCGGTGGCCAGCGTGATCCGCGTGCACGACTATGACGAGGCGCTGGCCGTGGCCAACGACACGCCATTCGGCCTGTCGGCAGGCATTGCCACCACGAGCCTGAAATACGCCACGCACTTCAAGCGCCATGCGCAGGCTGGCATGGTGATGGTGAATTTGCCCACGGCGGGCGTGGATTACCACGTGCCCTTTGGCGGTCGCAAAGGATCGAGCTACGGCCCGCGCGAGCAAGGCCGCTATGCGCAGGAGTTCTACACCACGGTCAAAACGGCATACACCCTGGCATGAGCACGGCAGGAACCAGCCACGCGCCTGCACCCGTAGCATCCGCGTGGCGCAGCCCTGCCGTGGTGGCCGGTGTGGCGCTGCTGTGCTGCCTGCTATGGGGCAGTTCGTATCCGGCGATCAAGGGCGGCTATGCGCTGTTCTCCATCGCGCAGTCCGATCTGCCTAGCAAGCTGCTGTTTGCAGGTTGGCGTTTTGTGATGGCGGGCGGCTTTGTGCTGTTGGTGGCTGCTGCCATGGGCAAGCCTGCGCTGCAGACGTTTCGCGCACATCCGCGCCAACTGCTGGTGCTGGGCGCTACGCAGACCAGCCTGCAATACGTGTTCTTCTACCTGGGCCTGGCCTACACCACGGGCGTCAAAGGCGCCATCATGAACGCCACAGCCACCTTTTTCAGCGTGCTGATAGCACATGGGTTCTACGCCAACGACCGGCTCACACCTGCCAAGACTCTGGGCTGCGTGATCGGCTTTGCTGGCGTGCTGACGGTAACGCTGGGCGGCAATGGCGAGTTGGGCGGTGCCTTCAGCTGGCAGGGCGAAGGCTCGGTGGTGCTCGCGGCGCTGATTCTGGCGGCATCCAGCATCTACGGCAAACAGCTGTCGCAAACCGTGGATGCCATGGCCATGACCGGCTGGCAACTGGGCCTGGGCGGTACGCTGCTGGTGCTGATGGGCTGGGGCAGCGGCGGCCAGATGGGCCTGCCGTCCTGGCAGGCACTGGCGCTTCTGGTGTATCTGGCCCTGCTGTCCTCAGCCGCCTTTACCTTGTGGAGCCTGCTGCTCAAGCACAACCGCGTCAGCCAGGTGACGATCTACAACTTCACCGTACCCGTTTTTGGCTCCGTGCTGTCGGCGTGGTTCCTCGGGGAGACTCTGTGGGCTTGGCACTATGTGCTGGCCCTCGCCATGGTGTGCCTGGGCATCTGGCTGGTGACGCGAGAAGCACGGGGAACGCGCAAATCGGGAAACGCATAACCCGGGCCAGAAATAGCGCGCACACTCGGGTACTGCAGCTGGCGGAAAATAGCGGGCATGAAACTCCTGCCCGACCTGTCCCTGCCGGTAAGCGCCGACATCAACGACCCCAAGCCGTTCATCCTCTACCACGGGCGCAGCTGCCCTGATGGCTATGGCGCCGCGCTGGCAGCCTGGCTGTTCTTTGGCGACAAGGCAGAGTTCCGCGGCCTGGACCACGGCGAGATCCAGACGGTGGACGACCTGGGCGACCTGAGTGGTCGCACCATCTACATCCTCGATTTCGCCTTTGGCCCCGAGCTGCTGGCCGCCATTGAAGCCAAGGCCCACAAGCTGGTGCTGCTGGACCACCACAAGAGCGCCGCAGAAAAGCTGACCGGCTACCGCTGCACCTGCGGCGTGGTGCACTTTGACATGAACAAGTCCGGTGCGCGCCTTGCGTGGGAGTTTTTCCACCCGTCCGAAGCGATTCCAGCCCTCATCCTGCACATTGAAGATCGCGATATCTGGCGCTGGCAGTATCCCGAGAGCGGCGCTTTCCTGGCGGCGCTTGACATGGAGCCACGCACATTCGAGCGCTGGGCCGAGATCGCGGCCTTCACGCCCGAGCAGCTGGCAGCCTTCATGGCACGCGGCGGAGCCATGGACGAAAAGTACCTGAAACTGTGCAGCGATATCGCCGAGGGAGCGCAGCCTGTTGTCTTCAACGGCATTGCAGGCCTGATGGTGAACGCCCCCGGCATGTTCCACAGCCAGGTGGGCGACATTCTGGCCAAAAAGAGCGGCAGCTTTGCGCTGATGTGGAGCGCCAACGAAAAAGGCGTGAAATGCGGCCTGCGTTCACGCTCCGATTTCAACTGCATTCCGCTCGCAGAAAGCATGGGCGGTGGCGGACATGCGCAGGCCTGCGGTTTTCGCATGGGTGCAGACCGCCTGCCTGAGTTGCTGGCTGGCAGCCTGACCGCGCGGCCCGAGGATGCCCTGCCAGCCCCCCGCCCCGCACCTGCAACCGCAGCATGAGCAATACCAGCCCCCAGGCGCAGCGGTGTCCGCTCTGCGGACAGCACAACCAGTGCGCTGTCGCCCAGGGCTTGCCGGCAGAGCAATGCTGGTGCATGACGGCGCAGATCAGCCCCGATGCGTTGCAGCGTGTACCTGCCGCTGAACGCGGCCAGCGCTGCATCTGCCCCGCCTGCGGGCAAGCCACCGTTGGCTTGGACACAGCAGGCGCTGGTGCTCAGGCGCTAAAGTTGCGATAATTATTGGCACTCAACGCAAGCCTGCCAAGCGCATCAAGCTATTAAATTCATAGTATCTCGTACGCAAGGGCGATCCAGGTTTGCGCCGTCGCACGCCATCCATCATGCATATCAGCAACCACAATGCCCAAGATCTGCGCGTCCTGTACGGCGAGCGCTTCCGCTGGTATCTGCTCTTTACCGTGATGATCGGCACGATGGCGTCGATCATCTCGTCCACCATCTTCAATGTGGCCATTCCGGCCATGAGCCACCATTTCCAGCTGGGCCAGTCGCGCGCGCAGTGGGTGACATCGTCGTTCATGGTAGCCACCACGGTGGCAATGCTGACCACCCCCTGGCTGCTGACGCGCTATGGCTACCGCAACACCTATCTGGGCGCCGTCGTCCTGCTGATGCTTGGCGGCATCGGGGGCGGCTTCAGCACCGATTACAACCTGGTGCTGGTCGCACGCGTGGTCGAGGGCCTCGCTGCAGGCGTGATTCAGCCCATTCCGGCCATCATCATCCTGCACGCCTTCGCACCCAATGAACAAGGCCGCGCCAATGGCTTGTTCGGCATGGGCATTGTGCTGGCGCCGGCCATCGGCCCGAGCGTGGGCGGATTGCTGGTGGACTGGATGGGTTGGCGCTCGGTGTTTTTCATGGTGGTGCCGCTGTGTCTGGCCTCGATCTGGTTGGGTCTGCGGTATGTGCCCGTCAATGCTCCAGGCGGCGCATCGGCCGACCGCAAAGGCAAGAGCCTCGACTGGATTGGTCTGGGCATTGCCACGGTGGGCACCATCTGCCTGCTCAACGGCCTCGTCGCACTGCATGGGACCAGTTGGCAGGAAAGCGCTGTGCTGCTTGCCATCGCCCTGGCATGCTTTCCGGGGTTTGTGGCATGGGAAAAGCGCATGCTGGCCCGTGGCGAAAAGCCGCTGATGGATCTGCGCCTGTTTGCCTGCAAGCCCTTTGCCGCCGGCTGTATTGTCGCCTTCATCTACGGCACCGCGCTGTTTGGATCCACCTACCTGCTGCCGGTGTTCATGCAACTGGGGCTGTCTTACTCTGCTTCAGTGGTGGGAACCACCATGCTGCCAGCAGGCCTGGTGCTGGGCGGCGTGATCGCCCTGGCGGGCCGCATGGCCGACCGCACGCCGGCCCATTGGCTGGTGATAGGTGGGCTGGCGCTGCTGGCACTGTCATTTGTGCTCACAGGCGTGCTGCAACCCGGCTCGTCGCTGTGGCTGCTGGTGGGCTACACCGTGCTGGGCCGCATTGGCCTGGGCTTCATCCTGCCCTCGCTCACCCTTGGCAGCATGCGCCCGCTGGACAAAAGCCTCATCTCGCAAGGCTCCAGCACATTCAGCTTTCTGCGCATGCTGGGTGGTGCGGCTGGCGTCAGCCTGTGCGGCATCTTTCTGGAGTGGCGCGTGGGTTACTACGCTGCGCAATCGGCGGCGGTAGAGATTGCCATGGCAGAGCGCGTGTCCGCTTTCCGCGATACCTTTGCCTTGCTGGCTGTCGTGTGCGTGCTCGCAGGCATCGCCGCGCTCCAGCTGCGCGCGCGGCCAACGCCTGCGGCGCACTGATGGCGGCTGAGGATGGTCTACACTAGGTCTTCAGTGCGTTTTGAGAGTGTTCTGCCATGTGCCAATTGCTGGGGATGAACTGCAACACCCCCACCGATATCAACTTCAGCTTTACCGGCTTTTCGCAGCGTGCCGGCAACACGGACCACCACAGTGACGGCTGGGGCATTGCCTTTTTCGAAGAAGGCGGCCTGCGCCACCTGGTGGATCACCACCCGGCCGCGGATTCGCCGATGGCGGAGCTGATCCGTCGCTACCCCATCAAAAGCCGCAATGTCATCGCACACATCCGCAAGGCGACACAAGGCCGCGTGCTGCTGCAGAACTGCCACCCCTTTGTACGAGAACTCTGGGGCAAGAACTGGGTCTTTGCCCACAATGGCGATCTGAAGGACTTTCGTCCGCGTCTGCATGCACATTTCCGCCCTGTTGGCGATACCGACAGCGAACACGTATTCTGCTGGATCATGCAGGAGCTGTGGAAATCCCACGCAGGCACGCCAAGCATCGCAGAGCTCACACACACTTTGCGCGACCTGGCAGCGCGCATTGCACCGCATGGCACCTTTAATTTTCTGCTCTGCAACGGCGATGCACTCTGGGCCCATGCCACCACATTCCTCTGCTACACGGAGCGTGCACACCCGTTCTCGCATGCGCACCTGAGCGACGAAGACCTCAGCCTCGATTTCTCCACCTGCACCACGCCACAGGACCGCGTCGCCGTCGTCGTCACAACCCCCCTCACCACCAATGAGGAATGGACGCACTTTCAACCCGGTGAGCTGATGGTATTTGACCAGGGACGGCGGCTATTTCTGTAAATGTGCTGTGCATTAAAAACGGCTCCTTCCAGGAGCCATTGTCACCCGCCACAATCAAACCATCAGGCCTGTTGCAGTCGATCAGCGCGCATGCAAGCTGCTGCGGTAAAGAGCACATCGGTGGACGAATTCAGCGCGGTCTCGGCAGAGTCCTGTACAACGCCGATGAGCATCCCCACCATCACGACCTGCATCACCACATCATTACTGATACCAAACAGACTGCAGGCCAGCGGAATCAGCAGCAGCGAGCCCCCTGCCACACCGGATGCGCCGCATGCGCACAGCGCCGACACAACACAGAGCAGTATTGCAGTCGGTAGCGCCACCTGAATACCCATGGTGTGAGCCGCCGCCAGTGATAACACGCTGATCGTGATGGCAGCACCTGCCATATTGATCGTGGCACCCAGCGGAATGGCAATGGAATAGGTATCTCGATCCAGGCCCAGCTTTTCGGCCAATGCCAGGTTGACTGGAATGTTGGCCGCTGAGCTACGCGTGAAAAAAGCCGTCACAGCACTCTCGCGCAAGCAAGTCAGAACCAAGGGATAAGGATTCGCACGAATGACTGCTCCCACAATCAAGGGGTTCACCACAAGAGCAACAAAAAGCATTGCACCAACCAACACCAGCAGCACACGCACATAGCCCACCAGGGCATCGGCGCCTGCCTCTGCAAAGGTAGACGCAACCAATCCCAAAACACCAAGCGGCGCCAGGCGAATCACCCACTGAATCACCTGCGTGATTGCCCCTGCGGCATCCTGGATCATTTGCCTGGAGCTCTCCGCCGCATGACGGAATGCAAAACCCAAAGCGATCGCCCAGGCGAGCACTCCAATATAGTTACCCGCCATCAAAGCGTGCACCGGGTTATCTACCACCTGCATCAGCAGATCCAGCATGACTTGCGAGACATCCTTGGGCGCCTGGCTCACATCGGCAGCGCCTTCCAAATGCAAAATGGTAGGAAAGAGCATGCTGGCAGCAACACCTACAAGCGCTGCAGCGAAAGTGCCCACAAGATAGAGAGCCAACACGGGCCGCATATGCGTCGCGGCACCCTTGCGCTGGCCACATATCGCAGCCATAACCAAAATGAGTACAAGAATCGGTGCCACCGCCTTGAGGGCCGAAACAAACAATTTGCCCAAAATGGACAATCCACTTGCGCCCTCTGGCATCAGGTATCCAATGGCTACGCCCAATACCATCGCGCACATGATTTGTGCCACCAGGCTGGTTCGCAGCACCACACGCGTCAACGAAGAAAACATAATCAGTCAAAAATCTGCAAGCGCGATCCGCGCAAATACCATGAGGTTTTGCCCCTAAATAATCCGCCAGTTTCGAGCCCGCAAAAGCAAAACCCCCGCAGTCGAAGACTGAGGGGGTTTGGGAATAAAAGCCTGACGATGACCTACTTTCACACGGGAATCCGCACTATCATCGGC